>NZ_JBFAUH010000005.1:0-330455 GCF_040679095.1 Streptomyces sp. NPDC052496
CCGTCACCCCGCCCAACGAGACCACCGCCCTCACCCTCACCTGGCCCTGGGGCCCCCTCACCCACCAGGACGGCGCCACCCACCCCGCCACCTTCATCAACCCCATCGGCTGACCGACACCACCCACACGACCCACACGACCCGCATCACTAGGACCGCTAGGCGGGCGACTGCTCGCCGACAGCGGATGACCGCTGCCCGACGCGGACAGGGCAAAGCTTCGACGCGCCCTACCTTCCGAGGAAATCGGCGCTCGGGACATCGGGAAATCGGCGCTCCCGAGGCGTACATGGGCAGCTGTCGCGGTGAGCGGACGGTTGTGACCGCGGGGGCGGGAATGGCTGGGCCGACAGCGGCCCCCGCCCCGGCGGGCGACAGATGGCAGGTCGGGAACGCCGAGACCGGCCCCGCCGGTACGCTCGCCTACCGCCGGCACGCTCACCTACCGCCGGGGCACCACCACCCCGGCCGCTTCGCCGCCGATTGCCGAAGCCGCTTGACCGAGCTCCCGTCCGATACGGCAGCTCGCAGGTAACCCGTCCTCCCCGTGCCCCGCCGAACGCTCCGCTCAATCTCCCCCGACCCGCGCCCCAGCAGCACGCGCCCGCGCCCGCGCCGCAGGGCTGACCCCCTTCTTGCGGGGCGACATACGGGGGTCCGTCGCCTCCCGCTGGGCGACCCACAGGAGGCGCCGTGGCCCAGGGGCCGCGACGACGCCCAGATACCTGGGGTCACCCGCGAACCACACGTCGGTAATCCGACCGGACTTCACCTCGCGTAGCCAGAAATGCCCTCGCGTCCCGATGAGGCCGCCATGGCCGAGGCTCACGGACTTCTCCGCCCGTTCCGGGTCCGGCACGACGAACCGTGTACTGCCGTTCTTCTTCGGCTCTGCCCGGGCGATGCCCGCCTGCCACGGGTAGACACGCAGCACGCGGCGCGTCCGCATCAGGGAAAGCGTCGAGATCACCGAGAGCATGGCGTACCAGATGCCGACACACAGCACGGGAATCCACAGCACCAGCAGCCAGACCGGCGTCATGACCACGGCGAAGAGCCACGCGCTGAACCCCAGCGGCCAGGTCACCAGGGCAGCACATCGGAGCGACGCGGTACGGCGCCAGGCCCGGCGGGTGGCCGGGTCTTCCCAGGCGGTCTTGTACGGCACCGAAGCCGTCATCTCTGCCCTCACGAGTCCCTACCCGGCCAGGCGCTGAACCAGGACCTTCACCGGGGCCGCCAGACCGCTGCGCAGTATCGCACCGGGCTGCCGGGGTCAGGCAGGACTCTCAGGAAGCGCTGACCTGTTCGGCAGGCGCACCTTCGGGCTTGGTCGGTGCTTGGGTGACGAGAGCGTTTTCATGGACGGCGAAGGCGGCGTCGCATCGGTCGCGGACGCGGTCGTCGTGGGTGGCGATGACAACGGCGCATCCGGCGTCACTCATCTCGCGGAGGATGTCGATGACCGTGGTGGCATTGGCGTGGTCGAGGGCGCCAGTGGGCTCGTCGGCGAGCACGACGGCCGGCTTCTTCACCATGATGCGGGCGAGCGCGACACGTTGCTGCTCGCCACCGCTGAGGTGGTGGATCATCTCCTTCTCCCGGCCCGCCAGGCCGACCCGCTCAAGAGCCTCGGCGATCGCCATGCCGGCCTTGCCCCGCGCACTCCGCTGCGGCTTGGTCGCGACCTCAAGGTTGGCGGCTACGGTGGCGTTCTCGATCAGAGCGTAGTTCTGGAAGAGGTACCCGAGAACGTCGCGACGGAAGTGCCGGATCTCGCGTCGCCCGAACTGGGTCATGTCCTTCCCCGCATGGAGAATCTGTCCGGCGCTGGGTCTGTCGAGCAGGCCGATGCAGTTGAGGAGGGTGGACTTTCCCGATCCGCTGGGGCCGACAAGGGCGAGCAGTTCGCCGGGATTGACGGTCACAGTGACATCGGACCACAGGGTTCGGGTACCGAAGCCCTTCGACAGCTTGACGATATCGATCACGACTGCACTCCTGCTGCGGGGGAGGGGGTCTTCCGAGTGATCCTCATGCCTCGATTGCCCCTTCCTTGACGATGCGCTGGTGGAATATCCAGAGGGTGAGGATGACAGCACCGAACTCAAGGGCGGCCAGCCCCGCGATGGCACTGATGTCAGCTGCGGTGAGCTGGACGGGCGGGACGGGCGCAGGAATGCCCTGAGCGGCCATCTCCGCAAGGTCCTGGTTCTGTCGCCACACCTGGGCAGGAACCCACCAGATGAGGAAGGCCGCGAGAATTCCCTCTACAGCGAGAATGAAGCGGTGAGTTGCGGTGAATCGCCAGCCGCTGATGTGCCGGACGAAAGTAGCCTGCGCGTGCTTGCGTGCGTGGATGATGCAGACGCCGATCCCAGTGATGAGAAGCACGGCCACGGAGGCGATGAGATTGAAGAGCTGCAGCCGGAAGCCGGCGACGGCTTCCCTCAGCTTCAGCGCGGCGTTCTGCCCCACGGGATTCACTGTCGCCACGTAGGACTGTAGCGCGTACTTATTCGCTGCAAGAGGGGTCAGGACGTCGTCGGGATCAGGGAAGACGATACCGTCCTGGGTCGCGATCGTGGTGTACATATCGTCGGTGAGGATGTGTGAACCATTGGGGACCACGACAAGGACGGGGTCGCGGACCAACGACCGGTCGTCGTCCGGACTGTAGGCAGCGTTGGGGCTTCGGTCTCCGGAGTTGTAGCCGAAGACGCGCTGACCGCTTTTCGCTTCGAATGTCTCGGTCTTGAGGTGCCGCCGGACATCCGGGTCCATCTTGCCGAAGACATCAGGGACGGTCGCTCGGATAGCCGATGCGTGAGGGGCGAGGGATTCGGGGATGATGACCCGAACCGAACGGGCGTCTGCCGCCGGCGTGTTGTGCGGCGCCGGCGAGTACCGCTGTCCCTTCGGGTCCGTGACCGGCTGGTGGGCGAGGAAGGTCTCGTTGACGATCAGTATCTCGCCTTGCGGCAGACGCGCGTCCGAAGAGAGATTCTGGAGATCGTGGCGTCCGGCAACGACGATCTCGCCGGCCGCGTCGGCCTGGCGGAGCCACGTACCCACCTGCTTGACCACCGGCTCCGAGTCGCCTCCCCAGCTGCCGTTGAGGCGGATGGTGACGGCGTTCCCCGCCTTGGCATAGGTGTCCTGACTGCCCTGGCGTGCCGTCACGTGCTGGCCAGCCACGATGACGTCCATGGCGAAGCCGAGCGCGAGCAGCACCGCGGGGATCCGCACCACGTACGTGGAGACGAATGCCGCTCTGGCGGGCAGTTCACCCTTGAGCGCGCGCAGCAACTCGGTCTTGAAGGTGAGAGCGAGTACGGCGGCGTGGGCAGCCAGTACCGAAAGGATCAGCAGGCCCGCGAGACACGCGGCCACGGCAGCGAACAGGCCCAGCCAGGCGAGACCGTTGTAGAAGCCGAGCGATACGAGCACCGCGGCCACCACGGCGCCGGCCGCCGGCAACCAGAAAGCTGCCAGCTGCTTCAGATCACGGGCAAGGATTTCCCCGAGGGATTTTCCTTGCAGACGCAATACGCCATAGGCTTTCGCGTTCAGCAATACGCTCGCGCCGGTCATCGTCACTGCGGCGAGCGCGATGACCAAGAACGACCAGAACAGCTCACCGCCCGTGAAGTACTGGAGCAGCTGGCCGGAGGAAAGCGGATGCTGGACACTAGAGCCCAGCCCGAGATCGGCGAGTACGGCGACCAGGGCGTCAGCGGTCTCAGGTGGTCCGAAAACGTAGTAGAAGCCCCGTGGGTCGCGCTGCCCGATCTCCGCGATGGGGTGCACCTCCGTGGTGAAGTGCGAACCGAACGCCGGGTATCCGTCGGTCAGCCAGGATGCCGCATCGAAGTGCGGGTTTCCTGAGGCGAGATACAGGTGCCGACGGCTGTCGGAATACTCCACGTCGGGCAGCTCGCGCGCCACGGCAACCTTGTGGTCGTCCGAGAACGCGGCGATCGCGCGGGCGACCTGGGCGCCACTCACCGAATCGTCGGACCTGGTCACCCAGACCTGAGCAGAACTTCCCAGAACCAGGCTCTCGTCCAGCCCCCGCACGAAGAGGAAAGAAATCAGGGCGGAGAAGACCAAAACGGCGGCGTGGACGAACTTGATACCTCGATGGAGCATCGGCAACCCAGGTTCAGGCACTCGGGAGTGCGCATATCGCGAGATGAGGGTGGGGCGAATCGGGGTCCTGGCTGCGGGCCGGAATGGCAGCCCGCAGCCAGGTGCGGCAGTCAGGAAATGACAGCCGCGGGTATGAGAGCGTCAGCAGGAGGGGTTGTAGTAGGCCTTGTTGATGCCGACCGACTTCTTCTGCGCCGAAGCCTTGGCCCACACGCCTTCCTTCTCGCAGGCGCTCTTGGCCCAGTACGCGCCCTCGACGGAAGACGAGTGGTAGACCTTGGGGTGCTTGTAGTTCGAGTACACGTAGTTGGCGCCCACGCCGTGGGACCACTTGCCGCCACCGGCGTCCTCCGCGGCCAGCGCGGGAGCGGCAGCGGCCACGATGATGGCGCCGGTCGCGAGAGCAGCCTTGAGCCCGGTCTTCATCTTCATCATTAACTCGCTTTCTCGTGAGTATTCGCTGCCATGAATCGATGGTCAGTCGATTCGCAGCGACGAATTACGGTATCAGGCGATTACCTGCGGGTTAACCTACAAGTTTTCGCCCCATACGCAAGGGTAGGCTTTTCTGGATTCAGGCCGGCGGGGCGGTTGCCGAAATTCCTGCACCGGCACTCTGGTGCGGGCAGTGTGCGCCGTACAGCAATTGGTGACCGCTGTACAGGGCAGCAGGAAGCAGGAAACCACCATGGTTCAGGCAGCCTGAAGGCCGGAGTGCGCAGTGATTTCGCGGAGATTTACGCATCGACAGGTGTCAGCGCGCTCCGTGAACAGCGCGCTCCGTGAAAAGTGCGCTCCGTGAAAAGTGCGCAGGAGGCCACTGTGACGAGGCGGAGCGGGAAACCTGTCCCTCTTGCTGTGCGCGGTCTCGCTGGCGTCAGCGTCGGCCTGGCGTCATCAGCTTTTTATCGCCGGGCTCCGCATGATGTCCCAGAAAGAGTGCTTCGTTTGCTGCACTGCGGGGAAGCGCGGCCATTGCTGCAGTAGTGGCTATGGGGGCCATCGTGCGTGGCTTGCGCATACCTGCTCCTCTAGGGGTCAGCGTCCCTTGCGATCAGGGGCAGGTCATTGCTGCTACGGCCCACACTTGTCCCGTTGCTGCAGGGCATACCAAAACCGCCCCAGCTGCATGAGCCGAGACGGGATCTGGTGTGACCCCCGTCCCCCTGAATGCCCCCCTCGCCGACGGTCAATTCGACGGGGTGGGCGTGACAGAACTTATGCGACAGGGGCGATATTTAGCCAGTCACCACCAGTGTGAGCAGGGTCACGTCCGGCGCGGCCCACGCCCGTGTCAACCCTGGGCCGCCTGCGCGCTCCGGTGGGTGGTCGCCCCTGCTGCGGTGAGGAGTTCGGCGGTTTCGGGGTGGGGGCCCTCGTTGGCCCAGTCCAGCGGGGAGCGGCCCGTTCCGTGATCTTCGCGCCGGTTGGGATCGGCGCCGTACGCCAGCAGTTCGCGCACGGTTTCGGTGTATCCCCAGCATGCGGCTGCGCACAGGGGGGTGCCTTCCGAGCCGAATCCGTTGCTCTCCGTGTCGGGCGAGGCGCCGGCCTTGAGGAGCAAGCGGGCGATGTCCGCTTCTCCGTTGACGGAGGCCAGATACAGCGGGGTCGTACCCTCGCTGCTCGGCTCGTTGGGGTCGATTCCGGCCCGCAGAACCGCCTTCACGCGGGCGGCGTCACTGGTCAGGATCGCCCCGAAGAGATGACGCGAAAGCTTCTTTCGTTTCCGCTGGTTCATGGGCGCCAAGGTTAGCGGCCGGGCACCAGGAGAGACAGGCCAGGGGCGACGGCACTGGGCATCTTGAGGAGTGACACGCCGTCAGGCAGTGCCGTCCGACACCCGGATACCGCGCCCGGGCAGTGATCGTGCTCACTGGAGATTCAGTATTGATCAGGGCGGCTTGATCCCGTAGGTTCTGGCGTGCTCATCCGCTCGGTTGACCACCGAGGCGGGTGGTTCTCAGGGGGGCAAGGATCGACCACCATTTCTCGCCTTGGCTTGTGCGGCCAAGGAAGTTCGGTGTGCCTTGCGGAAGTGGGTTGGCGAGTGTGGATTGCACCGCCCAGCGGCCTGCCCCCGCAGTATCGGAACATCGATCCTCGGGAGAATTTTCTCATGCGTACATCGCGTACCGTCGGTTCGCTGATCACCGGCGCCGCTGCAGTTGTGTTCTCGCTGGGTTTGACCGTCCCTGCGGAGGCGGCGTCCGGGTGGACCGCGCATATGCAGTGCCCCAAGGAAAGCATCGCGGACGGCGGAATTCACGGATACGTGCAGGGGCACGGCTGGGGCGCGACGCAGGACCTCGCCTGGAAGGCGGCCCACAAGAACGCCAACGACCAGATGCCCAAGGGCTACCGCGCGCACCACTGCACGAAGAAGAGCATCCGAAAGGGCAAGCCCTGACCTGACGGCAGGAGCCGTGGCGTAAGCCGGACCTGACTGGCCTGCCGGGGTGACCTTGAGTTGGTCCGGCAGTGCCAATACGGGCAAGGGCCGCAGCCGCAGTGCAGGCACGACCTAGTGATCACGTGTGATCACGCGTATCACGTGTGATCACACGTGAGGGTCCAAGCCCCGTGACTCCTTGACGGGTCCGTGCCTGCTCTCCCGTCCCCTCTCGTCCTAGGGCCTGGAGAAACTGAAAGGCAGCTCATCGTCACTGCCGGCACCGCTCCCGGTGGCTGTGCACGCGCCGAGCCCGGGCAGACTGTGGCGCGGCGCCCCGAGTTCCCGAGGGACACCGCGCCGATCCGGGACTCACGGGGCAACGTGCGCCACCACCGCCCTGCACAGGTGCCACGCAAAACACCCCCCTGACCGCGTCTCCGCAGATCAGAGGGGTGTTACAAGCGGTAGCGGTGGGATTTGAACCCACGGAGGAGTTGCCCCCTCACGCGCTTTCGAGGCGCGCTCCTTCGGCCGCTCGGACACGCTACCGAGAGGAACTCTAGCTCACGGGGGGCCGTACGCCGAAATCGGTATCCGGGGGAGGGGGCGCGGCGGGGTCAGCGGGAGCGGAAGAAGGTGGTCAGGAGGGTGGCGCAGGGGTCGGCGAGGACGCCGGTGATGACTTCGGGGCGGTGGTTGAGGCGGCGGTCGCGTACGACGTCCCAGAGGGAGCCGGCGGCGCCCGCCTTCTCGTCGGCCGCTCCGTAGACGACGCGGTCCAGGCGGGACAGCACGATGGCGCCCGCGCACATCGTGCACGGCTCCAGGGTGACCACGAGCGTGCAGCCGGTCAGGCGCCAGGAGCCGACCGTGCGGGCGGCCTCCCGGACGGCGAGGACCTCGGCGTGGGCGGTGGGGTCGCCGGTGGCCTCGCGTTCGTTGCGGCCGGTGCCGATGACCGTGCCGTCCGCGGACAGCACGACGGCGCCCACCGGGACGTCGCCGGTCCCGGGGGCGAGGGCAGCCTCGTCCAGCGCCCGGCGCATGGCCGCGGTCCAGGGATCGCGCAGCGGGTCGGGCGCCGGGGTGCGGAGGGGGTCGGGCAAGGAGGCGGTCATGCCTCCCAGTGTCCGTGACGGGGGTTACCTCACGGCCTCCAGGACGTCCGTGCAGCCGAGGGCGTCGGCGATCTCGGACAGCGCGTCGGTGTCGAGCGCGAGCAGCTCCTTGTCGCCGATGCCCAGGTCGGCCAGCAGGGCCGGGTCGCCGAGTGGTCCCGGCGGTGGCGCGGGGGCGCCGGAGGCCGTCACCGTCTCCTCGCCCTCGCCCGTACTTTCCACCGGGTCGGGTTCGCCGTCCTCCGTACCGTCCAGGTCGAGGCTGTCGAGGTCGTCGGTGCCGTCCTCGTCGCGGCCGAGCAGTTCGTCGGTGAGCATCGCACCGTACGAGCTGCGGGCAGCGGCGGCGGCGTTCGAGATGAAGATCCGCGGATCGTCCTCGCCGTCCACGCGGACGACGCCGAACCACGTGCCTTCCTGCTCGATGTATGCCACCACCGTGTCGTCGTCGACCGCGGCCTCTCGGGCCAGGTCGGCCAGATCGGTCAGGGTCTCCACATTGTCGAGCTCCGTGTCGCTCGCTTCCCACCCGTCTTCGGTGCGCGCGAGCAGTGCGGCGAAGTACACCGTGACTCTCCCACTGGTCATAGGCGTGCCGGGTCGGACGGGGCGGCGCCTCGGCGCCGCAGGTCCCCGCCCATCGGAATCGTGGCAGAAACAACGCGATTGCGCGGGGTCTTCGGCGTTGCGTCGTGCGGGCGTTCCGAGAGATGTGGCTCACGTTTTGTGAGGCGAGAGGTTCTGGTGAGGCTGTTGTGACGTTCGGCTACCAGCGGAACGTGCGCATTCTCATGGCCTGGCGCATCCGTGCCGCCCGGGCGCGGCGCGGCTGGACCCGGTCGCGCAGTTCCTTGGCCTCGTGGAGATCGCGCAGGAACTGGGCGCGCCGGCGTCGGCGCGCCGCGTCGTTCTCGGCACCGGTGGCGCCTTCGTCGAGGGGGGAGGGAGTGGGAGTGGGGGAGGGAGTGGGGGCGTTGTCGTCGGCGGGGGTGTCGTCCAGGGGGGCCGATGC
Source organism: Streptomyces sp. NPDC052496 (assembly GCF_040679095.1). Classification (NCBI taxonomy): domain Bacteria; kingdom Bacillati; phylum Actinomycetota; class Actinomycetes; order Kitasatosporales; family Streptomycetaceae; genus Streptomyces; species Streptomyces sp. NPDC052496. The sequence continues at coordinate 8,678 of NZ_JBFAUH010000005.1, forward strand.
GCCGGCGGTCGATTCGCCGTCGGCCGATTCGCCGGTCGCGCTCCCGGTCCCGCCGCCACGCCGTCGGGCGGCGCGTCCGCTGCCGGCGCGTCCGCTACCGCTGCGTCCGCTGCCGGCGCGTCCGGCCCTGCCGCCGCGTCCGGCCCTGGCCTCGGTTCCGTCGCCGACCCCGGTTCCGGCCTCGGTTCCGTTTCCGCTCCTGTTCCCGTCGGGCACGCCGTAACCCCCTTGGGACGAGGTCCATGCCCGGCGCCGGTACGACGGACCGGGCGTTTGTGCCCACTTTCCCCCTGACCGGTGGTCCGATGCCAACGGGGGCGGAATCGGTTCCCGGGCCACGCGGGCGCGGACGGGCGGGCACCGGCGCCCGCGACCTCGGCTACTGTCGATGTCATGCGGATCCACGTCGTCGACCACCCGCTGGTGGCGCACAAACTCACTACTCTGCGCGACAAGCGCACCGATTCCCCGACCTTCCGGCGTCTCGCCGACGAGCTGGTCACCCTGCTCGCGTACGAGGCCACCCGCGATGTGCGGACCGAGCAGGTCGACATCGACACTCCGGTGACGGCGACCACCGGAGTGCGGCTGTCCCACCCCCGCCCGCTGGTCGTGCCGATCCTGCGCGCCGGGCTGGGGATGCTGGACGGCATGGTCCGGCTGCTGCCCACGGCCGAGGTCGGCTTCATGGGCATGGTCCGTAACGAGGAGACGTACGAGGCCCACACGTACGCCACGCGGATGCCGGACGACCTCTCGGGCCGCCAGGTGTACGTGGTCGACCCGATGCTGGCCACCGGCGGCACGCTGGTCGCGGCGATCCGGGAACTGATCAACCGCGGCGCGGACGACGTCACCGCGATCTGCCTGCTGGCGGCGCCCGAGGGCGTCGAGGTGATGGAGCGCGAGCTGGCCGGCGCGCCGGTGACGGTCGTCACGGCGGCCGTGGACGAGTGCCTGAACCCCGACCGCTACATCGTCCCGGGGCTGGGCGACGCGGGTGACCGGATGTACGGGACGGCCGGCTGAGGCAGGCCGTGGCAGGCCGTGGCGGTCTGCGGCAGGACGTCGCCCGTAGTGGCCTGAGGCCGGTCGTAGCGGCAGCGGAGCGTCCGGGCGGGGCGGGCGGATCGGTTCGACCCGGTTCTAGGCGGGTGATCGGTTCGACTCGGTTCGGGGTGGGCGCTCGGTTCGACTGGGTTCGGGGCGGGCGCCCGGCCCCGGCCGGTCACTTACGGCAGTGCGGGTTCTGCTTGGCCGGTGCCGTCAGCGCGGTGAGTGCCTTCTGGGCCGCGGCCGGCTCGGCCAGGGCCTTGAAGGTGTCGCCGATGAGCAGGTCGACATCGCCCGTCTTACGGGTGTCGCTCTTCAGCTCCGCGCCTTCGAGCTGCGTGCCCAGCACCTTCTGGGCGCCCTCGGACGTCGCCCGGGCGCCCAGCAGCACGCCGGTGCCCTTGATCTTCTTGTCGTACGCGGGCGGGGCGTTGCCCACTTTGCCGACCTTGAAGCCGCGCTTCTTCAGCTCGTCGGCGGTCGACTTGGCGAGTCCGCCGCGCGCCGTCGCGTTGAGGACGTTGACGGTGACGTCGGCGGGCCGGGGCAGCGGCTTGCCCGTACCGGCGGCCAGGGCGCTCGTCTGCTTCGTGCCGCCCTTGTCGGGGCACTTCTTCTTGTCCTGCGCCGCCTGGGCCGTACCGCCCCTGCCGCCGAAGACGTCGATGAGCTGCAAGGTGCCCCAGCCGGCCAGGGCCAGGGCACAGACGGCGGCGGTGATCGCCAGGGCGATCCGCCGACGGTGACGGGGGCGGCGCATCCGTGGATATCTGTCGCCCGTGATGCGGTACTTCTTACCGCCCATGCCAGGGGGCGTCAGCATGCTCATGTTCGCAGCGTAGTGCGGTGGCGACGCCGTGCCTACTAAATGATCAATGCGCGTCGCAAGACCCACCCGAAAGGGCCAATACGGCCCCCCGGACAGGGGGACAGGCCGTGTCGGGCCGGGGACGCCGGGCCGGCAGCCGGGCTGCGGGCCGGGTCGTCGACCGGACTGTCAGCCCAGTTCCAGGACGCGGGCGTGGAGCACCTGGCGCTGCTGGAGAGCAGCGCGCACGGCGCGGTGCAGCCCGTCTTCCAGGTAGAGGTCGCCCTGCCACTTCACGACGTGCGCGAAGAGGTCGCCGTAGAAGGTGGAGTCCTCGGCGAGCAGCGTCTCCAGGTCGAGCTGCTGCTTGGTCGTCACCAACTGGTCAAGGCGTACCGGGCGAGGGGCAACATCCGCCCACTGGCGGGTGCTTTCCCGGCCGTGGTCCGGGTACGGCCGCCCATTTCCGATGCGCTTGAAGATCACACGGAAAGCCTACCGGGCCTCCGGTGCCGGGCGCAGCCATGCGGTCGCAGAGCGAAGGCGGCAAAGAGGGGCAATTCCGGAACGGGCTGCTGAGAAGCGGATGAGAAAGCGGTACGGGGCAGGTGGTCTGCGTCCCGCGCGGCCATGGTGGAGGAAGGGTTGCCCCGTACGGCGAAAGGCGCCCACCGCCGCGGAAAAGTGACGCGACGCGCTCGCGAGGACGGCCGGAAATGAGCGCTCGGTGGGGCGCGGCAGTCGGGGCGGGCGCTTGTCGCGGGGCGGAAAGAGAGGTGAATTCCGCAAAATCCGTGAAGCGTGTGGTGTGGGGGAATTCGACACGATCGGAGTACGGCTCGTCGTGCCGGGTGGATGTGGGTCGGGGGGAGTGGTACGCGCGTAGTGGCGATGCGAACGATGGCGATGGTGGGGCAGGGGCAGGGGCAGGGGCAGGGGCAGGGGCAGGGGCAGGGGTGACGGTGGGGACGGGGTCGGGGGCGACGGCGGAGGCGGGGCGTGACGCACCTCAGCGGCCGGCCGCGCCGCTCGGGGACGCCACCCGGCCCGAATCCGGCGCGCTCGGCACCGCCGTCGCCGGGGGGTCCGCCGCCCCCGGAGGCGATGCGGACGGCCGTCGCCGCGCCTCCAGGGGCGAGGCGCCCTCGACCGGATCGGCGGCGCGCGCACTCGGGACGGGCGTTCCGGGCCGCGTGGTGGGACCGGGGGCGGGGGAGGACGCGGACGGCGAAGGGGTGGCCGGGCCGGTGGGGGACGACGGGGAGGGGGTGGGGGTGGGGGCAGGAGTGAGGTGAGTGGGGGGCGGTACGGGGCTGGGCGTGGACGCGGGGACGGGGCGCGGTGAGGTCGGGGCGTCCGGGGCCAGGACCAGGTAGCCCACCGCGGCGGCGGCCGCCGTGACCGCAGCGGCCAGCGGCAGGACGAACCGCCGCAGCCGCCGGCTGAGGAACGGGCCGCGCCGCAGCTCGGGCCCTGGAGGCGCGGCCGGCCGCAGGTCCCGGAGGTCGACCTGCTCGGCGCGGGCGGACAGGGCGAGCCGGAGCCGCGTTTCGAGGGAGTCGTCGGCTCCCGGTCCGTGGTGCGTCATGGCCGCGCCTCCAGCATCTTCTCCAGGGAGTCCAGCGCGCGGCTGGCGATGGACTTCACCGCGCCGCGGCTGATGCCCAGCGTGGCCGCGATCTGCGCCTCGGTGAGGTCGCCCCAGTACCGCAGGACGAGGACCTCGCGGCGGCGCGTGGTCAGCCGGCCGAGGGCGGCGAGGACTTCGCGGTGCTCCTCGTCGAGCACGACGCGTTCCTCGGCGGAGGGTGCGTCCGATTCGTACGGGGGTGTGTAGTCGCGGGCCGTGCGGCGGCGCCGCAGCACCGAGCGGGCCGCGTTGACGACGGCGGTGCGCAGGTAAGCGAGGGCGTTGTCGACCTCGTCGAGCCGCTCGCCGTGGCGCTTGTAGAGGGCCGCGAACGCGTCCTGGACGACGTCCTCGGCCGTGGCCCGGTCGTCCACCAGCAGCACCGCCAGCCGCACCATGGACAGCCGGTGCGCGTGGTAGAGGTCCGTGATGGTGGGGGCGTCGTCGGGGTGGTGGGCGGTGCGGCCGGCGCGATACGGGGAATCGGTCCGGCCGGTCCGGTAGTCCCAGGCAGCCCGATCAGCCCGATCAGCCCGATCAGCCCGATCAGCCCGATCAGTCCGGCTTGCCTGGTCGTCCCGGTCGGTCCTGGAAGTGGGCCGCTGGACCGGCGGCGGACCGTACGACCGGTGGTGCTGCTGCGCCGACACGCGCGTCAGCAGGCGCCGGCCCAGGGCGCGCCAGGGCCCCGGCACGGCGGGCCGTACCGGGGCGGGGGACGCGGCGGCGGTGAACTCCATCGGTTCCTCGGCCGTCGGAAGCGTTACGGGTGGCTCAGGCGGCGCTGCCGCGGCGGCGGGCGGCGTACACGGCACCGCCGCCTCCGGCGATCAGCAGGACGGCAGCGGCGCCCAGCGCCACGTTGGTGGTGGTGGAGGTGCCCGTCTCGGCGAGTTCGTCCTTGCCGGACGGGGCCGCCGGCGCGGGCGCGGGCTTCGCCGCGGAGTCGCCCGGCGCCTTGCTCGGACTTGCCGCGGCACTCGGTACGGCGCTGGGCGCGGCGCTCGGGCGCGAGGCGGACGAGGGCGGGTTGCTGACCTCGGGGGCCGGCTTGGGGGCGGAGTCCGCCGGGCGAGGGGCGGCGCTGGGCGCACTCACCTTCGAGGGCCGCTCCTCGGCGTGCGCCGTACCGGCCAGGGCGAGCGCCGGAAGGGCGACCGCCGCCAGCAGCCCGGCGGTCACGGCGCTCCGTACCCGGCCGCGGGCCGCGCGCCCGGCGTCACCGGACGGCGCGTGGGAGGCGGCGGACGGGCCGGGCGAAGTGGACGAGGCGGAGGTGCGAGAGTCGTTCACGGTGGCTGCTCCACGATCGGCGGGACGGCGCCGGACGGCGCCCTCACCCGTCACGACGTGCGGCAGCGGTGGGGGTTGCCGGTGGGGCGGAAATTTCTTCGAACGGTCCGCGACCGGCCTGCCGCGGCGGCCCGCGGCCCTTCCTCAGTGGTCGTCCCAGTGGTCCTCGTGCGCGGCGTGCCGGTGGCCGTCGTGGATGAAGTCGACGTGGGTGCCGTGCGGTACGGCGACGTGGCCGCAGCCGGGGCGGTGGTCGTGGTCGTGGCCCTCGTGGACGGTGTGGGCGGCGGGCTCGCACTCGTCGGCGTGGTCCCCGTGCGGGCGGTGCAGATGGCCGTCGTGCACGTAGTCCACGTGGTCGTCGTGGGGTACGGCGACGTGGCCGCAGCCGGTGCCGTGCTCGTGGGTGTGGTCCGGGTGCGGCGCGTGCGTGGTGGCTGTCATGACAGGCACCTTCTTTCCTTCCTCGCCATGGATGCGCGCACCGCGGCGTGGGTGCGCGACTCCTCTTCCGAGTCTCCCGCCATCCCGCGCGGGGCGCATCGCCGTACGGGCCGTGAGCCGCATCGCCGTACGGGCCGCGCGGGGCGCATCGCCGTACGGGCCGTGGGGCCAGGGCTATGCGTACAGACCGTCGCAGTGGCCGCAGATGCCGCTGAGTTCCACGGTGTGCTCGACCGCGCTGTAGCCGCTCTCCGCGCCCACCCGCTCCGCCCAGCGCTCCACCACGTCGGAGTCCAGGGGGCGGCTGCGGCCGCAGCGGCGGCAGATCAGGTAGTGGCGGTGGCCGTCGGCGGGCCGCGGCCGGTACAGGCGCTCGCCCGCCTCGTCCCGTACGACATCGACCTGCCCGGCCCGCTCCAGGTCGTGCAGGGTGCGGTAGACGGTGGACAGACCGACGGGTACGTCGGCGGTGACCAGGCGGACGTGCAGTTCCTGCGCCGAGACGAAGTCCTGGCACGTGGTCAGTACGCGCAGGACGGAGGCGCGCTGTCGGGTCAGCCGGCCGCCCATGCCGGTTAGCCCTCGTGGTCGCAGCTGTCGTCCGCGCCGTACACGTCCCAGGCCGGGAACGGGTCGGTGCCGTACGCCCCGGTGAGCGTCTCGGCGTCCGTGACGAGGCAGTTCCCCAGGGCGGCGTGCAGGGCTTCGGCCCGCAGGCCGGTCCCGATGAAGACCAGTTCCTGGAGATCCTGAGGGGCCTGGAGATCATGAGGGACCTGAGGGGTTTGGGGGCCCTGGAGGTCCTCGGGAGATCCGTCCCCGGCGTCCGCCCGCGTGCCCGACGGTTCGAAGCGGGCGACGGAGCCCGCCTGCGACCACAGGCCGGTCACCCGGGGCCGGCCGGCGAGGCGGAAGAAGCCCTTGGACCGCAGGATGTCCCCGTACGCGCCGCTGTCCATGCCCTCCGTGACGAACTCCCAGAGCCGGGCGGGGTGGAAGGGGCGCGCCGCGCGGAAGACGGTGCTGGAGATCCCGTACTCCTCGGTCTCCGGCACGTGGTCGCCGTTCAGCTCCATGACCCAGCCGGGTGCCTGCTGGGCGCGCTCCAGGTCGAAGCGGCCGGTGCCCAGGATCTCGGCGGGCGCCACGCGGCCGTGCCGGGCGGGGACGACGCGGGCCGCCGGGTTCAGCCGGGTGAGGACGGCGCGCAGGCGGCCGGCCTGGGCCTCGTCGACCAGGTCGAGCTTGTTGAGGACGAGTACGTCCGCGAACTCGATCTGGTCGATCAGCAGGTCGCTGATGGTCCGCTCGTCGTCCTCGTACGGGGCGAGGCCGCGCTCGGTGAGACCGTCGCCGCGCACCAGCTCGCCGTGGAAGTTCACGGCGTCGACCACGGTGACCATGGTGTCCAGCCGGGCCAGGTCGCCCAGCGTCGCACCGTCGTCGCGCGGGAACGCGAAGGTCGCGGCCACCGGCATCGGCTCGGAGATGCCGCTGGACTCGATGAGCAGGTGGTCGAAGCGGTCTTCGCGCGCCAGCCGGTCGACCTCTTCCAGGAGGTCGTCGCGCAGGGTGCAGCAGATGCACCCGTTGGTCATCTCGACCAGCCGTTCCTCGGTACGGGACAGTGCGGCCGTGCCGCCGCGGACGAGCGCGGCGTCGATGTTGACCTCGCTCATGTCGTTGACGATCACCGCGACCCGCAGGCCCGCGCGGTTGTGCAGGACGTGGTTGAGCAGCGTGGTCTTGCCCGCGCCGAGGAATCCGGAGAGCACGGTGACGGGCAGCGGGCCGGCGGGGGACGGGTGCGGCGCCATGGGCGGTCAGTCCTCCGGGTGCAGCAGGCCGCGCTGGTACGCCTTCACCAGGCGGCGCGGGACCTGGTACACGGAACCGTCGACGGTCACCGGCACCAGGGCGGGCGTGCGGGCCTTCCACTGGGCGCGGCGGTGGCGGGTGTTGCTGCGGGACATCTTCCGCTTGGGAACGGCCATGGTCCGGGAACCTCCTGGGCGTGGGTGTGCTGACGGGCACGCGGGACGCCATGCGGGCGTACGCGGGCACGTACCGGTGCCGACCGGTGCCGGACGAGGCTATATGAAAATGGATCCCATTTCGAACTAGGAGAGGGGTGGGTCAGGGCGGGGCTACGCGGTCACCGGCGGGGCGGGCGCGTGCCGGGGAGAGCGGATATCTCGTCGTCCAGCTCGGGATGCGGGATGACGTGCCCGCGGCCGAAGCTCTTGTAGGCCGCTGTCCGGTTGCGGCGGCCCGCGACATTGGCGTGGCATATCTCGCGGCGCCCGCACTGCTCGCAGTACAGGCTGGCGACGAACGGCGACAGGGCGACCGGGCCCGCCGGGCTGAGCACGTACACCGTGTCGTCGGCGACCGGGGCCGCGCAGGGGAAGGTCAGCCGGTCGAAGTCCGGGTGGTCGCCCATCAGGTGGTCCGCCACGACCTCGAACGTGCCGGTACGGCGCTGGTAGGCGCACGACACGGTGAGCAGCCAGGGCAGCCCGGCGAGGAACTGTGCGCTCGCCAGAGCCCGTTCGAGCGTGAGCTGGTGCTCGGTGACGCGCAGGGCGGCCTCTTCCTGCGTCCGTGGCTTGTCGCCGTGCGACGTGCGGTTGCGTTCGCCCTTGAGGCGGTCGAGGAGTTGGACGAGTCCGGGATCGTCCGGTCTGGCGGCCATGTCGGAGCCGTCCCGCAGCGCCTCCGCGAGACCGGGGACGACGTCCGGGCGCTCCCGCGCGACCCGGCACAGGTGGTGGAGCCACGTCGTCCAGGTGCCGAAGGTGGTGCCCGTGCCGGCGAGGGCGGTACGCAGCTCAGCGAGGTTGCGCTCGCCGACGCCGTACGCCGTGAGCAGGCCGGCCGCGGTGACGGTGACGGTGGCGGCGAGCGTCTCGGCGGCTTCGAGCAGCGCCTCGTGCCGGTCCTTGGGCGTATGCGCCCGCTGCATCTCGTGAACGGTCCGGGCCACGGGGTGCGGCAGGGTCCGGCGGGCGGCGGCCAGGGGGTCGGGGGAGGGTGGGTGCGGGGTCTCGGGCCGCGCGAACGCTGGGGGTGGGACGGGCTCCTGGTGAGCGGTTTGCCGTGGGGGCGGGGTGGTGTGCGGGGGCGGCGCCGTACGGGCGGGTGGGTCGGTGTGAGGGGGCGGGGCGGTGCGAGGGGGTGGGTCGGTGTGAGGCGATGGGCCGGTGTGAGGCGGCGGGTCGGTGTGAGGTGGCGGGGCGGTGCGAGGCGGCGGGGCGTGGTCGGTCGGCGGGGCGACGCTGGGCGGCGGGGTGTCGCTGGGCGGCCGGGTGGCGCTGTCCGGCGGTGCTGGGCGGGGGTGGTGTCTGCGTCGGCGCCACCTCCGGACGTGCAGCCGGATCCAGGCGGGCAGCACTCCGAAGAGCGCGGTGAAGACGACCACCGCGAGCAGTGTGTCCAGCCAGCGGGGCAGGCCGCTCGCCGGACCGGGATGGGTGAGGACACTGACGGTCTCCAGGGCGGCAAGCCCGACGGTGAGCCAGAACGCCCAGTCCCGGTGCAGGGGCGCGTCGTACAGCCGGAGCACCGCGTTGTGCCGCCGCGGCGACGGCTGCGGCGGTTCCGTCGGCGCGAACCCGCTGGACCTCCTCATGCACCCATAGTGCAGGTGTGGCGTGGTTCACAACCACCCCTGTGGACAAGTCGAATCACCCCTGGCGTTCGGGGCTCTCGAACGCGGGGCTCTCGAATGCCGGGCTTCCGTACGCGGGCTTCCCGTAACCCGGACTGGCGTACTCGGGGCGGGAGCGGGTGGGCTGCGCGGCTGTGGTCGCGCCGGCGCGGGACTGCTGTTCCTGGATGCGGGACAGCAGGAACGGCAGGATGCCGCGCTCCAGCAGGGCGAGCTGCCAGGCCGCGCGTGCCCGTGCCACCTCGGACTCCGGGCCGACGCCGTCGCCGATGGTCGTTTCGCCCGCGGGGGCCGCCGAGCGGTTGCGGGCCGCCGTCACCAGCACCCAGGCCAGGCCGGCCATGGTCGCCGCCGCCGCGATGCCCGCGGCGAGCCAGCCCGCGTAGACCAGTTCGTCGGCGAACTGCCGGTGGAGGCCGACGAGCCGCATGCCGAAGCCGATGGCGAGGAAGAGGGCCGCGGCCACCGCGCCCAGGCTCGGTACGAGGACGGCGAGGGCGGGGAGCAGGCCGCCAGAGGAGTCCGCGTCCGTACCGGAGTCCGCGTCCGGACCGGAGCCCGGGGCCGTACCGGACTCCGAAGCCGTACGGCAACCCGAGGCCGTACCGGAACCCGGGTACGCCCCGGCGCCGTCCCCGGCGCGCAGCCGGGTGTACGCCGCGTACTCGGCGGCCGCCGCGGCGCACAGTGTGTCGCGTTCCCGGTGGGCCCAGGCGCGCAGCTGTTCGCGGTCGACGGCTCTCGGGGCGCGGCCCATCGCTTCCCTGACCTGCGGGGAGTCGAGTGCCTGGCCGAGGGCGTGGGCGAAGACGGCGTCCGCCTCGGACCGTGGGGAGTGGGTGCCTGGCATGTGGATCCCCCTGCGGCTCGGTGCGCGTTCCGCGCCGCGCTCATTAAGTTGCTGGATTGCGCAACTGTACAACTCGTTGCCGGCGTACCCGCCGCGTAGCTGCCGACTTCCGGCCATCCCGGCGCCCGCGGCCCCGCGACGCGCGTCCCGCACCCCGGCCCCGCACTCCGCAATCCCCGGATCGGGTGGCTGTCCACGGCCGGGTGAACCGCGGTCCGCGCCACCCGGGCCGGTCCGCGCGTTGACGGGCCGGTCGAACTTTCGACCGAGAGGGCGCCCGCGTGGGACCGTGACGAACGGTCCGCGGGCCTCGTTCTGCGAGCACCCGTCCGAACCGGCGTCAACCGAGGAGGAACTGTGCCAACCGTCCCGAACACCATCGGTGCCTGGGCCCGCCGCCGCGTGGGCGGCGAGATCGCCGAGATCCGCGACGTCACGCGGCGGCGGGCCGGCTCACGGGTGTGGGAGCTGACGCGCGCGGACGCGGCCCGGTTCTTCCTCAAGGTGGCGCCGGCGCCGGACCGCTACACGCGCGAGACGCACGCGTACCGCCATGCCGTGCCCGCCCTCGGCCACGCGCACGCGCCGGTCCTCGTCGACAGCGATCCGGGCCGGCTCGCGCTGCTGCTCACCGCGGCTCCGGGGGCCGGTGCGTCCGCCGTCGCGCTCGGCCGTGCCGACCGTACGGAGCTGTACCGGCAGGCGGGCGGCCTGCTGCGCCGGCTGCACGACGCGTGCCGCGCGGTGGGCCCGGCGGGCGGCGCGGACCAGTGGGCCGCCGGCCGGTACGCCGCCGCCGAGCAGCACGTGGCGGAGCTGTCGGCCGCGGGTGTGCTCGACGCGGCGGAGCGGCGGTTCGTCCTCGACCGTGCCGCGGTGCTCCACCTGCTTCCGCCGCTGCCTCCGGGTTTCCTGCACGGCGACATCGGCGAACACCACTTCCTGTGGGACGCGGCGGGCCGGCGCCTGGCGCTCACCGGTTTCGCGCAGGCGCGGCTGGGCTGCGCGGCGGAGGACCTGGTACGGGTGGCGCACGGCGCGTGCCTGCGCGACCCGGTCCTGCGCGCCGCCTTCCTGCGGGGGTACGGGCGGGATCTGACGGAAGCGGAGCGGTACGCGCTGCCGGCGCTCGCCGCGCTGGACGCCGCGGAGACGTGGGCGCGCGGCGTCCGGACGGACGACGGGGAAGCCGTCGAGCGGGCCCGGGGGGTGGTGGGCGCGCTGGTGAAGGGTGTTGGGTTGCGGGTATGAGTGGCGACATCGACCCAGGCTCCGTCACCGACCCAGGCTCCGTCACCGACCCAGGCCGCGACGCCGACCCAGGCCGCGACGCCGACCCAGGCTCCGTCACGGGCCCAGGCTCCGTCGCGGACCCAGGACCCGTCACGGCCCCAGACCGCGACACCGACCTCACCTACGCCGACGCCACCGACCTCGCCGCCCGTATCCGCCGCCGTGAGCTCTCCGCCCGCGAGGTCGTCCGTGCCCACCTGGACCGCATCGACCGCGTCAATCCGCACGTGAACGCCATCGTCACCCTCGACCCCGAGGGCGCGATGGCGGCGGCGGCCGCCGCCGACGAACGGCTGGTGCGCGGCGGTCCGGACGGGCCCCTGCACGGGCTGCCCATCGCCTTCAAGGACACCCACCTCACCCGCGGCATGCGCACCACGTACGGCTCGCCCCTGCACGCCGAGACCGTCCCCGATGAGGACGAACTCCTCGTCCAGCGCATCCAGGCCGCCGGGGCGATCCGGATCGGTAAGACCAACGTGCCGGAGTTCGGGGCCGGTTCGCACACGTACAACCCGGTGTTCGGTGTGACCCGCAACCCGTACGACCTCACCCGCTCGGCGGGCGGCAGCAGTGGCGGCGCCGCGGCCGCGCTGGCCGCGGGCATGCAACCGCTCGCCGACGGCTCCGACATGGGCGGTTCGCTGCGCAACCCCGCCTCCTTCTGCAACGTCGTCGGGCTGCGCCCCACGCCCGGCCGGGTGCCGTCGTACCCGGCGTGGAACCTGTGGGACACGCTGACCGTGCCCGGCCCGATGGCCCGTACGGTCGCCGATGCCGCCCTGCTGCTCTCGGTGATGGCGGGGCCCGACCCGCGCTGCCCGGTCAGCCTGGAGGCGCCCGGCGCGCCGTTCCGCGAGCCGTTGGAGAGGGACATCGCCGGACTGCGCGTGGCGTGGACGCCCGACCTGGGCGGCCGGGTGCCGGTCGACCGCTGCGTACGGGGGGTGCTGGAACCGCAGTTGGAGGTGTTCCGGCGGCTCGGCTGCCGGGTCGAGGAGGACTGCCTGGACCTGGACGAGGCCGAGGACGTCTTCCGTGTCCTGCGGGCCCACCACTTCGACCTCGCGCTCGGTGCGGCGCTCGACGCGTCCCCCGAAGCGCTGAAGCCGAGCCTCGCCTGGAACATCGAGCAGGGCCGCCGCCTGACCGGCCCCGACCTGGCCCGGGCCACGGCGGGCCGCGCGCGGCTGCACCTGCGCGCCGTCGACTTCTTCGCCCGTCATGACGTGCTGCTGGCTCCGGTGTCGCAGGTCGCGCCGTTCGACGCGGAAGCGGAGTACCCGGACACGGTCGACGGGCAGCCGCAGCACACGTACATCGACTGGATGCGGTCGGCCTACTTCGTGTCCGTGCTGGGCGCGCCCGCCCTGTCCGTACCGGCGGGCCGCACGCCGGGCGGCCTGCCCGTGGGCCTTCAGATCGTCGGTCCGCCGCGCGCGGACCTGGCCGTTCTGCGGGTCGGCGCCGCGTACGAAGCGGCCACGGGGTACGGCCGGCGGCATCCGGACATCCTTGGCAAGATCAGCATGTGAGGCTGCGTCCGTCACCACCCGTATCTACCATCGCACTCATGAGCGAGGGGGAGAACGCGGAGCAGCTCGGCAGCCGGGCCGCCCGCATAGGGGTGGGCGTGGTGAGCGCCCTTCTGGTGGCCGTACTGGCGCTGTGGGTGGCCTGGTGGATGGAATGGTGGAGCCCCGGATTCGCCTTCCTGAGTACGAAGCTGGCCGTCAAGGCCGCGGTGGCCGCGCCGATCGGGCTCGTGGCGCTGCTCGCCTGGCTGCGGAAGTGCCGCTGAGGGCGAGGCGATCCAGCCTTCACCTCACCCCGCCCCGTACCTCTTCGCCCAAGCCGTGGTGAAGGGAAAGACGAGCCGGTGGGGCACGGCGTCGCTGTGGACCGGGTGGGGTTCCGGCGTGAGCGCCGAGTACGCGTGGACGGTGGCGCAGTAGAAGCGCTTGGGGGAGTCGCCCTGGAACTCGGCGGGCCGGCGGGCCTTGTGCGCGCGGACGGCCGGGTCCGGGTAGCGGCGGGCGTAGAAGACCGCGAGGGCGGCCGGCAGGTCGGCCGGGGCGAGGGCGTGCGCGGTGCCCTCGCCGTAGAGGGCCTGTGCTTCGGCGTCGGACACCTGGGAGTCGAAGACCAGGAGGGAGACGGCGGGGTTGGCGGCGATGTTGCGGGAGTGCTGTGCGTCCGACGCGGACCACCAGAAGAAGTGGTCCGCGTCGTCCCAGGCGAAGGTGACGGGGACGGCCCAGGGGGTGCCGTCGGGGCCCGCTGTCGCGAGGGTGAGGTAGCGGTTGGCGTGCAGGAGGCGGGCCGCCTCGGTACGTAAATCGGGGGTGGTGGCCATGGTCAGGAGCCTTCCTGGGGGAGGGCGGGGGCGGGTGCCGTGGCGGTGCGGAGGTCGGGTGTGGTGCGGCGGCGGGCGATGAGCCAGTACGCGGCGGTGGGGATCAGCAGGCCCACGGCCCAGGAGAGGTCTATGCCGTTCAGCGCCGCGGCGACCGGGCCGGTGTAGGCCGAGGTGTGCATGAAGGGGATCTCCAGCGCGAAGCTGACGGCGTAGACCAGGACAGCCGGGCCGTTGACGCGTCCGTACACGCCGCCGCCGGGGGCGAAGAAGGACGGTACGTGGTAGTGGCCGCGCCGGATCAGGTAGTAATCGACGAGGTTGATGGCGGTCCACGGGATCAGGACGTACTGGAGGATCGCCAGGAAGTCGGTGTACGAGGCGAGGAAGGTGTCCTGGAAGGCCAGGGCGAGGGTCAGGCCGAGGGCGAGCGGGCCCGCGATCAGCGCCGTACGGGTCAGCCGGCCCGGCAGCCAGCTGTGCCGGAAGGTCTGGGCGGCGGTGACCAGGCACAGTGAAGTGCCGTACAGGTTCATCGAGTTGACGTGCACGACGATGACGGCGAAGGAGCACAGCACCACGGCGGACAGGGTGCCGCCCAGGACGGTGTCCAGCCCGGCGATCGCGTCGTCGGCCACCGCGAGGCCCATCACGATGCCGAGGAACATCGGCAGCACGCTGCCCAGGACGCTGCCCCAGTAGGTGAACCACAGGGTGGAGCGGCGGGCCGCGGCGTGCGACGGCATGTAGCGGGTGTAGTCCGAGACGTACGGGGCGTACGTGATCTGGAGCAGGATGCCGATCGCGGTCATGCCGACGAAGCCGGAGAGGGTGAAGCCGGTGGCGTGCGTGGCGCGTTCCAGGACGCCGGGGGTCATGAACACCCGTACGGCGCACAGGGCCAGCAGCGCGAGGGTGAGGACGGTGGCCCAGCGGCCGACGCGGTGGATCAGGCGGTACCCGACGACCGCGACGACCAGCCCGGCCAGCGCGCACAGCACCAGCCAGCCGGAGGTGTCCACGGCGGGCACCGACCGGTTGAGCGCCTGCCCGGCGATGACCAGGTTGGACGCGAACCAGCCCGCGTACATGAACACGACGACCAGCGTGACCAGCAGCGACCCGTGGCTGCCGAACTGGCCGCGGCTCTGGATCATCTGGGGGACGCCGAGCCGGGGGCCCTGGGCCGCGTGCAGGGCCATCAGGAAGCCGCCGAGCAGGTTGCCGAGGGTGACCGCGGCGATGCCGGGCCACAGGCCGAGGCCGAAGACGAGCGGGGCGATGGTGCCGGAGACGATGGTCAGCGGGCTGATGTTGGCGGCGAACCAGACCGCGAACAGGTCGCGCGGGCGGCCGTGCCGTTCGGTCTCCGGTACGGCGTCGATGGTGCGGCCTTCGACGAGGTGGTGTTCCGGGCCGCCGGAGGCGGGGTGCTTCATGGTCGGGCCCCTTTCAGGGGAGGAGAACCCGGCTGGGGAAAGCGAACCCGATTGACGGCCCTCGGAGGCGGTCCGCCGCGCCCACTGCGGTGTACATGCCCGTTTCCCCGCTCCCCGGCGCGCCGCGGGCAGACCCGGTCAGCGGGGGCCGAGCGGCCGGTCAGGGCCGGGTCGGCAGCCGACGCGGGTACGGAGCTGGGGCTCGCCGTGCCCGCGTACGGGCACTGCCGTGCCCGGCCCTGCCCGGTCGTGAACGGTCATGTCCGTACCCCTTCGAAAGCGGGGCCTTCGTAAGCAGGCCCTTCGTATGCGGGGCCGTCTTCGTACGCAGGGTCGTCTTCGTACACGGGGCCCTCGTACGAGGGGACGAGGTCCCACGCCAGCAGCCCGGCCCCGATCCGCCCCGCCCGTTCACCCAGCTGGGCGAAGACCAGGTCGGGCAGGGCCTGGAAGGCGGCGCGCTCTTCGAGGCCGCGCCGCAGCGGTGCGCGCAGCTGCTCGCCCGCCTGGCTGAGGCCGCCGCCGAGCACCAGGACGGCCGGGTCGAAGAGGGTGATCGCCGCCAGCAGTGTGTGCGCCATCGCGTCGGCCGCCTCGTCCCACACCTGTACGGCCGCCGGGTCACCGGCCGCCGCGCGCTTCGCCACCTCCTCGGCGCCGGTCACGGCGGTCAGCGTCCCGCGCCGCTCGTTGTAGCGGCGCGCCACTGCGGCGCCGCCCGCGAGGGTGTCCAGACAGCCGCGCTGGCCGCACGGGCACGGGTCGCCGTCCGGCCGGGTGACGACGTGCCCGACCTCCGCCGAACGCCAGTGGCTGCCCGGGAAGGGCCGCCCGTCCAGCAGTAGTGCCCCGCCCACGCCCGTGCCGACGGGGACGAAGAGGACGACCCGGTGCCCGCGCCCCGCGCCCAGCCGTGCCTCGGCGACGCCGCCGGACCGTACGTCGTGGCCGAGCACCACCGGCAGGCCCAGGTGTTCGGACGCCAGCCGGCGCAGCGGCAGGTCACGCCACTGGATGGAGGCGGAGAACACGACGGTGCCCGCGTCCTCGTCCACCAGACCGCACGAGGCGATGCCGGCCGCGCGCACGTCCTCGCCCGCGTCGCGGGCCGCGGCCAGCGTCCCGGCGGCGTGGCCGAGGACGGTGCGCAGCACGGCCTCGGGGCCGTCCTCGGGGCGGGTCGGGCAGCGGCTCTCGTAGCGGACCGTGCCGTCGGGGCCGATCAGCGCGGACTTGACGAGGGTGCCGCCGATGTCGAGGCCGAGCGTGACACCGCCGGGGCCGCCGTTCACCCGGCCGGGGCCGTGGGGGGTGCGGAGCGTGCCGGGCAGGGTCAGTACGGTGTCGGCCGCCCCCGCCTGCCGGCGGGTGTTCCGGTCCGGGTCCGTCATGGTGTCCTCCGATCGCGGCCGGCCTCAGTGGTCCTGGGGCCGCGGTGCGCGTACGCTCCGCGGGCCCATGGTCTCCAAGTGACGCAGGATGCGGTCGTATTGCCGGACACCCGTGTCGACCGCGAGGTGCGCGCCGTACAGGGCGGCCCGTACCTCCCGGGGCGTGAGGCGGGGGCGCTGGGCCCGCAGCCCGTCGCACAGTTCCCGGCTGTGGCGGGGGTCGATGCGGGTGTGGGCGGTGTAGTACACGCGCATGTCGTCGTCGTGGATGCCCACCCGCGTCATTCCCTCCAGGAGGAGGGTGAAGTGCGGTTCGACCCAGCTTTCGAAGACGAGGAAGCAGCCGTACGCGGCCTGGACGCGCGCGGGGCGCAGCAGCAGCGCGGCGAAGAGGTTGGAGGTCGGTTTGGCGAACCAGGGGTGGCCGCGGCGGTAGCGGGCCAGCGCCTCCCACCCGGCGGGGGAGCCGAGCTGGCGGCGCAGCCAGTACGTGTGGAAGTTCTCCAGCCGGCCGCGCCCGCACTCGTCCCAGAGGTTGGCCGCGGCGACGGCCTTCTGCTGCCCCTGGAGGCCGACGACGAGCAGGGCGACCTCGTCGTCCACGACTTCGTTGCGGATCAGTTCGCAGCGCAGGAAGTACGCGATCTGCTCGTGGGTGGCGTCGGCGGCCAGGAAGCGGAAGAGGGGGTGGGAGGCGCCGGGGTTGGCGGCGGCGAGGGCTTCCAGGTGGTCGGCGGCGGCTTCCTGGCCGCGGACGTGCGGTACGGGTGCGGGGGTACAGCCGTACGTCAGGAACTCGTGCTCCAGCCGGGTGCGCGCCGCGTACAGCGCGATCTCCAGGTCGTCGTCGGGGGCGTGCGCGGCCGGGCCGTCGCGGTAGCCGAAGGAGTGGGCGTAGAGCGTGGCGAGGTGGTCGTGGAGGAAGCGGCCGTGGGCCTCGGGGTCGTGGCGCAGCCGGGCGAGCTGCGCGGTCTGGGCGGGCCGGGGAGCGGCCAGGAAGCGGACGAGCGCGGGGCCCAGGGAGCCGAAGGGGTGGACGGGCGGCCAGTACAGGTCCTGGAGGCCGGCACCGCCCTCCGGTGCGGCGGGCGGCCTGGGGCGGCCGGTGTCCGGGGCGGCGTTCGCGGTGGGCGGGTTCATTCAGCGCACCTCCTCTGGGGCGGCCTGCGGGGTGCCGGGCAGCGGGGGCCGGCCGGCCGCGGCGGCGCCGAAGTGCTCGGTGACCCAGGCGTCGTCGTACACGGTGTCCAGGTAGCGGTCCCCGAGGTCGGCGGAGAGCGCCACCACGCGGGCGCCCGGCCGGATCACGGACCGCAGCCGCAGCACGGCGCTGAGCACGGAGCCGGTGGAGCCGCCGACGGCCAGGCCGTGCGAGCGGGCGAGGCGGCGGCACATCCGTACGGCGTCCCGTTCGGGGACGCGGACCACCCGGTGCACGTCGCGCGGGCGGCAGAGTTCCGGCACCCGGCTGGTGCCCAGGCCCGGGATGCGGCGGGTGCCGGGCGGGCCGCCGAAGGTCACCGACCCTTCGGCGTCCACGGCGACGACCGTGGTGCGGGGCGAGCGGCGGCGGAAGTACGCGGCGCAGCCCATGACGGTGCCGGTGGTGCCGGCGCCGACGAAGAGGTGGTCCACGGTGCGGATCTCGCGCAGCACGGCGGCGGCGGTGCGCGCCGCGTGCACGGCCGGGTTGGCGGGGTTGGCGTACTGGTTGAGCCAGGTCAGTGACGGGTCGAGGTCCAGGGCGCTGCGGATCAGCGCGATCCGGCTGCCGAGGTAGCCGCCGTTGCGGTCGGGGGTGTCCACGACGCAGACATGGGCGCCGAACGCGCGCATCAGCGCGACGCTCTGCCGCGGTGCGTGCGGGTCGGTGACGCAGGTGAAGGTGTAGCCCTTGGCCGCGCAGACGGCGCTCAGGGCGATGCCCAGGTTGCCCGAGGAGGACTCGATCAGGGCGCCGCCGGGGCGCAGCAGGCCGCGGCGCTCGGCGTCCTCGACCAGGCCGGTGGCGGTCTTGAGCTTGACCGAGCCGGCGGGGTTGAGCCCTTCCAGCTTGAGGAAGAGTTCGGCGTGCGGCAGCAGGCCGTCCAGGCGCAGGAAGACGTCGTCGGTGATCAGTTCGTAGGCGTGGTCGACGATCATGGGCCCGCGGTCCCTCCGTCCCCGGGGCCGCCGCCCGCCGCGTCGGCGGCGCGGGTGGCCGGGGCGGCGTCGGCTGCGTTGATCCCGTACGCGGACGACTCGGCCGGCAGGCCCGCCACCTCCGGCGCGATGCGCAGCGCGTTGGCGGCGATCGTCAGTGCCGGGTTGACCGCCGCGGAGGACGGGAACCAGGAGCTGTCCGCGATCCACAGGTTGTCCAGCTCGTGGGCCTTGCACCCCGGGCCGACGACGCTGGCCGCCGGGTCGTCCCCGGCCACCGCGGTGCCGCACTGGTGCGAGTTGACCGCGATGCCCATCCGCCGGGTGCGGATCAGGGGGAAGCCGGCCCGGCGCATCATCTGCGCGGTGCGGCGCGCCAGTTCGCGGTGCGGCGGCACGTTCACCGGCCGCCAGTGCACCTCGATCCGGCCCCCGGGCCCGACGGTCACCCGGTTCTCCGGCACCGGCAGGTCCTCGCTGGTGAGGTAGAGGTCGATGCTGTGGCGGGTGGCGGCGGCGAGCAGCGGGCGCGGCGTACGGGGCCACAGGCCGCGCGCCGACGGGGTGCGCAGTTTGCCCAGGGCCTGGATGTTGCCCAGGGGCCCGTGCGGGCCGTCGCCCAGGTACCAGTCGTTGACGCCCAGCGTCTTCTGGAACACCACGTCGCTGGTGCGGCGCGGGTCGACGGCCATGAGGAAGGTGCTGTTGTGCACCAGGTAGTTGCGGCCGGCCTGCCCGGAGCCGTTGGCCAGGCCGGTGGCGCGTACGGGCCCGGTACGGAGCGAGCCGGGCTCCGAACGCAGCAACAGCGCCGCCGTGTTGACCGCGCCGCAGGCCAGCACGAACCGGTCGGCGCGGATGCGCAGCTCCCGCCCCTCGTACCGGGCCAGTGCCTCGGTCACCCGCCGCCCGGACGCCCCGGTCACCAGCCGGGTGACCGTGGCCCGGGTGAGCAGCGAGACGTTGCCCGAGGCCAGCGCGGGCCGCAGCGCGCACACGTCGGCGTCGCTCTTGGCCTGGACCAGGCAGGGGAAGCCGTCGCAGCTCGCGCAGCGCAGGCACGTCCCGTCCGTGCGCAGGTCGATGCCGGTGGGCAGCGCGAACGGTGTCAGGCCCTGGTCGCGCAGCGACTCGGCCAGCGCGGCGACCGCGGGTTCGTGGGGCACGGCCGGCCAGGGGTAGTCACCGGAGCGCCAGGGGTCGGTCGGGTCGGCGGAGCGGGTGCCGTGCACCCGGTAGAGGCGTTCGGCCCGCGCGTAGTGCGGTTCGAGGGCGCCGTACGGGAACGGCCAGCCGCGCGAGACGCCCTCCGCGTGCTCCAGCGGCCCGAAGTCGGCCTCGCGGAAGCGCGGCAGCGTGGCGCCGAAGACCTTGGTGTTGCCGCCGACGTAGTAGTGCACGCCGGGGGAGAAGAACCGGCCGGTCCGGGCGTCGTACCAGGGTTCGGCGTTGCGGTAGCGCCCGGCGGTGAAGACGGCGGGCGCCGACCAGTTCTGCCACTCCCGCGGCAGGAAGTCGCCGCGCTCCACGACCAGGACGCGCGCGCCGGTGCCGCGCAGGGCGTACGCCAGCGTCGCGCCGCCCATGCCGGAGCCGAGGACGGCGATGTCGCAGTCGAGGACGGGCCCGGTGGGGTGGAGCAGGCCGCGCGGACGTCCCGTGGCGCCGGGGTGTGGTGTCGCTGTCACCGTGCCTCCTCGGAGGGAGCAGTGGGGGATGCGGAGAGGTGGCGGGCGACGATCTCGTGCGCGAAGGCCATGACCGTGCCCTGGGGGCTGATGCCGGCCGGTCCCGGCAGCACCGACGCGTCGCACAGCCGCAGGTTGGTGAAACCGTACGGGCGGCCCTCCTGGTCGCACATCCCGCCGAGCGCGGGCCGTCCCATGGGGCAGGACGCCATGGCGTGGACGGAGACCAGGTTCCAGCCGCGCGGGTCCGACCGGGCGGCGAACTCCTGGGCCGCGCCGTCCGAGCCCAGCGTGCCGGGGCACGGCGGGTACAGCTCCACGGCCCCCGCCTGGAACAGCAGTCGCGCCGCCCGGCCGAGCGCGAAACGCAGCAGGCCGTGGTCGTACGGGGTGATGCGGTGCCGTAACAGCCGCCCCACGCCGACGCGTTGGCGTACCGTGACGCGTCCGCTCATCCGTACCTGCACCGTGAACACGGCGACCTTCGCCAGATCCGTCAGCAGTGCGTCGATCACCGCCGGACCGTGCGCGACGAGCGCTGCCGCCAGCGACCCGGCGGTGAGGTTGGCGGGCATCAGGTGGATGCCCAGGTCCTCGAACTCCCGCACCTGAGCGGTGAAAATGGTGCCGCGCGCGGCATGTACCGGGTCCGCGAAGCGGGCCACGATGCGGAAGTTGACGTGGAACCCCATGGCGCGCCCGGCGAGGCGGCGGTGGATGCCGCTGCGCTGGAGGAGGAGGGCGCTGCCGACGGCACCGGCGGCGAGGAAGACCGCACGCGGGCGGTAGTCGATGCGGGTCCGGCCGTCCGGGCCGCCGAGGGCCGCCACCCCGTGCACGGTGCGGCCGTCGTGCCGCAGCAGCACGGCCCGCGTCCGGGGCTCGATCCGCGCGCCGTACCGCTCGGCCTCCGGCAGGTAGCTGACGAGCATGCTGCGCTTGGCGCCGCTGGGGCAGCCGGTCGGGCAGCGGTTGCGGTGCAGGCAGCCGGGGGCCGCCCTGCGGACGGCGGCCCAGCGCCAGCCCAGGGCGTCGGCCGCGCCCGCCAGCAGCCGGGAGTCCGCGTTGCCGGCGCCGTGCGGCTGCTCGTGGACGCCGAGGCGCGCGGACACCGTACGGACGTGCTCCGCCAGCCGGCCGGCACGGTAATCGGTGGTGCCCATCACCCGCGCCCAGCGGTCCAGCAGCGCGTCCGGCGGCGCCCACAGGACCCCGCCGTTGACCACCGTGCTGCCGCCCACACAGCGGCCCTCGCCGTACGGGATGACCGGGCTGCCGAGGATCGGGGTGAGTCCGGCGTCGCGGTAGAGGCGGCGCAGGTTGGCGGCGGGCGCCGACGCGGCGATCTCGGCGGTGGCCGTCCGGGGCCCTTCCTCCAGGACGACGGTGCGGTGCCCGGCCCGCGCCAGTTCGAGTGCGGCGACCGAGCCGCCGGCGCCGGAGCCGATGACCAGGACGTCGCAGGGCACGGTGCGGGCCGGGGCGAGGCGTGGCGTCATGTGTCCGGCTCCCCGTCCAGGCCGCCGTACAGCGCGAGGGAGTCGGTGACGGCGAGGAGACGGCCGAAGCCGGGGAGCCGCGCGAGCCGGTCGTACCCGGTGGCGGGTACGGGACAGCCCGCCAGTGCCAGCCTGCCGGCCCGGAGCGCGACTTCGGCGGCGCATCGATACGGCGCCGGCATGCGCGCCAGCGACCCGCTGACGTGCGCGGCAGCGCGCGCACGTACCAGCGGTTCGGCGAGCGCCGGGTAGCGGGCCGCCCACAGGCGCGGCAGCCCGCTCGCCCGCAGCGCGCGCGCCATCCGGCCGCCATCATGCGCGTACGGGCGCCTCACTGCGGCACCGCCTGCCGCCCGGCCCCGGCCCCCTTGCCCCGCAGCGGCACATGCTGCGCCAGTACGTCCTTCGCGAAGCGGGCCAGCAGCCGGGCGGCCCCCTGCTCCAGCACCGAGTCCAGCGCCTGGAGGAACACCTCGACCTCGGTCTCCCCGGCGACCAGCGGCGGCGAGGCGATGAGCGGCAGGCCGTGGTTGGAGCCGTAATAGGCCAGGACGCCGAAGTCGCGGTACAGGGAGGCGATGACGGCGGCGGTGACGAGCTTGCGGCGGGCCCGCGGGTCGCGGGCGAAGGCGGAGGGCACCAGGCGCAGCAGCCGGTCCAGTGCGGGGTTGCCGTCGTTGAGGAACACGCCGTGCAGCGCGCCCCGGCCGAACGTGCCGGACACCAGGGAGGGATGGCGGGCGGCGAGGTCGGCGAGCCCGCCGCCCAGCCGCTCACCGATCCGCACGGCACGCGCAGGGTAATCGTCCTCGACCGCGATGGCGACGGCTTCCAGCGCCGTCGCGGTCTCCTCGCCGAAGCCGTAGTACGTGGTGCTGTGCAGCGTCGCGTCGGCGAGGTTGTCGTACGCGGCGCGGAAGACCGGCTCGCGCGTGATGTAGCCGGAGATGGACGCCTTGCCGCCGCCGAAGGACTTCGAAGTGGTCAGGACGTCGGGCAGCAGGCCGGGATGGCGCATGAAGTGGAAGAGCGTCCCGGTCCGTCCCCAGCCGGTGTACACCTCGTCGAAGACCAGCACGATGTTGCGTTCCGTGCACAGTCGCCGCACCTCGTACAGGAACTCCGCCGAGCACTCGCGCACGCTCGACGCGCTGAACGGCTCCAGCACCACCGCGTACACGTCGCTGCCGCCGTCCCCGGTGCGGTGCCGTTCCAGGGCGAGCGCGAAGGACTCCAGGTCGTCGTAGGCGAAGTGGTCGGTGCCGGGCAGGCCGGGATAGGGGAAATCGACCTCCGGGGAGGCGGTGAGGCTGCCCGCGCCGAGGAGCTTGCCGTGGAAGGAGATGTCGCTGTGCAGCACCGTCCCGCGGTGCCCCCGGTGGTACTTGTACGCGAGCTTCACGGCGCCTTCCACCGCCTCCGCGCCGGAGTTGGGGAAGTAGCTGACGGCGAGGTCGCCGGGGAGCAGCCAGGCCAGGTTGTGGCTGAGTGCCGCGACGTACGGCGACAGGTAGTTCTTGTGCACCTCCATGGTGCGCCGCTCGGCGAAGCGGCGGCGCGCGGCGAGCAGCCGGGGGTGGTTGTGCCCGTGGTTGAGGACGCCGATCCCGCCGGTGAAGTCCAGGATGCGCCGCCCGTCGCGCAGGGTGATCCAGCAGCCCTCGGCGTGGTCGACCAGATCCTGGCCGAAGCCGAACGAGCCGAGCAGCGAGACCTGGGCGCGGCTGACGTACTGCCGGTACAGGTCGTGCACCTGGCGGGCGGGCATCCGCTCGCAGTCGTCGATGCTGAACAGCGGCTGCCGGGCTCGCCCGGTCTCCTGGGGCTGGGGGTCAGTCATGGTCCGCTCCGGTCCGGTGGCTGGCGTGGGCAGCGGCGGCGCGCCCCGCGCGGCGCTCCGCCGTACGGATCCGGTCGGCGATCAGCCGCCCGGCGCGCTGCCCGCCGCGCAGCGCGTAGTTGGTGCCCCGGTCCTCGGGGAAGACCTGGGCCATGCCGGCCAGGTAGAGGCCGGGTACGGCGTTCTCGACGGCGGGCACGGTCCGCGAGTAGTGCCGGGTGATCACCGGCTGCGCGTACGGCGCGCGCCAGACGTGGTGCGCCCGCACCCACTCCGCGCGGAACGCCGGGAACATCCGCCGCAGGTGCGGGAGGCTGTACCGGAAGACCTCGGCGTCGCTCATCCGGTAGAGCGGGGCGTCCGCCGGCAGGTAGGTGGAGAGGTAGACCAGGTGCCGGCCGCCGTAGTGCTCCGGTGCGTCGAGGTTGGTGTGCTCGATGACGCCGACGTACGGGAAGTGCGGGTCGGTCACGTTGAGCCAGTACGTGTCGGACAGCGGCCGGTCGTTCTCCAGCACCAGACAGAGGTTGGCCAGGTACGGGATCGCCGCGAGCCGCCGGCGCAGGGCCGGGGCGGCCGGGTGCGCGGACCCGGCGAGCAGCGTGGCGGCCGGTCCGGGTGCGCAGGTCACCAGGACGCGCGGCGCGCTGATCACCTCGTGGCCGCACCGGACGCCGTACACCCCCGCAGGCCCGGTCAGCACCTCCGCCACCGGGCTGCCGGTCCGTACCCGTACGCCCAGCCCGGCCAGCCGGGGCAGCCAGGCGTCCAGCAGGGCGCCGCAGCCCCCGCGCAGGTAGTGCAGCACCTCGCGGCCCGACCGGCTGCGGCTGCCGCCGCGCAGGTGCAGCTTGGTCCACATCCAGGTGGCGCCGACCTCGGGCGCGTACGGGCCGAACTTGCCCTCCAGCAGCGGCCGCCACACCCGGTCGTACACCCGCCGCCCGCCCAGCCCGACCAGCCACTCCTCGGCGGTCAGCGCCTCCAGCTCGCGCCAGTGCCGCACCCGGCCCGCGCGCAGCACCGACCGGCCCAGGCGCAGCCGGTCGGCCGGGGGCAGCGGCGCGAAGCGCAGCACGTCGAGCGGGGTGGAGAGGCGGTGGATGCCGCCCGCGTAGTAGAAGCCGGTGCGGCCGTGGTGGCGCTGTACGAGGTCGGCGCGGCCGAGGGCGGCGCAGAGCCGGAAGATGTCGGTGTCGGAGGCGAACCAGTGGTGGTAGAAGCGCTCCAGCTGCCGGCCGCCGACGGTGAACGTGCCCGCCAGGCCGCCGACGTGGTCGTCCGCCTCCAGGACCAGGCAGCGAAGACCGGCGCGGCCGAGTTCGTGCGCGGCGCCCAGGCCGGTGAATCCGGCACCGACGACGATGACGTCCCAGTCCGGGCCGCCGGGGCTTGCGCCACGTGCCTCCCGGTCGCCGTTGGCGGCCGTCACCACGCGCTCCCCGCCGGCCACGATTCCCGGGGCCCGGCCAGGCCCGCCGCCGTCAGCTCCGCCGGTGCCGGGACACCGGCCGCCCACCGCTGGAGGACCACGTACGGCGGCCGGCCGCGCACCTCGCGGTGCACCAGCAGCAGGTACTCGCCCAGCACCCCGAGCAGCACCGCCTCGCAGCCGAACGTCCACGCGGCCAGCGGCAGCGGGCGGCGCCGCGCCGCCGACGCCACGGCCGTACCGCCGAGCCAGGCCAGGCCGACGGCGGCGGGCACCCGGGCCGGCGCCGACGAGCAGGCGAGCAGGCCGCGCCGGGACAGGCCGGCCATCTTGCGCAGCGTGTACTTCGTACGGCCGGCCGGCCGCGGCAGCCGCCCGTACTCCAGGCTCGTCTCGGGGAAGCCCGCCCAGCACACCGAGCCGCGCAGGTACAGCTCGCTCTCCGGGAGCAGCGTGAGGGTGCGCACGACCTCGCGGTCCAGCAGCCGGAAGTCCCCGGTGTCCAGGGCCACCGGATGGTCGGCGACCGCGGCCAGCAGCCGGTAGAAGACGTGTGCGGTGCCGGTCTTGAAGCGGCTCTCGCCCTGCCGGGCGGTGCGCCGCGCGGAGACCACCGGCCAGCCGGCGCGCCAGCGTTCGACCATGTCGGCGATGAGTCCCGGCGGGTCCTGGAGGTCCGCGTCGATGGTCACCACCGCGTCCCCGGCCGCCTCGCGCAGGCCCGCCAGGACGGCCGGCTGGTGCCCGAAGTTCCGGGTCAGCCGCACCAGCCGGACGCGCGCGTCGCCCGCGGCGAGCGCCGTGAGCCGGTCCCACGTCCCGTCCCGGCTGCCGTCGTCCACGTACACCACCTCGTGCTCGCACCCCGGCAGGCCGCGCAGTACGGCGCTGAGCCGGCGGTGCGTCTCCCCGATGACGGCCGCCTCGTCGAAGCACGGCACCACCACGCTGACCAGGGGCCTGGCGGCCACGGCGGTGAGCTGCGCGGGGGTTCGGGTCGCGGGCATGACGGTCCTTCGGGTCGGTGGGCGGGCAGGGGGGTGGCGCGACGAGCAGGAGCCGGGGCCGGTCAGCCGAGCACTTCGCCGACCGCCTCCCGGAACCGGTCGGCGACCTCGGCGACCTCCTCCGTACCGCTGAAGACGTTCACCCCGAAGTCGGCGCCCAGGTAGGTGTCCGAGGTGCCGACGGTCAGCGCCAGCGACCGGCTCAGCACGTCGTCGGTACGGGGCAGCGCGCCCGCCCGCCAGCCGTCCCGCCGCCAGGCCTCGGCGGGCGGGCGGAAGGGGCAGGAGGAGCCGTCCGGGGCGGCCAGCGCGGCCAGTTCGGGGATGCCGCCGTAGTAGTGCTTGGGCGAGTGCAGCAGTGTCTTGGTGCCGAGCCGCTTCGCGACGGCCTCGGCGTCCGCCCGCTCGTCGAAGACGTGCACCAGGAGGGTCGCGCAGTCCCCGGCCGCGTCGTGCAGGGGGCGGCGGACCAGCCCGTCCCGTTCGGGGATCTGTTCCAGCAGCTCGTCGCGCAGCTCCCGGGTGCGGGCCAGTACGGCGTCCAGCCGGGCGAGCTGGGCGCGCGCCACGGCCGCCGTCAGCTCCGTCATCCGCAGGTTGAGGCCCCACAGCCGGTCGCCGGGCCCGTCCTCGCGCCGGTACGGGAACCAGCCGTGGTCGTGGAAGCCGTACGCCCGCTGGAAGACCCGCTCGTCGGCGGTGAGCAGGAAGCCGCCGTCCCCGCCGGTGATCACCTTGAACATGTTGAGCGAGAAGGCCCCGGCCTGCCCGAACGTGCCCAGTGCCTGTCCCCGGTACGTACCGCCGCACGCCTGCGCCGCGTCCTCCAGCACCAGTAGCCCGTACTCGTCCGCGATCCGCCGCAGCGCCGCCAGGTCACAGGCCGCGCCGAGCATGTGCACCGGCATCAGCGCCTTGGTGCGCGGCGTGATCCGCTGCCGCACGTCCTCGGGGTCGAGGGTGAGCGAGGCGTCGACCTCGGCCAGGACCGGCGTCGCACCGCTGTACGCGACGGCGGCGAGGCACGCGCCGTACAGGTACCCGGGCACGATGATCTCGTCACCGGGCCCGATGCCGAGCGCCGCGAGGCCCGCCTGGAGCGCGGAGGTGCCGCTGTTGACGGACAGGCAGTACGGGCTGCCCAGCCGGTGCGCCGCGGCCTGCTCGAACAGCCGGGTCTGCGTCAGGTCACCCAGCGGATAGGAGTGCGCGGTGGTCGTGCGCGCCCAGGCGTCCAGCACCTGCTGGACGTTGTCGCGCTCCTCGTCACCGAAGAAGGCATAACCGGGTCCGGGCATGGAGGACTCCTTGGAGAACGGTGGTGGGTGACCGGCGGCTGCCACCTGCGGCGGCCCGCCGAGGCCGTACGCAGCTCACTGAGCGGCCGGCCGGGGACGGCCTACGGCACTGCACGGCGCTGCACCGCACTGATCCGCACTGCACTGATCCGCACTCAAAAAGACATCGGACAGAACGGCGCCGGATCGTGGCGGAAGGCGGTGGAGGCGGCGCTCAGCGCGCCGGGCCGCAGCTCCGTGACCCGGCCCGCGTGCGCCAGCTGCACCAGCGAACCGCCGCCGAGCAGCACCGCGCCGATGTCACGGGCGGACAGCACGAGATCGGCCGCGGCCCGGGTCCGCACACACGCGGCCTTGCCGTACGCATCGGCCGCGAGCCGCCAACGCCCCGTGTTCCACGGGCACATCGCATCCCGCACCTCCAGCACCACGTCCACCGGCGCGCTGTACGTACGGGCGCTGAGGGCCCGGTCCAGGTCCACGGCACGGGCGTACAGCTGGTCACGTACGGTCGGCGCGGCGCTGCGCGGATCGTCGAGCAGCGCCAGCAGCGGGTCGTCGACCGGGCGGGCCGCCGCGCTGACGGTCCCGGCCAGATCGGTGTCGAGCAGCGACCGCCACACGAAGGCGTACGCGGCCGGGTCGCGCGCGAACACCTCCCGTACGGACAGGGCGTAGCGCGGCCGGGACCGCTCCCAGGCCGGCCGCAGCCGGTACAGCGCGTACCCCCGGGCCTCGCCGCCGGGCCCCGACACCACCATGCACAGCAGCCGCCCCGCACCGTGCCGCCCCTCGGGCTCGTCCTCGACGGCCCGGCGCTGCCAGGCGGCGTCCCTGCGCAGCAGTCCGGGCCGCTGGGGCAGACAGGCGCGGTAGATGTCCGCGACGACAGCGCCCGCGTCCTCGGGCGACCCCACGTCCATCACCAGCCCAGCGGTGTCCACGTCCGCCGAGAACGCCCGGGCCTCCGGCGGCACGGACACCTCGACGGCCTGGGAAGCCACCCCGAAACCGAACCGCCCGTAGATCCCCGGCTCGGTCGAGTGCAGGACCATGACCGGCTCGGCCCGCTCCTCGTGCAGCGCGGTGAGCGCGCGCCGCAGCAGCTCCCGCATCAGCCCGCGGCGGCGGTGCGGCGGCGCGACCGCCACGTACCCGATGCCGGCCACCGGGACCGGGCCGCCCGGCAGCGTCATCTCCAGCGCGTAACCGGCGAGCGTGGCGCACGGGCGTCCGCCGTAACACGCGACGAGCGATCGCTTGGGCTCGAAGAGCGCGCCGACCACGGCACTGTGGGCCGGGGAGTGCGGATGACCGCCGTACGCGAGGTCGATCACCGCCCCGAATTCCGCCCATTCCGCGGCGGCCCGGAATGTGTATCCCGCGGCCGGTCCACCGGCCGGCCGCACCGGCTCCGCCGGATCTGCTGCAGCCCTCACTTTCCCCACATCCCTCTCCAAAGCCCGTCATCGGCCTCATGCCCGGGAAGAGGTGCGGCGAGCGCGGCGCTGAAAGGTCGTCGGCGTTCGACGCAGAGGCCGTATCGGCTGCTCCGGTACGGCGGTGCACGCCGTGGAACCGGAGAGATGGTGATCGCGAGGCCCGGATCGCGAATTCCTCATGCGTCGATCGTGCCGGGGCCGCCGGAAATGGCTGGGTCCTAGGTTTGTAAGGCGGCCGGAGGCTGTCAACCCTCCCGAAAAAAGAATCATGGCCCCCGCTCCCCGCCCCGGTTACGCCCGCCCCGTCCCCCGGTCAACCCTCCATTCCGGCCAGCACTCCCGGCCGCGGCGGGCACTCCCCACATCTGGCCAACGTTGTCGAACGGCCTTGCTAGTCACGGACTTCCGGGCCCAGACTGCTCTGGCCGCCGATCAGTGGATCGCCGGTCCGCATTCCTACGAGGACGCGACAGGAGCAAGCAATGCAGAACGGCAAGTTCCTTTCCGGCAGGACCGCCCCCGGCGAAGGCTGGCAGAACTATCCCGACCGCAATGGCGACGGCGTTTACATCGACGTCGACACCAGCGCCGGCGGATTCACCGAGACCCCCGCCTATATCGCTGCCCTCACCGGCGACGACCGCATGTGGATGACCACCGGCGGAAACACGGTCTACCAGGCCACCCCCACCGGCTTCCGCGTCTACGTCCGCCGCGTCGACCGCCAGCCCATCGACCCCGAATACGCCGCCAAAAACGGCTGGCACATCGCCTGGATAGCCGCCGAAGTATGACCCCCAGCCCCCCGCCCACCGGCCCTCGCGGGAATGTCGCGGGGGTCGGTGGTGTGTGTGGTCGGGGGGTGGTGGGTCAGCTGGGCAGGGCGGGTTCAGCGGTGTCGGCTGCCGGGGTGCGGCGCGACGGCCGGCGCTCCGCGCCGCCGGGCTGCGTGAGGTGGGCGACGACACTCGCGTAGAACCGGCCCACGGCTTCGTCGACGCTGCGGATGAAACCGGACTCGGCGTTGCCGCGGGTGCTGCCCATGCCCTTGAACAGGGACAGCCGGAAGCCGGCGATGGGCACCCCGTCCTTGGGCAGCAGGTCACCCGGCTCCGGGCGCAGCCGCTCCAGCGTGCCGCGCGGGCCCCGGTTGCCCTCCACCAGGGTCTCCACGTGCAGGTCCGCAGGTGCTTCGGCGAGCTGCCGGACCAGGCGCTTGACCCAGCTGAGGGGGTAGCCCTGCTCCGGCGCCGGCACCTCGATGGACGTACGCAGCTTCCCGGTCCGCAGGTCCGCGGTGATCGCGAGGATGCCGGGCGTGGTGTCGATCCGCAGCTCGGCGCTCAGGCGGCCCTCCTCACAGAGCCGGTCGGCGAGCTCGGCACGCCGGCTGGCCTGGTCCGTACCGCGCTTGGCCCGCTGCACGGGCAGCACCTTCTGCCCCAGTTCCCCGCCCAGCCGCAGGCAGACCTGGCGGATGAGCCGTTCCCAGCTCTCCACGACGGCCACGGCGCGCTCGTCTCCCTGGCAGAGGGTGTCCGTGTCGATGCCGTTGCGTACCGGTACCCACGCCGGGCCCATGTTCTGGAAGCCGTGGCAGCCGGAGTTCTCGTGCTGGAGGTAGTGCAGCAGCTCCTGGAGCAGCCAGGCGTGTGCCGCGTTGCCCACGCCCTCGTGGCGGATCAGCAACTGCGCCTGGTGCGCCACCTCGGCCCAGGACAGGTGCCACAGGGACACCTTGTGCTTGCGGCGCCCGTCGGTCTTCACCTCGACCAGCGGGCTGCCCTCCAGGGCGACGTCGTTGGAGAGCGTGATCACCGCTTCGTAGCCGCGCCGGGCCGCGATGTCCATGTAGTCCTGGACCTGCTCGGACTTGAGCGGGTTGCCGTTGGTCTTCGTCTCGACCAGGGCGGTCCACAGCTTGCCCGCCCGCTCCACCCGGATCACCCCGTCAGGGCGCCGGGGCGTGTCCCCGTTCGGCAGGGTGACCTCGGTGAACGTCTGCATCCGGCCGGCCGGGGCGCCGAAGGCCGCGGTGAGCCGCCGTCCGAACTCGGGCACCTGCGCCATCACGGCCAGCAGTACCGATGTCGCGCGCATCTCCCGTTCCCGGTCGCTCTTGAGCGTGGGCGCGGGGAAGAGACGGGCCTGCCGCCAGTTGTCGTTCTCGGCGAGGGACTTCTTCGCCACCTTGGGCAGGGTGACCTTCTTCTTGGCCGTACGCGGGCCACGGGACCGGCGCGCAGGGGCCGGGGCCGATTCGGCCGGCCGCGCGGGCGCCGCCGCCGGCGCCTCGGCCGCCGGTGCCGGAATGACCACCGGGCCGACGGACGCCGGCGCCTGCGCCGCCTTCGCCGCGCTCCCGATCGCGGGCTGCGCATCGGCCGCCGTCGTGGTCCCGGTTCCGGGCTGCGCCTCTCCCGGCCCCGTCTCCTCCTCGTCCGCCGGCTCTTCCTCCTCGTCCACGGATATGCCGAAGTCCGTGGCCAGGCCGGCGAGTCCGGTCTCGTAGCCCTGCCCGACCGCGCGGAACTTCCACTCGCCGGCCCGCCGGTACAGCTCGCCGAAGATGAACGCGCTCTCCTCCCCGGCGTCGGCGATGGTGAAGCCCAGCAGCACCTCGCCCGTACGGTCGGCGACCGTCACCCGCAGGTCGTCCAGCTGCCCGAAGCGGCCCGTACCGTACTGGCTGGCCGCCACCACCAGGCGCTCGACCTCGTCCGGCACCGCGGTCAGGTCGATGCTGACGCGGTCCTCACTGCCGTTGGCCGTCGGTGTCTTGCCCAGTAACTGCACGCTGCCGTCGGCAGCGGCCGGATTGTTGTAGAAGAAGAAGTCCGCGTCGCTGCGCACCTTGCCGCCCGCGCCCAGCAGCAGGACGGAGACGTCCGCATCGCCGTCCCCCGACGCGCTGCTCCAGCTCAGGCTCACCATCAGTGAACCGGTGTCCTCGCTCAGGGCGGCAAGTCCGACGTTGCCGCCCTTGACCATCTCGTGCATGGAGCCCCCACAAATGCCGCCGCATCCAGGGGCACGGCACACCCGGCAGGCTGCTACGTGGTGACCTGCGATGCAGCACAACTCAGTGTGTACGCCGCGAACCTTAGACCCGTTTCAGGTGTTTCGGGAGGTGCGGGGACCAGCGGAAGTCCGGATCTGACGGATGCGGGACGACCTCCGGACGTCCGGCCCGGGCCGCACCCGAAAACCCCGTGCACCCCGCCGCACCACCCCCTACCCTCGGACCCATGTCGACCCCCCGGATCTCCTAGCTCGGACACCCGCTTTCGCGCTACCCGTGTGTCCTTGAGCTGTTCCGGAGTGTCAAGTCATGATTACCGTTCGTGGTGCCGACGTGCGCGTCGGGGCCCGGCTTCTGCTGGCCGGGGTGTCCTTTCATGTGGGGGCCGGCGACCGTGTCGGCCTGGTGGGGCGTAATGGGGCGGGGAAGACGACCCTGCTCGACATCCTGGCGGGGCGGGTGGCCCCCGCTGCCGGTGAGGTGGTGCGGGTGGGGAGTGTCGGGCATCTGCCGCAGGACTCCCGGGCGGCCGATCCGGCCGTCACCGTCAGCGACCGGATCCTGTCCGCGCGCGGGCTGGACCGGGCCGGGGCGGAGCTGCACCGGGCCGGAGAAGCGCTGGCCGGGGCCGTCGGGCCGGTGGCGCAGGAGAAGGCGATGGCTGCGTACGCGCGGGCCGGGGACGCCTTTGAGGCGTGCGGCGGATATGCGGCCGAGGCCGAGGCGGCGCGGGTCGCGGACGGACTGGGGCTGCCCGAGCGGGTGCTGCGCCAGCCGGTGGGCGGGCTTTCGGGCGGTCAGCGGCGACGTGTGGAGCTGGCCCGCATCCTGTTCGCCGGGCACCGCACGCTGCTGCTGGACGAGCCGACCAACCACCTCGACGCCGACTCGGTCGCCTGGCTGCGCGGCTTCCTGGCCGCTCACCAGGGCGGTCTGGTGATGATCAGCCACGACACCGGGCTGCTCGCCGGCACCGTCAACCGGGTGTTTCACGTGGAACCGTCGCGTGCCGCGCTCGACGTGCACAACACCGGATGGCACGCCTACCTCGCCCAGCGCGCCGCGGACGACCGGCGCCGGGTCCGGGAGCGCGCCAACGCCGAACGCAAGGCGGCGGCGCTGCACACCCAGGCGGACAAGATGCGGGCGAATGTCGCCACGGCCGTCTCCGCGAAGAACATGGCCCGCCGCGCGGACCGGATGCTGGCCGCGCTGGAGCCCGCGCGGCGCAGCGAGAAGACCGCCCGCATCCGGCTGCCCGAGCCCGCGCCGTGCGGCCGGGTGCCGCTGGGTGCGGTCAGCCTGGTCAAGGCGTACGGGGAGCACCGGGTGCTGGACGGTGTGGACCTGGCCGTCGACCGGGGCAGTCGGCTGGTCGTGCTGGGCCTCAACGGGGCCGGCAAGACCACCCTGCTGCGGCTGCTGGCCGGACGTGAGACGCCGGACGCGGGCCGGGTCGTCGCCGGGCACGGACTGCGGCTGGGGTACTTCGCGCAGGAGCACGACACGCTGGATCCGGCGCGTACGGTCCGGGAGAACCTGGCCGCCGCGGCGCCGCACCTGACCGACGGCGAGGCCCGGCACGTCCTCGGCTCGTTCCTCTTCTCCGGGGACGACGCGGACAAGCCGGTACGGGTGCTCTCCGGCGGCGAGAAGACCCGGCTGGCACTGGCCGGCCTGGTCCACTCGCGCGCCAACGTCCTGCTCCTGGACGAGCCGACCAACAACCTCGACCCGGCCTCCCGCGACGAGGTGCTGGGCGCGGTCGGCACCTACCCCGGTGCGATCGTGATGGTCAGTCACGACCCGGGCGCCGTCGAGGCGCTGCGGCCCGACCGGGTGCTGGTGCTGCCGGACGGCACGGAGGACCTGTGGGGGCGGGAGTACGGGGAGTTGGTGGGGCTGGGGTGAGGGCGGGGCCGTACGGGCGCCGCGGGCGCCTCACCGTCCTGTACGGCCCCTGGGCCTGCGTCAGGCCGGCTTACGGGCCTCGATGAGGAAACGGGTGGAGTGGGCCACGAACGGGCCCTCCGCCCGGATCTTCGCGTCCAGTTCCCGCAGCCGGTCGCGGTAACGGTCCACCGTGAAGCCCGGAACCATCCAGATCACCTTGCGCAGGAAGTAGACCACCGCTCCGATGTCGCGGAACTCCGTACGCAGGGACTCGGACCGCAGGTCGGCGATCTCCAGGCCGGCGGCCCGGGCGTCCCGGCTCTCGTCGTCGGGATGGCGCCGGCGCCGTACCTCCTCGGGCTGCGGGCCGAGGAAGTACTCGACCAGCTCGAAGACGCTGGCCGGCCCGACGTGCTGGGCGAAGTACGTGCCGCCGGGGCGCAGCACGCGGGCGATCTCCGACCACCACACGGTGGCCGGGTGACGGCTGGTGACGAGGTCGAAGGCACCGTCGGCGAAGGGCAGCGGCGGCTCGTCCGGGTCGGCGACGACGACCGCGCCGAGCGGGTGCAGCAGCGCGGTCGCCTTCGCGACGTTGGGCGGCCAGGACTCGGTGGCCGCCATGACGGGCGGCAACGGCCCGGCGCCGGCCAGGACTTCACCGCCGCCGGTCTGGATGTCCAGCGCCGCCCGGGCGCGCGCCAGCCGCTCGCCCAGACAGCGCTGGTACCCCCAGGAGGGGCGCTGCTCGGTGGCCCGGCCGTCCAGCCAGGAGAAGTCCCAGCCCTCGACGGATACGGATTCCGCCTCGGCCACCAGGTCGTCGAAGGTGCGTGTGGTCATGGGGGGATGGTGGCAGGCGAGAGGTGAGGTTTGCCAGTTATTTTGGTGGTTTGGGTGGGTTGAGGGAGGGGGTCAGGTGAGGGCGTCCAGGGCGGTCAGGATGTCCGTCGGCTCGGCGCGCTGGACGTAGTCCGGGTCGGCGAAGCTCCAGCGCACCGTTCCGGTGCGGTCGATGACGAAGGTGGCGGGGATCGGCAGGGTGCGCGGGTGGCCGCCGTTGACGCGCTGCATCTCGAAGCCGAACGAGTCGTAGACCGCGGCCAGGTCCTCGGGCAGGTCGAAGGCGATGCCGTACCGCCGGGCGACCTCGGAGCCGACGTCGCTGAGGACGTCGAAGGCCAGCTCGTGCTTCTCGGCGAGGGTCAGGGACTCGTCCGGGACCTGCGGCGAGACGGCCACCAGGCGGGCGCCGCGCGCGGTGATGGCGTCGTGGTGCTGCTGGAGCGCGCGCAGGGCGAGGTTGCAGTACGGGCACCACGCGCCGCGGTAGAAGGTCAGCACGACCGGCCCGTCGGCCAGGAGGGTGCTCAGGGTCACCTGCCGTCCGTCCGCGGCGGGCAGGGTGAAGTCGGGGGCCGGCGCGCCGGGTCCGGGCGCCGCGTCGGCCTGGCCCGACTCGGCCAGTTCGCGTCCGGCGCGCTCCATGACCGCCCGGGCGGCGTCCGGGATCTGCGGGTAGCGGGACTCGAAGAAGGCGTGCAACTCGGCGGTGAGGCTCATGGGTTCGTCCACCTGATCTGAGAGGCCGGGAGCGTACGGAACTTGGAACGGTCAGAACTTGGAACGGTCGTTTCAAGTTAAGCGGGTGGCGGGTCCGTTGCCAAGGGGCGGGACGCGATATCTTGGAACGGTTGATTCAAGAAGAAGCGCGCGGTCGAGGCCGGGGCCGAGTTCGGGATCGAGTTCGAGTTCGAGTTCGAGTTCGAGGCCGAGGTCGAGGTCGCGGTCGAGAGCGTGTGAGGGAAGGCGGCGGGCCCGCGGATGCCGGACATCAAGCACTTCGACCCGGACGCGGCCCTGGAAGCCGTGGTCCGGCTGTTCTGGGAGCGCGGCGTCGCCTCGACCGGCATCCAGGACGTGGTCGACCGGACCGGCGTCAGCCGCTCCAGCCTGTACGCCACCTTCGGCGGCAAGCAGGACCTCTACCTCGCCGCCCTGCGCCGGTACGTCGAGCAGTGGTCGCGGCCCGCGTTCGCGCGGCTCGCGGCGGACCCGCGCGGCCTGCCCGCCGTCACCGAGTTCTTCGACGAGCTGATCCGCCTGCGGTGCAGCGGCCCGTACGCCCGCTGGGGCTGCCTGGTCGCCAACGCGCACACCGGCCCGGCCAGCGCCGAACCGGACGTACGGCAACTGCTCGAAGAACACCACGCGTTGCTGGCAGGCGCCCTGCGTGCGGTGCTCCGTACGGCCGCGGAGCTCGGACAGCTGGTGCCGGGTACGGACCCGGACGCCGGCGCCGAACTGCTGGCCCTGCTCGCCTACGGGGTCAATCTGCGCTCCCGTACGGGCGCCGATCCCGAGGTGCTGAAGGCGACCGTGACGGCGGCGCTCGCCCCTTACGCGGCGTAACGGACCGCCGGGCCGACGCCGCGGGCGGCAGGCCGGATGTGTGGCCCACCCGTCCGTACGGCCATGGCGCCGGGCGCGTCGGCGGGCGATGGTGGGAGCGCGGACGACCGAGCGACGAGGAGAACATCATGAGCGAGGTGATCGCCGATGTGCGGATCCCGGACAGCGCCCTGGCGCGGGAGGCGACGGAGCTGGTGCGCGAGGCCGCGTCGCCGCTGCTGTTCCACCACTCCCGCCGGGTGTTCCTGTTCGGGGCGCTGCGCGGGCGGCAGCAGAAGCTGGATTTCGACCTCGAACTGCTCTACGTGGGCGCGATGTTCCACGACCTCGGGCTGACCGAGCGGTACCGCCGCACCGACCAGCGCTTCGAACTCGACGGTGCCGACGAGGCCCGTAGCTTCCTGCACCGGCACGGCATCACCGGCGAACCGGCCGACCTGGTCTGGACGGCCATCGCCCTGCACACCACCCCCGAGATCCCCCTGCACATGGCGCCCGAAGTGGCTCTGGTCACCCGGGGCGTGGAGCTGGACGTCCTGGGCATCGGCTACGACGCCGTCCCCGACGAGCAGCGGGCCGCCGTGGTCGCGGCGCACCCCAGGCCCGACTTCAAGAACCGCATCCTGGCCGCCTTCACCGACGGCATCAAGGACCGGCCCGGCACCACCTTCGGCAATGTGAAGGCCGACGTCCTCGCCCACTTCGTCCCCGGCTTCGAGCGCGGTGACTTCGTGGCGGTGATTCAGAACTCCGACTGGCCGGAGTGACGGCGCGGGCCGCCGGGCGAGGTGGCCACCCGTACCCGCAGGGACCAGTCGTGGTGGCGCACGGTCTCCGGCCCGGCGCGGCCGGCCAGGATGTCGCAGAGCAGGGCGGCGCAGGCCCGTCCGTACGCGTCCGGGCGCAGGTCGATCGCCGTGACGGGCGGCGTGCAGGCGCGCAGGGCCGCGCTGTCCACGCAGGACGCGACGAGCAGGTCCTGCCCGGCCGTGCGGCCGAGCCGGGAGGCGGCCCGCAGGACACCGGCGGCGGCTCCGTCGGGCGCGCAGACCACCGCGTCGACGGCGGGTTCGGCGGCGAGCAGGTCCATGGTGGCCTGCGCCGCCTCGTCGGGGGTGGCGGCGAAAGGCACGGTACGTACGGCGACTTCGTGCCCGTACGTACGGCCCCAGGCGTCCGCCGTCGCGCGCAGCGCGGTGGCCCACGCGGAGGTGCCGGCGGGTGCGAGCAGTGCCGGGCGGCGCGCGCCGCACTCGCGTACGTGGTCCAGCAGCGCGGTCAGCGAGGCGGCGTTGTCGCAGACCACGGCGCCGGCGGGGGCGGCGGCCCGGCCGAGGTAACGCTCGCCCGTCACGACGGGAACGCCCGCGTCGAGCAGCCCCGGTACGGCGGAGTCGGTGGCCTCGGGGTCGATGACGAGCAGACCGTCCACGCGGGAGGCGAGCCGCCCGGCGGCCCCGCCGTCGGGAGCCAGCAGCACCACGTCCAGGCCGTCCTCCTGGGCGCGGGTCACCGCCCCGAAGGCGAGCGTCATGTAGTAGTCCAGCCGGGTCGCGGTACGCGGCAGGTGCAGCCCGATCGCGCCGGTGCTGGCGCGGCGCAGCCGTTGGGCTGCGCTGTTGGGGCGGTAACCGAGGCGGTCGGCGGTGTCACGGACCCGGCGGCGGGTGTCCTCCGCCACCCGTCCTGAACCCTGGAGCGCGTCGGAGACGGTGCTCTTGGAGACGCCGGCGGCGCGCGCGACATCGAGCAGGGTCACGGTGCGGCGGCTGGTCACGGGGCGCAAGTGTAGACGTACGGGCCGGGCGGGCGGTCTGGGCCGGGCGGCTGGCGCGGCGGCTGGCGCGGCTCGGAGCTCGGGGGCCGCCTGGCGGCTCGTCCGGGAGCCGCGCAGCGGTCCGCCAAGTGGCAGTCCACGGTCGGACACCCCTTGCCGGAACGTTCCGGCGCTCGTACATTGCTCTCTGCCGGAACGTTCCGGCAGAGTCTGGCCGACCACGGCCGTCCGTCCTTCCGCCCGCCAGTCCGTCCGTTCGCCCGTCCGCCCGTTCGTCCGTCCGACCGACTGTCCGCCCCACGCCCCACGTCCCACGTCCCCCGTCACCCCGGAGCTCCCATGCGCGTGATCACCGCCCTCACCCCGCCCGCCTCGCCGACCCGGACCCGCCCCGCCGAGCGCGCGCCGCTGCGTGTCGCGCTCGTGCAGGAGCGCTGGCACCGGGATCCGGACGAGCACCGCGCCGCCCTCAAGGAGGGCATCCGCCTGGCCGCGGCGGAGGGCGCCCGCGTCGTCTGCCTCCAGGAACTGACCCTGTCCCCGTACTTCGCGGTGGTCCGCAAGGCCGACCACCCGGCCCCTGCCGAGCCGGAGGACCTGCGTACGGGGCCCACGGTGACCTTCGCCGCCGAGGCGGCCCGCGCGTACGGCGTGCACGTCCACGCCTCCCTGTACGAGCGGGCGGACCCCGCCCCCGGCCCCGACGGCACCGTGACGCCCGACGGCCTCGGCTACAACACGGCTGTCCTGGTGGCCCCGGACGGCACCCTCGTGGCCCGTACGCGCAAGACGCACATCCCCGTCTCCGAGGGCTACTACGAGGACCACTGGTTCCGTCCGGGCCCGGCCGGTGCCGACGCCTTCCCCACCCACGCCGTCGAGAACGCCACGTTCGGCCTGCCCACCTGCTGGGACCAGTGGTTCCCCGAGCTGGCCCGCGCCTACTCGCTGGCCGGCGCCGACGTCCTGGTCTACCCGACCGCCATCGGCTCCGAGCCGGGCCACCCCGGCTTCGACACCCAGCCGCTGTGGCAGAAGGTGATCACTGGCAACGCCATCGCCAACGCCACCTTCATGATCGTGCCGAACCGTATCGGCACCGAGGGCCCGCTGACCTTCTACGGCAGTTCCTTCATCGTCGACCCGTACGGCCGCGTCCTGGCCCAGGCCCCCCGCGACGAACCCGCCGTCCTGGTGGCCGACCTCGACCTGGACGCCCGCCGCGACTGGCTGGAACTCTTCCCGTTCCTCACCACACGCCGGCCGGACGCGTACGGGCCGTTGACGGTGACGGACCAGGTCCCGTCGTCAGACGCCGCGCGGCAGGCGGGAATGTGACGGCAGGTCCTTACTGAGCGTTCGGGGATGTTTCGCGGCGATACATTGCGATCTTCCGGTGGGAGTGACGCTGTTCCCGCGGTCGAGGACCGGCATGGACCTCACCGAGCCGGGGCGGGTGCTGGCGGCGCGGGTGCCCGCCCTGCTGACCGAGTGGGAAGGCGTACTGCGGGAGACGAAGGCCACGGCGAGCCGGGCCGCCCGCGTACTCCGCGTCGGATTCACGGCCAGTGCCGCCGACGAGGCGACGCAGCCGATCGTCGCGGAGTTCGCCCGCCGCCGGCCGGGCCGACGCGTCGAGATGTTCATGTACGCCAACGGCGGCTTCTTCGTCGCCGGCGCGATCATCGAGAAGATCACCGGCAACAGCTACGCCGAGGAGGTCGAGCGCACGGTCATCCGGCCGCTCTGCCTCGACCACACCTACGTACGCGGGAACGACGCCGGATACCGCGACCCGCACCCGCGGGCGTACTCGAACCTGTTCCTCAAGGACGGCGCCGATCCGGCGAAGATGACCCCGGCGAACTGGGAATCGATGATGGAGGAGCCGGGCCTGCCGCCCCTGGAGGTCACCGAGTCCGCCTCCGGCAGCGGCTGGGCGGCCGGAAATGTCGTCTCCACCACGAGCGACATGCTCCGCGTCCTCTCCGCGCTGGCGAACGGCACACTGCTGCCTCCGGCCCAGCACCGCGAGATGTGGACCACGGTCTCCACCGAGGGCGGGCACTGGACGCCGCACACCCGGTACGGCCTCGGCCTGTTCGAGCTCGACAAGGAGGCGATGGGCGGCCGGACGCTGCGCGGCATGGGCGGCAGCATCTGGGGATCCTGGTTCGCCGTGGTGGGCACCCCGGACGGCAAGCACACCATGGCCCTCCACACCAACACCGAATGGAAGAGCTGGGACATCATGTTCGACGCCATCGAGGCGGAGTTCGGCATCAGCCCGTCGTCCGCCGCCTGATTCAGGGAGGCGCCGCAGCAGGCCGGTGAGCTGCTCGAGGACGCCGTCCTGCTGCCACTTGGCGAAGTAGCCGTATGTCGTGGCCCAGCGGGCGAAGTCGTGCGGCAGACAGCGCCAGGGAATTGCGGTGCGGTCCACATACGAGATTGCGTTCATGATTGCGCGCAGGTCGTGCTCGGGTGGGCGGCCGGTGTCCAGGGCGCCCCGGCGCCGCTTGGCCGGCCAGGCGGTGAGCACGGGCTCGATCAGCTCCCAGCGTGCGTCGGACAGGTCGCTGGGGTACCCGTGGTGCGGGGTCATGTTTCCGATGCACCGCGCGATGTCCCGCTCGGCCAGCGGGCGAACGTCTGCGGGTCAGGACGTGTTGGGATGAGACAGGAGGTGCCGGAAGGAAACAGCTCTTCCTGCCGCACCCCAGGCCTACCGGCTCACCGAACCCGCTGGTCTCAAGATGCTGGAGCCGGAAGATCGCAATGCATCGCCGTGGAACAGCCCCAAACGCTCAGTAAGGACGGCGCTAGTGGCGGGCGGGCACGACGGCCGGCCCCGAAGGACAGCGGGCGGCCCCCTCCGGGAACCGCCCGCCTGTGCCACTCCGCCCGGCGTCACCGCGCCCCACGCGGGCGCACGCTCAGCGCTCCGCGATCAGCTTCGGCAGTGCCGCCAGGGTCTCCGGCAGTTCGCCGGCCGGCAGACCCCCGCCCTGGGCCAGCTCAGGGGAGCCGCCGCCGCGACCGTTCAGCAGGCGCTTGACCAGGTCGGACGCCGAGCCGCCGGCGTCCTTGCCGGCCTTGTTCAGGGCGACCACCAGGGCCGCCTTGCCGTCCGTGGCCGAACCGACGGCCACGGCGGCGGGCTGCCCGGCGGGCAGCCGGTCGCGTACGGCCATGGCGAGCGCGCGGGCCTCGTCGGCGCCGCCGTCCGCGGTGGCGGTGACGACCCGGAAGCCGCCCGCCTGTACGGCGGAGTCGGCCAGACCGGCAGCGCGCGCCGCGGTGGCCTGCTGCCGCAGCCGCTGGTTCTCGCGGTCGGACGCCTTCAGGCGCTCCAGCAATCCGGCGACCCGGTCGGGGAGTTCGGCGCGCGGTCCCTGGAGCTGTTCGGTGAGCTGGGTGACCAGGTCGCGTTCGCGGGCGAGGTAGCCGAAGCCCTCGATGCCGACGGACGCCTCCAGGCGGCGCATGCCGGCGCCGACGGACGACTCGGCGGTCAGGGCGACGACGCCGACCTGGGAGGCGTGCGCGACGTGCGTACCACCGCACAGTTCGCGCGACCAGGCGCCGCCGATCTCGACGACGCGCACCTTCTCGCCGTACGTCTCGTCGAAGAGGGCGAGCGCGCCGATCTCCTTGGCCTCCGGGAGTGTCATCCACTTCACGTCCACCGGCAGGTCGCGGCGGAGCGCCCGGTTGGCGGCCTCCTCGACCTCGCTGCGGGCGGCGGCGGACAGGCCGCCGCGCCACGGGAAGTCCAGGCGCAGGTAGCCGGGGCGGTTGTAGGAGCCGGACTGGAGGGCCGTCGGGCCGAGGATTTCGCGGAGGGCGGCGTGGAGGACGTGGGTGCCGGAGTGGGCCTGGCGCGCGCCGAGCCGCCATTCCGGGTCCACGGCCGCGTGCAGGGTGTCGCCCGGGGCGAGTTCGCCGGCGGTGACGCGGATCTGGTGGGCGACCAGGCCGGGGAGCGGCCGCTGTACGTCCAGGACCTCGGCCTCCACCGAGGTGCCGGACAGCCGCCCGGCGTCGCTGTCCTGGCCGCCGGACTCGGCGTAGAAGGGGGTGCGGTCGAGGACGACGGTGGCGATGTCGCCCTCGCGGGCCACGGGGACGGGGCCTTGGGCGCCGAGGACGGCCAGCACCGTGGAGTCGGTCTCCAGGGTGTCCCAGGCGCGCCAGTCGGTGGGGCCGTGTTCGTCCAGGACCGTACGGAGGGCCGACGTGTCCACGGCGCCGCCGGACTTGCGGGCGCGGGCGTCGGCGCGGGCCCGTTCGCGCTGTTCGCGCATGAGGGCCGCGAAGCCCTCGCGGTCCACCTCGACGCCCTGTTCGGCGGCCATCTCCAGGGTGAGGTCGATGGGGAAGCCGTAGGTGTCGTGGAGGAGGAAGGCCTGCTTGCCGGGGAGGGAACGGCCGCCCTCGGCCTTGACCTTGGTGACGGCGGTGTCCAGGACCGTGGTGCCCTGGCGCAGCGTCGCCCGGAAGGCGTCCTCCTCGCCGGCCGCCTGGCCGGCGATGCGGTCGTAGGACTCGGCGACCTCCGGGTAGCTGGGCGCCATGCAGTCGCGGGCGACGGCGAGGAGTTCCGGCAGGGCCCGGTCCTCGTAGCCGAGCTGGCGCATGGAGCGGACGGCGCGGCGCAGGATGCGGCGCAGGACGTAGCCGCGGCCCTCGTTGCCGGGGGTGGTGCCGTCGGCGAGCAGCATCAGGGCCGTACGGACGTGGTCGGCGACCACGCGCAGCCGTACGTCGTGCTGTTCGTCGGCGCCGTAGCGGACGCCGGCGAGTTCGGCGGCGCGGTCCAGGACGGGGCGGGTCTCGTCGATCTCGTAGAGGTTGTCGACGCCCTGGAGGAGGGTGGCCATCCGCTCCAGGCCCATGCCGGTGTCGATGTTGCGGCGGGGGAGTTCGCCGAGGATCGGGTAGCCGGACTTGCCGGTACCCTCGCCGCGCTCGTACTGCATGAAGACGAGGTTCCAGAACTCCATGTACCGGTCCTCGTCGGCCTCAGGGCCGCCCGCCCGGCCGTACTTGGGCCCCCGGTCGTAGTACAGCTCCGAGCAGGGCCCGCACGGCCCCGGCACGCCCATCGACCAGAAGTTGTCCTCGTCACCGCGCGAGACGATCCGCTCCTCGGGCAGGCCGGAGATCTCCCGCCACAGGGTGCGCGCCTCGTCGTCGGTGTGGTGCACGGTGACCCAGATGCGGTCGGGGTCCAGACCGTACCCGCCGTCGGCGACGGGGGTGGTGGACAGCTCCCAGGCGAAGCGGATGGCGTCTTCCTTGAAGTAGTCACCGAGGGAGAAGTTGCCGT
Organism: Streptomyces sp. NPDC052496; assembly: GCF_040679095.1. Lineage (NCBI taxonomy): Bacteria > Bacillati > Actinomycetota > Actinomycetes > Kitasatosporales > Streptomycetaceae > Streptomyces > Streptomyces sp. NPDC052496. The sequence continues at coordinate 51,689 of NZ_JBFAUH010000005.1, forward strand.
TCATCTGGAAGAACGAGCCGTGCCGGGTGGTCTTGCCGACTTCCTCGATGTCCAGGGTCCGTACGCACTTCTGGACGCTGGTCGCGCGCGGCCAGGGCGCCGCCACCTCACCGGTGAGGTACGGCTTGAAGGGCACCATGCCCGCGTTGACGAACAACAGGGTCGGGTCGGGCGTGGGCAGCGGCGCGCTGGGAACGACGGTGTGGCCGCGCTCGGCGAAGAAGTCGAGGAAGCGGCGGCGGATCTCGGCGGTACGCAAAGGGGGCTCCGGGGCGGTCGGGGGAGGAGGGAGAGGCGGACGCGGAGGCCGTCGGAGAATGTGTCAGCACCCCGGCCGGGCGTGCTGACACAGGCTCTTACGCGGCGGCCTTCGCCGCCCTGGCGACCGGGTGCAGGGCCGCGTACTCCAGCGGCGCGGACGGGTCGATCGAGAGGTCCAGCGGGGCCGGCTCGGCGCCCGCCCGTACGAGGAGGTCGCCGACGGCGGCGATCATCGCGCCGTTGTCCGTGCAGAGGCGGAGAGGCGGCACCCGCAGGGTGATGCCCGCCTTCCGGCAGCGTTCCTCGGCGAGGGACCGTACGCGCGAGTTGGCGGCCACGCCGCCCACCACCACCAGGGTGCCCACGCCGTGCTCCGTGCAGGCCGCGACTGCCTTGCGGGTCAGTACGTCGGCCACCGCCTCCTGGAGGGAGGCCGCGCCGTCCGCGACGGGGAGCTCCTGGCCGGCGTGCCGTTCGGCCCAGCGCGCGGCGGCGGTCTTCAGGCCGGAGAAGGAGAAGCCGTACGGGTCGTCGCGCGGCCCGGTCAGCGGGCGCGGGAACGCGACGGCCTTCGGGTCGCCCTCGCGCGCGGCCCGGTCGATCGCCGGGCCGCCCGGGTACGGCAGGCCGAAGACCCGCGCGACCTTGTCGAAGCACTCCCCGGCCGCGTCGTCGAGGGTGTCGCCGAGGTGCACGATCGGGTCACGCGCCAGGTCCCGTACGAGGAGGAGGGAGGTGTGCCCACCGGAGACGATCAGCACCATGCAGGGGTCCGGCAGCGGGCCGTGCTCCAGGGTGTCGGCGGCGACGTGCCCGGCGAGGTGGTGCACCCCGTACAGCGGCACGCCCAGCCCGTACGCCAGGCCCTTGGCGCCGGCCAGCCCGACCTGGAGGGCGCCCGACAGGCCGGGGCCGGTGGTCACGGCCACCGCGCCGATGTCGGCCATGGTCAGGCCCGCCTCGTCGAGCGCGCGGCGTACGACGGGCGTGAGGGAGTGCACGTGGGCGCGGGCCGCGATCTCCGGTACGACGCCGCCGTACCGCGCGTGCTCGTCCATGCTGGACGCCACCGCGTGCCCGAGCAGCTTGCCGTCCCGGACCAGGCCGGCCCCGGTCTCGTCACAGGAGGACTCGATCCCCAGCACCACTGGAGAGCCTGGAGATGCCACCGCACCGCTCCTTCGTACCCGCCGGATTCGTTATTGCGAGTTATGTGCAATAACCGTCTCCGTCCAGGATACGGCGGCGCGCGGCCGCGGCTATGGTGCCTCGGGCGCCGCGGCCTGTGCGGGTTCTGCGGCCTGTGCGGGTTCTGCGGCCTGTGCGGGTTTCGCGTCCTGCCTTCCGGGTTCCGTTCCCTGTCCGGGTTCCGTTCCCTGTCCGGGTTCCGCGTCCTGCGTCCCGGGCTCCGTCCCCTGCCCGGGTTCCGTTCCCTGTCCGGGTTCCGCGTCCTGTCCGGGCTCCGCCCCTTGCCCGGGCTCCGCCCCCCGCCCGGGCCCCGTCCCGAGTTCCGCCGCCACCCGGGCGTTCCACCGCCCGTCCCGTCCGCTCAGCGCCGTCACGGACAGCGGCGGTACGTCCACCCGCCAGAAGGACGACGGCGGTGCCCCCAGCGCGCACACCACGGACGCACGTACGACGTCCGGCTCCACCACGGCCACCACCCGGCCGCCCTCCGCCGCGAGACCGGCCAGCCAGTCCGTCACCCGGCCGAGGAAGCGCGTCAGCGACTCGCCGCCGTGCGCCGCGCTGTCCGGGTCGGCGAGCCAGGCTGCGACCGCCTCCGGTTCGGCGGCCAGCACGTCCTCCAGGGCCAGCCCCCGCCAGCGGCCCATCGCGCACCCCGCGGCGCCCGGGTCCGGTACCGCAGGCAGGCCCAGGGCTTCGGCCGTCTCCTGGCAGCGCACGGACGGCGAGGTCAGGACCCGGCCGGCGGGCAGCGCGGCAGCGGCGGGGCGGGCGGCGCGGGCGCGGCGCAGCCCGGCGGGCGTCAGTGCTTCATCGGCCGGGAAGCGCACCGCGTGCAGCGCGTCGTCGAAAGCCGGTGAGACCAACGTCACCCGTGTTGTCATGTGCACCTCTTCCGGTGGAGATCCTGGTGGCGCACAAGGGAACAGCGGGGCGCGCGCCCGCCACCGTGCGCCTTCACGGCCACCCGGGGGCCTTGGCCCGGCCGCCGCCACGCGGTACGTTCCCGATGATATTGACGATGACATGACGGAAGCCGGTGGAAATCCGGCGCGGTCGCGCCACTGTGAACCCGCACCGGTCCCGCACGGGGCCGACGGGCGAGCCAGACCCGTCCTGTCGTGACGATCCACTGTCCGGGACGCGTGATTTCCCAGGAGGTACCGCCATGGCCCAGTCCGTCGCACCGCCGACCACCGGCTCCGCCGCACCCGCCACCCTGCCGATCAGGACGGTCCTGCCGTGGGCCGTCTTCGGCGGCGTGCTGATGCTCGTCCTGCTCTACTTCGTCGGCGCCGAACAGGGCGCCACCGCACTGCTCTCCGGCACCGGCGTGCACGAATGGGTGCACGACGGACGGCACCTGCTCGGCTTCCCCTGCCACTGACCGGGGGCGTCCGTACATGAACTCCGCCACCGTCAGATCCCTCCTGGTGCGCGGCATGCTGGCCGGCCTCGCGGCCGGCCTGCTCGCCCTGCTCGTCGCCTACCTGCTGGGCGAACCGCAGGTCGACGCCGCCATCGCCTTCGAGGACGCGCACGCCCACGAACACGAGGCCGAGGTCGTCAGCCGCACGGTGCAGTCCACCGCCGGCCTGGCCACCGGCATCCTGGTCTACGGCGTCGCGCTGGGCGGGATCGCCGCCCTGGCCTACTGCTTCGCCCTCGGGCGCACCGGCCGCTTCGGCCCGCGCGCCACCGCCCTGCTGCTCTCCGGCGCCGCCTTCGCCGCGGTCTACCTCGTACCGTTCCTGAAGTACCCGGCCAACCCGCCGTCCGTCGGCGACCCGGACTCCATCGGCAAGCGCACCGCGCTGTACTTCCTCATGATCGCCCTCAGCGTGCTGCTGACCGTCGCCGCCGTCATCCTCGGCAAGCGGCTCGCACCCCGCCTGGGCACCTGGTACGCCACGGTCGCCGCCCTGGCCGCCTTCGCCGTGGCCGTCGGCCTCGCCTACGCGTTCCTGCCGGCCGTCAACGAACTCCCCGCCGACTTCCCCGCCCTGCTGCTCTGGAAGTTCCGGCTCTCCGCACTCGGCATCCAGCTGACCCTGTGGACCGCTTTCGGCCTGCTCTTCGGCGAACTGGCCGAACGGGCTACCGGGGTTCGGGGGGCGGGAGTTTCTCGCGAGGTGGATGGGGGTGTGGTGGCGTCGGGGCGTTGAGGGTGGGTGTTTAGGGCTCGGGGGCGCCGGTGCCCGGGGGTGTTGGCGCCCGGGGAGCTCGGGGGCGCTGTTTCCGGGTGTGGGTATGGGCGTGGGCGTGTGTGTGGGCGTGTGTGTGGGTGTGGGTTCGGGTGTGTGCTTGCGTGCGCTGGTGCGCAGGCCCGGGTCCGGGTCCGGGTCCGGGTCCGTACGGCGTAGCCATACGGCCTCACATGGGGCGGGCCAGCAGCAGCGTCCACCACGGGCCGCGGTCGTCGGTTCCGCTGTTGATGCCCACGCCCGCGTGCCGGAAGGCGCAGTCGGCCAGCACCACTCGGTGCTCCGGACTGCGTGCCCACGCCCGTACCACCTCAGCGGCCCCGCGCTGGCCGCGCGCGATGTTCTCGCCCGCGCGGCGCCAGTCGTACCCCACGGCCGAGAGCCGGCTGCCGGGCCCCGAGCCGCCGCGCTCCCGGTGCGAGAGCGAGCCGTCGCGCGCCATGTGGTCACTGTGCCGCTGAGCGGCCTCGGTGACCGTACGGTGCGCCCGTACGGGACGGCAGCCGGCCTTCGCCCGTTCGCGGTTGACCAGCCGGATGACGGCGGCCCTGGTCGCCGTGACGTTACGGGGAAGGGCCGGCACCCGGAGCCCGTGTGACGCCAGGGCCGCTTTGGTGCTGTCGGGCAGACTCGGGCGCGCGCCCGGAGGCGTGGCGACGGCGGGGCCGCCCGCCGCGGGCCCCGCCAGGACCAGCACGGCCACCGTTGCCGCCAGCACCACCCGTACCGCGTTCCCCTTCGCCCGCCGGTCCGCTCGGCGTACCCGCCACCCGCTCGCTCCCGCCGCCGTGTCCCGGCCCGCGATCCCGTCCGCGCTCCCGCCCATTCGGCCCCTGTCCCTCGGCTGTCCTCGGCTGTCCTCGGCGGTGGCGGTCCGTTGCCGCCACCAGGCACCGGCGCCGTTCCCGGCAGCCGGCCCGGTGACAGTCTTGCCGTCCGCGCCCCCGCCTCTGTCGTCCGCGGCCGATACCCGACCCGTTCGGCTGTACCGGTCGCCCAGGCCGCTGACGTACGCCAGATCCACCCCGCCCCGAACGGGTACCCGCCCGCACATGACCACCCGTACGCCTGACACGCCTGACACCGACCCCAAGGCCGACACCGGCCGTACGCCTGAGACCGGCCGCATGCCTGGCACCGGCCGCACGCCCGGCACCGGCCTCGGGCTCGCCAGCGGGCCTTCCGTCTCCTCCGTCTCCTCCGTCTCCTCCGTCTCCGCCGACTCCGCCATCTCCGCCGTCCGCGGCCCCCTCGTCCGCTTCCGGGCCGACCCCTTCCGCACCGGCAACGCGGAAGCCCTCGTCCACGACCCCGACGGCCTGCTGATCTGCGAGGCCGGCCGCATCACCGCCGCCGGCCCGTACGCGGCGCTCCGCGACCGGCTGCCGGCCGGCACCGAACCCGTGCACTACCCCGGCCACCTCATCAGCGCCGGATTCGTCGACGCGCACACGCACTACGTGCAGCAGGACGCCATCGCCAGTTTCGGCGCTCAACTGCCCGACTGGCTGGACCACACCTACGTCGCCGAGGAACGCTTCGCCGACACCGCCCACGCCCGCCGCGTCGCCGCCGCCTTCTGCGACGAACTGCTGCGCAACGGCACCACCACCGCCCTGGTCTTCGCGTCCGTGCACCCCGGCTCGGCCGACGCCCTCTTCGAAGAGGCCACCCGGCGCGACCTGCGCATCGCCGCCGGCAAGGTACTGATGGACCGCAACGCCCCCGACAGCCTGCTCGACACCGCACAGCGCGGCTACGACGAATCCCTCGACCTGATCCGGCGCTGGCACGGCAAGGGCCGCAACCTCTACGCCGTCACCCCGCGCTTCGCCCCCACCAGCACCCCCGCCCAGCTCGAAGCCGCCCGCGCCCTACGCGCGGCCCACCCCACCACCCTCCTGCACACCCACGTCTCGGAACACCGCGACGAGATCCCCTGGGTCCGCTCCCTTTTCCCCGACCGCGACGGCTACCTGGACGTCTACGACCATTACGGCCTGCTCGGCCCCCACACCGTCCTCGCCCACGGCATCCACCTCACCCCCTCCGAACGCGACCGCTGCGCCCGCACCGGCACGGCCGTGGCCCACTGTCCGTCCTCGAACCTCTTCCTCGGCAGCGGCCTCTTCCCCCTCCGCGAGGCCAAGGAAGGCGACCACCCGCTCACCGTAGCGCTGGGCACTGACATCGGCGCCGGCACCAGCTTCGCCCTCCTCCAGACCATGCGCGACGCCCACTACGTGGCCAAGCTGCGCGACCACGCCCTGGACGCGGTCAAGGCCTTCTACCTCGCCACCCGCGGCGGCGCCGAGGCCCTGGGACTGGCCGACACGATCGGCTCCCTGACCCCCGGCCAGGAAGCCGACTTCACCGTCCTCGACCCGCGCGCCACGCCCCTCCTGGCCGACCGCACCGACCGCGCCGAGGACATCGAGGACCTGCTCTTCGCCCTCAGCATCCTCGGCGACGACCGGGCCGTGCGGGCCACCTATACGGGAGGCCGCCTGGCGTACGAGCGGGACGCGGCGCGGTGACCCACCAGTTCACGAGTTCACGACGTCACAACTGCGGCACCTTCCGCGCGTCACAGCTCTCCACCGAGCCGAAGTACCGCCCCAGCCAGGCACGCCGCCGCTCGTCCCCCATGGACGCGAGGTGGCGCAGAGCCCGGTCACCGGCCTCCGCGGCGGCGACGGCCGCCTGGTCGCCCTGCTCCCGTGCCGCCCGCGCCCAGAACGCCCGGCGGCGCTCGCTGAGGCCGTTCGACACCAGCCAGTCGCGCACGGCGTCGTCGACACGGAGGAACGGTTCCGTACCGCCGCACTCACGCCGCCCGGCCAGCCCCGCCGCGGCCTCCCAGGCGAACCGTTCCGGATCGGCCAGCCGGCCCCGTACGACACTCTGCCCCCGGAAGAGCTGCGGCAGCTCGGCCTCGTCGTGGTGCGGCCCGCGCGGCAGGTCCTCGAACCGGCCCGGTGCGTTCGGCACCCCGGCCAGGCGGCCCGTGACGCCGGACAGGGCCCGGGACACCTGCGGCAGCAGGTCCTTCTCCAGCGCGTTGACGCACACCTGCGGTGCCCCGCCGTCGCACACCTGCTGCCCGGCGACCGGGTCCGGGTGCCACGCACGCTGCCCCGCCTGCACGAGCACCACGGCGGCGCCGGCCGCGACAGCCAGCGGCAGCAGCGCGGCCCACCGCCGGCGCGCCGGACGCGCGGTGTACGCGACGACCGCCGCCGCGGCGAGCCCGCCCGTCCACCCGGCCATCGCCACCGGCTGCCACCAGGCGGGCAGCGCCTCACCGACACCGCCGTCGACAGCCGGGCTCAGGAAGCGGACCGCCTCGTCCCGGTAGGAGGGCAGGCCCAGGGCGACGTACGTGAGGCCGGCCAGCGCGGGTGCCGCGGGCCGCCACCGCACGAGCCGCCCGGCGACCATGGCCGCGGCGGTGGTAGCGGCCAGGAACACCGCGTCCCCCGCCATCGGCAGGAAGAGGGGCCGCCCGGCCGACACGTAGGGCGCCGACGCCAGCAGCGCGCAGGCCGCGGCGAGTACGTAACCGAGCACCACGGCGAGGACGACGGGCAGCACGGCGACCACGAACTGCGCGAGCGGACTCCTGGCTGCGGTGACCCGGAGGCCGGCCGTACGGGAACGGTGCTCCCGGCCCCCGTGCAGGCAGCCGACGGCGGCGGCGAGGGGGCCGCCGAGCAGGGTGGCCACGGCGTGCAGTTCGAACCGCGTCTCACCCCAGCTGCCCTGCCAGCGCTCCGCCGTCACGGCCATCGCCGCCGCGAGGGTGAGGAACACGGCGAGCCCGGCCCAGGGAGCGACACTGCCGCGCGCTTCGGCGCGGAGGGGGTGGGGGGTCACTGGGCTGCTCCCGGGACGGAGCGGGGTGTGCCGCGGGACGCGCCGACGGGCGCGGCGCGGTGCTCACGCAGTACGGCCAGGTACCCGCGCTCGACGGGACCACCGCTCAGGCCACCCGCCGCACCGCGCCCCGCCGCCGCGAGTGACTCCGGCGTACCGCGGTAGACCACCCGACCGCCTTCGAGGAGCGTGACCCCGCCGCACGCCAACGCCACGTCCTCCACCAGGTGGGTCGAGACGATCACCGTCGTCCCGACCCCCAGCTCCCTCAGCAACTCCCGGAAGGCGACCCGCTGTTCCGGGTCCAGCCCGGCGGTCGGCTCGTCGAGCAGCAGCAGGTCCGGATCGTTGACGATGGCCTGCGCGATGCCGACCCGCCGCAGCATGCCGCCGGACAGCGACTTCAGCTTCACGTCGATACGGCCGGCCAGCCCGGCCCGCGCCACGGCGCGCTCGACCGCCGCCTCCGCCGAGCTGCCCGGCACCTGCTTCAGCCAGGCCACGTACGCGACGAAGTCCCGCACCGTGAACCCCGGATAGTACCCGAAGTCCTGCGGCAGATAGCCGATCCGGCGGCGTACGGCGGTCGGTTCACGGTGGCCGGCCAGGTCGTCGCCCAGCAGGACGACCCGCCCGGAGGCCGGGCGGGAGACCGTCGCCAGCACCCGTATCAGGGACGTCTTCCCGGCGCCGTTCGGGCCGAGGAGCCCGTGGACGCCCGGACCGAGAGCGAGATCGACCCCGTCGAGGACGACGGCCTTACGCCGCCGGACCACTAGCCCGGAGACGCGCACGGTGTTCCCGTTGCTCCCGTTGTTCGCGCTGCTCGTACTGCCGGCGCTCCCACTGCGGTTGTTCATACGCGTACGGCTCCTCACAAGTTCCCCAACCGGTCGCGGCGCAGCAGGACCAGCCCCGCGCCCAGCACGGCGGCCGCGGCCCAACTGCCCTGCGCCGCAGCTCCGGACACGTACCGGGCCAGCTGCTCCGCGAGCGCCGCCACCGGAAACGCCCCGGTGCCGCCTCCGCCCCTCGACTGCGCGGCGAGCACCGGCAGCAGTACGGCGGCCGTCCAGCCCGCCGCGACCACCCCGGCAGCCGTACGGCACCCGACGTACGAGCCGAGCGCCAGCGCGCCCAGCGTCAGTGCCAGCCCCGGCAGCAACCAGGCTGGAGCGGCCGGCAGGCCGGGCGTGCCCGGCAGGAAGGAACTCACCGCCGTCAGCAGCGGCAGGCTCACCCCGAGGACGGCCGCAGTCCTGATCAGCAGCAGCCGCAGCCCGCCGGACGGCGACGCGGCGCTGATCTCGTGCATCGGGTCGGCGTGGCGCCCGTACGAGAAGGCCACTCCCGCCACCGGCAGTACGGGCGCGAGCGCCAGCAGCAGCGGCCGCGCCCCGGCGAACCCGGCCCCGTACGCGAGTCCGGCGGCTCCCCCACACACCACCAGCAACGCGACCAGCCAGGATCCACGGAGCGCGGGCCCGGCCGACCAGAGGGCGCGGGTGAGGCGCCGGGGGAGCGGGGCGGTGCCGCGTGCGCGGGTGGCGGCCTGGACAGCGGGTTCAGCCTTGACCGCGGTATTGGCCACGGTCTCGGCCTCGACCGGGATCTCGGCTTCGAACGCGGTCTCGGCTTCCACCGCGGTCTCGGCTCCGACCGCGGCCAGCAGGGCCCCCCGTATCTCCGCCAGCGCCGCCCCGGCAGGCACCGTGGCCCGGACCGCGGCCGACACCGCGTCCGCGCACCGGGCGCAGCCCTCCACATGCTTCTCCAGGGACCACGCCTCGGGTTCCGGCAGCGCCCCCTCGGCATACCGCGCCCCCATCACCACATCCACATGCCAGGAGGCGCACGCGGGCACGGCCCCCTCCGGGCCTCCGGGGTCTTCGGGAACGCGAGGGCCTCCGGGGCCTCCGGGAACTCCAGGGCCGCCGGAGCCTCCGGGGTTTTCGAACACCTCGCCCATCACGCGAGCCCTCCCAACGAAACATCGCTGCCGTGCAGCTGGGCCAGCGCGGCGCGCAGTTCGCGCCGGGCGCGCATGGCGCGGGTCTTGACCGTGCCCTCCGGTATGCCGAGCAGGTGAGCGGCCTCGCGGGTGGTCAGGCCGTCGATGACCGTGGCGCGCAGTACGTCGCGCAGTTCGGGCGAGATCCGGCGCAGGGCCGTGCCCACGTCCCCGTACTCGACCCCGGCCAGAGCGTGTTCCTCGGCGGACGGAACGGGCTCTGACGGCCCCTGCCCGGCCGGCCCGGCACTCTCGGCACGCCGGGCGCGCGCGTGCGCCCGCTGCGCGTCCACCAGGCGGCGCGCGGCGATCACCCACAGCCAGCCGCCGGACGTGCCCTCGCGGCGCGGCCGGCGGTACGAAGCCGCGGACCGCCACACCGTGACGAAGGTGTCCTGCAACACCTCACGTACGGTCTCCGGATCCGCGCAGCGCCGTGTCAGCCGCGCGTGCAGCCATCCGGCGTGCCGGTCGTAGTACGTGGCCAGCGCGCGCTGATCCCCGTGCGCGACGGCGCGCAGCAGCACGGTGTCGTCATCATCGGCACCTGTGCCGGCACCGGCATCCTGGCTGCCGGTGCCGTCTCGGTCTGCCCCCACGGGGCGGAACAGTCTCACGCCCCTTCTATCGCCCCGGCGGGCCTGCCCGGTTCACGACCACCCGTGCCCCCGTATCCAGGTGCCCCCGTATCCCTGTGCCCCGTATCCCCGTACCTCCGTCCCTGCGTAACCGTCCGCACATCGGCCGGAATCAGGCCAGCAGCGCCGCCGCCTGCCCCCGCGCCTCCCGCAGCCACGCCTCCCGCTCCGCCTCGGCCGAGTCGGAGACGGTACGGAAGACATGCCGCCGGACGTCCGTGACCCCCACGTACGGCAGGACGCATGCCGCCCAGATCTGCTGCAACGGGTCGCCGAACTCCCGCTGCTCACGCTCGGCGGGCGTGTCGGACGTGTTCAGCACCAGTGCGCGGCCGGCCCTCAGCAGGCCGACCGGCTCACCGTCCGCCGTCCCCAGCTTGTAGGCGACGCCGGGGACGAACACGCGCTGGACCCACCCCGTCAGTACGGCCGGCGGCATGCCCCACCAGTTCGGGTGGACGAAGACCATGGCGTCGAGCGTCGCCACCTCGGCACGGTGGCGCGCCGTCCAGGCGTCGTCCGGTTCCCCGGATGCCCGTACCGTCTCCGTGCCGTCCGGGGGCAGCAGCGGATCGAACCCCTCGGCGTACAGATCGTGCGTGACGACCTGGCAGCCCCGGCTGCCCAGCTCCGCCGCGACGGCGTCGGCCAGCGCGTGGTTGAAACTGCCCGGACGCGGATGCGCGAGATAGATCGCAGCCTTCACCGATATCCCCCTCAAGAAAACGAACACCCCTGCCTACGCGCCCTATTACACCCGCACTCCGGGGCCACGAGTCCCCGGTCCCCCGGCCCTGGGATCCCAGTCCCCGGCCCCCGTGTCCCGGCCCCCGGCCCACCGGCGGCCCAGGACAGACCCAGCGCCCCTCCTCACCCCTCCCCGGCCGCGGCCCACCTCTTGAGCGCCGCACGGTCGTCGAACCGCGCGACATTCTTGTCCAGCGGACGGTTGGTGTGCTGGTGAATGAGCCACTTTCCCTTGATCCGCGGTTTGCCGGGACTGACGTAATCGGCGATCCACAGACCGTCCGCCGCGTACGACGTGGAGTCGTGCCCTTTCCAGAAGGACACGTTGGTGTAGAGCAGCACGCGATGGTGTGGCGCCAACTTCTTCACCGCCCGCAGGAACTGGTCCTTCTGCGCCCCGCTCGCGTGCGTGCCGGCACTCGTCGTCTCCCAGTCGGCCGCGAGCAGGTCCCCCTCTTTCGCCCCGCATTTCTCGACGAAGTACTTGGCCTGGGCTTCGATGTTCCCGGGCCACAGGAAGTGGTAGAAGCCCACCACACACCCGGCTTTCCGTGCCTTGTCCGCCTGTTCGGCCCGGTGCGGACTGGCATAGGAACGCCCCTCGGTCGCCTTGATGAACACAAAGTCCAGGCCCTGTGCGTCATACGAGGACTGGTGAGCGGAAATGTCGACGCCATGCAGCATGAGATGCCTCTCGACGGACGGTCGTTGGGAATCGAGGCGCCGCATCACGCGAGCCCCCCCGCCCGCCTCAGTACGCCCTCTTCATACATTCCCCTCATCGCCCGCGCGTCATCCCCACGACCCCGCGCAACCGGTAGCACTCACGCGCGCCCCCCACTCCACCCACCCCCGCTCCACCCACTCCCGGCACCCCACCCCACCCCGTGCCCTACACCTGACCAAGCACCTCCCGCATCAACTCCGCAGCCCGTACCGCCGCGTCCGCACAGCAGTTGTTGAACAGCACGTGCACCTCGCCGGCCCGCTCCGCCATTCCCCGGAGCCGCGGAACCCACTCCGACAGCTCCTCCTTCGCATACACGTACCGGAACCGCTCTTCCTTGCTCCCGGACCCCCAGGCCGCATTACGTCCGTGGAAACGCACTACCGCCAACCCGTCATCCGTGACAGGAGCGACCGGGGGTATCGACACCGGCAGCGTCTGCACCATGTCCACGGCCACCGTGGCCACCCCCAGCTCGGCCAGCATCTTCGCCGTCGAGGCCTGCCGTTCTTCGTCCCGCCACCACTCCGGGTGGCGGAATTCGACGGCGACCGGCCACCCTTCCGTACGCTCCCGGCACCGCGCGAGAAACGCCTCCGCCCGCGCGCCCGGCGCGAACCACGGCGGGAACTGAAACAGCAACGTACCGAGCCGCCCGGCCTCCCGCAGCGGTTCCACCGCCGTACTGAAACGCCGCCACACCTCGTCCAGCAATCCGCCGTCCTCCGCGTCGGCGAACTCCCTGCGCCGTACGAATGCGGTCCGCAGATCCACGGGCAGCGCGGCGGGGCGGGTGGGATGTCCGGTGAGCAACGAGAACGCCTTCACATCGAACCGGAAATCCTCCGGCGTCCGCTCGGCCCACAGCCGGCTGTTGCGCTCACTCGGCAGCGCGTAATACGTCGCGTCGACCTCCACCACCGGAAACCGTCCGGCGTAATGCCGCAACCGCCCCTCGGCGTCCCGCCGCCCCGACGGATACCACCCACTGGAGACCAACGCCCGATCCGTCCACGAACACGTCCCGACCAGAATCTCACCCATGCCCCCCGGCTACCCCGTCCCGCCGCCCCCACCAGAACGGGCGGAGGTGTCCGGCCCGGCTCGCTCCTAAGATCACGCCATGACGGTTACGTACGCATGGCGGGGTGACGTCGACGACGAGCTGACCCCCGTCCACTTCGACGCCTGCGGCTTCCCCCCGACAGCCGCCGAAGTGCCCGAACTCTGATTCCCACACCCCACCGCCCCTCCCCCTCACCGCAGCCTGCGCGCCCCAGCCGTCCGGCGACATCAACGCGCCCCCGCCGCCCAAGAGCCGCGCCGACGCGCTCGCCTGGGCGAAGCGCTACACCTCGACCATGGCCACCTGCCCCGCGCAGACCACATCGCGGCCGTACGGAAGCTCCGCTCAGCCCTGAAGGAACGCGACGTGGACGTCTCCGACTACACGACGGAAGAGCCGGCAGAAGCCCAGCCCCAGCCCCAGCCCTGAACCGGCAGGAAACCGGAAAGCGGAAAGCGCTGAAGCCCCCGACACCACACCGGGGGCTTCATGCGTTCCGGAAGGGACCGTGCGCGGTCCTCGCCGGGGTCAGTTGGCGATGCCGACCGGGTGAACCTGGATCTTCTCGTCGTACGGGCCGGCCAGCTTCTGCGCCTCCGCGGGCCACTTCAGGGACACGCTGTGGGTCTCGTTCGGCGGCGTCACGATGATGTTGGTCGGGCTCGCGAGGCTGTCACCGCTGGAGTCGACCTTGTACGAGATGCTGAAGGTGGCGGTGTCACCGGGCATCAGATTGGTGGTGCGGGGCTGCTCACCGCCGCGGTGGACCGGGGCGGAGGTGCCGTCGGCGTCCTTCAGGTCGACACCCGCGAAGCCCGTCACCGAGCAGGACCTGCTGCCCTTGTTCGTCATCTGCACGGTGACGTCGCCCACCGTCTGGTCCGGGGAGCTGTCCACGGCCTCCATGTTCAGCTCCGTCGTCCGGCAGAACTTGTCCTTCCCCGCACCCTTCGCCGTACCGCTCCCGGAACCGGCCCGGGACGGGGCGGTGCCTCCGGAGCCACCGGTCCCGCCGTGGGACGAGCTGCCACTGCCGGCGTTCGGCTTGGCCTTGTCCGTCTGGCCGGCGGAGCCCGCGCCATCGGCACCGGTACCGGTATTGGCACCGGCCTCCGCGGAACCCGCACCGCCGGCCTCGGCGGCAGCGCTCGTGTCCGCCTGGCCCCCGGCCTTGGGGGCGGCGGCGTCCGAACCGGAGCAGGCGGTCAGGGAAAACGCGGCAGCTGCGGTCAGGGCCGCGGCGGCAACGCGCAGGGTGCGGCGACGGGTGGCGCGGGCGGTGGTGTTGGCGCTCATTTCGGGTTCCCCCCGGGAAGTTCGGTGTCGGTCTCTCTGCCGTACGACACCCACTCTGACCACACCCACTACCGCCGCACTGCCGCCCCGCTAACGTCCAACTAATACCCCCGTGACCAGCCCGAACCCACGACCCCCGACCACCCGGAGCCCCCCACGGAACGCGACGAAGGCCCCCACCGCGAACGGTAGGGGCCTTCGACGTAGTGCCCGGTGAGGCACTGGCGGAGGATACGAGATTCGAACTCGTGAGGGGTTGCCCCCAACACGCTTTCCAAGCGTGCGTATAGGTGTGCGCGACTGTTCGTGGATGTTTGTGCAGCAGGCCAGAGAGCATGCGGGAACGCCTGAGGACAGATGAGACCGCCGGCGAACTGAACAACGACCGGGGACAACGAGGCCATCAGGACTCCATCAGATCCGTAAGCGGGTGCGCACCTGTCGACCACGCAGCGCCCAGGTGTCTGCTCCACAACCGCCGCGCTTCTCACGCGGGCGCGGGGCCTTCGACGTCCGTTGTTGTGCGTCGAAGTTGATGTCACCGGTTGATGTCAAGCAGCTCTGATTGCCGTTCTGCCTGTGTCTGTCACTGGCATGGTCTACCGTCCGTTACAACGTCGCCTCGCTAGCTCCGCCTAGGTCATCCCCGCACCGTGCCTCCAGACGTCGCGTGAACGGGGCGCTGCACCCTAAGAGACAGACTAGAACGGAAGTATTGATGAGTTGGGTTACGTGGGTTTTCAGTGGGGTGGGCGTCGCGGCCCCCATCGCATTTGTCGGTTGGTTCTACTTTGACCGAAACAAGAAGGAGGGGCGACAGATCCAGAGATCTGGAAATAATTCAATCAATTATCAAGCAGGGGGAAACATGCGGGTCGACGGGAACAGCGAGACCAACCGGCGGAATTGATGAATCAGCGCCAGACAAGTGGAGGCAACTCCACCAATTATCAAGTTGCCGGAAATCTGCATACGGGAATCTCTTACCGTGACGCCAAGGAGATTGCGGCGGACGTGTTCCGTCAGAACTACATGCACCTCGCCTCCGAGGCTGCGAGCCTCGCAGAGGAGCGCGCCCGGGAGGTATGCGACAAGTTCCTCAATAAGCTTACCGAAGAGTCCCCCGAGTCGCTGAACAATGCGCGAAATCCCGATTTTCAACGCGCCCTCTTCCGGGTGCAGGAGGAGTTTGCCACAACCGGAGACGAGGACCTCGGGGACCTCCTTGTCGATATGCTCGTCGACCGAGCAAAGCAATCCGGCGGGTCGTTCAGGCAGGTAGTGCTGAATGAGGCACTCAAGACGGCTCCCCGCCTCACCAGCGCGCACGTCGCAGTGCTGGCTGCAGTATTCATGGCTCGCTACGTAAACGTGAATGCCGTAAGTATTCCCCAGCTTTACGACACCGTTCGCGAGTACTGGATTCCCTTGGTCAAGGGCCTGAATCATCCGTCAGATGCCAATATGGGGCACATGGCGTACGCGGGATGCGGGTCGATTAGCCTGGGTGTTGTGACTTTCACTCAGCTCTTCCTCGGTAGGTATGCTGGACTGCTTACGTTGGGGTTCGAGGAAGAGCAATACCCATGGGCAACTGACCTCAAGGATAAAGGGGTCGTAATGTCATGCTTGCGCGATCCATCGAAGTTGCAAGTGGCTGCCGTAAGTTTAACCGACCTCGAAAATAAACTGTCGACTATAGGTGTCGGGGTGCATGCTGGCGAGCTTAAGCGGCTCCTCGAGGCAAACCCTATCGCTGGGGAAACAATCCGCGACGAGATCAGTTCCCTTGGTCCAGAGATTAAGAGATTTTCCGAGATCTGGGAGAATTCCTCTATGAAGAGTTTCGACTTGACTAGTGTCGGCATCGCTATCGCTCATGCTCACTGTCGGAGAATCCTTGGGTCCTCCGCCATGCCGCCCGTTGATATTTGGCTGAGCTGATCGCATTTTAGTGACGTGCTTGATTGTGCGCCAAGTAATGTCCGGATACTTTTCCGGAGTGAGCGGTTTCATCCGCGAATCCGTGAGCGGCAGGGCCTGTGGGTCGCTGCGCGAGCCATCCTTAGACCCTGGGACCGCCATTCACGGCGAAACCTTGGTGAACGGTCCGGACGTGTTGAAAACCGTGGCGCAGGTAGTACGACTGCATGCTGACATTGGTTGTCCACGCATCCAGATGCATCCACTCGGCACCTGCTCGATAACCACGGTCCCCGGCCCAATCGAGGAGGCGGCTACCAAGAGCTTGGGCATGCACCGCCCTGCCCGCCACCCGAACCGTGCCAACCACCCGCGGTGAACACTGGATCTACCGGGGCGCGATGCGCTCCGTGAACGCGGTCCGCCCCGGCGTCGACATCAAGTCGACCATGGCCTACGCCCGCTACCTCGGGCCCGGCACCGGTGCGACGGTCGACCTGCCAGACGCCGTGCGCGCGCTGGCGGTCAAGGAGCCTGCCCGGCACCGCATGCGGTCACCGTGCCTGCCGGTGCCGGGGCGAAGAGCGCCTGCACCGCACGCCCGTCCAACTGGAACGCGGTATCCCCATGGCAAGAGCAGCGCATCACCGAGGCATCCAGTCCGGGACGGGCGTCTGCGCGACGCACGGCACGCAGCGGGCACCGTGCTGATGCTGCTCGGGATCCCGGATCGGGTCATCGACCAGATCATGGGTTGGGAGCCGGGCGGTGCCGCGCGGATGCGGGCGCGGTACCTGGACGTGACTGATCCCATGTTCAAGGAGCAGCCCGGAAGATCGAGCGCGCCATCTGGGAAGCCCCGGAGAATCTTGCCGTGGACAAAGATGCAGGACGACGAGCCGTAGGGACAACGTCGAAGGGCCCCACCTTGCGGTGGGGCCCTTCGACGTTAGTGCCCGGTGAGGCACTGGCGGAGGATACGAGATTCGAACTCGTGAGGGGTTGCCCCCAACACGCTTTCCAAGCGTGCGCCCTAGGCCACTAGGCGAATCCTCCGCCGCAAACAATACAAGACGTTGAGGGGTGCTCGCGAACATGATCCGGCGGAGGGGGGTGTGAGTGATCGCGGAGAGGGGTGGAAGTGATCTTGGGGTGGGGCGGGGTCGTGCGGAGGGTGGGGGATCCGCTAGGGTTGGGCACAGCCCCTCACGTGGCGCTATCTCACCGAACTCCCCCAGGGCCGGAAGGCAGCAAGGGTAAGTGAGCTCTGGCGGGTGCGTGGGGGGCGTCTGCGTTCCGGGGATCGGGGGCGGCCCGGTTGTCAGTGCGGGCCGATATCGTCGTATGCGTGTCGTCCCTCGCGCTGTACCGCCGCTACCGCCCCGAGACCTTTGCTCAGGTCATCGGGCAAGAGCACGTGACCGATCCGCTGCAGCAGGCCCTGCGGAACAACAGGGTCAACCACGCGTATCTGTTCAGTGGCCCGCGTGGCTGCGGCAAGACGACCAGTGCGCGCATCCTGGCGCGCTGTCTGAACTGTGAGAAAGGTCCCACGCCCGATCCGTGCGGGGAGTGCCAGTCGTGTGTGGACCTCGCCAGGAACGGGCGGGGGAGCATCGACGTCATCGAGATCGACGCCGCTTCGCACGGTGGTGTCGACGACGCGCGTGAGCTGCGGGAGAAGGCGTTCTTCGGGCCGGCCGGCAGCCGGTACAAGATCTACATCATCGACGAGGCCCACATGGTCACGTCGGCGGGCTTCAACGCGCTGCTCAAGGTGGTCGAGGAGCCGCCGGAGCACCTGAAGTTCATCTTCGCGACGACCGAGCCCGAGAAGGTCATCGGGACGATCCGGTCGCGTACGCATCACTATCCGTTCCGGCTGGTGCCGCCGGGGACGCTGCGTGACTACCTGGCTGAGGTGTGCGGGCAGGAGGACATCCCCGTCGAGGAGGGTGTGCTGCCGCTCGTCGTACGGGCCGGGGCCGGGTCCGTGCGTGACTCGATGTCGGTGATGGACCAGCTGCTCGCCGGGGCGGGCGACGCCGGTGTGACGTATGCCATGGCCACGGCCCTGCTCGGGTACACCGACGGGTCGCTGCTGGACTCGATCGTGGAGGCGTTCGCGGCGGGTGACGGGGCGGCGGCCTTCGAGGTCGTGGACCGGGTCATCGAGGGCGGCAACGACCCGCGGCGGTTCGTGGCCGACCTGCTGGAGCGGCTGCGGGACCTGGTGATCCTGGCGGCGGTGCCGGACGCGGCGGAGAAGGGCCTGATCGACTCGCCCGCCGATGTCGTCGAGCGGATGCAGGCCCAGGCGTCGGTGTTCGGCGGCGCGGAGCTGGCGCGCGCCGCGGACCTGGTCAATGCCGGGTTGACGGAGATGCGCGGGGCCACGTCGCCGCGGTTGCAGCTGGAGCTGATCTGCGCGCGGGTGCTGCTGCCCGCCGCGTACGACGACGAGCGTTCGGTACAGGCACGCCTCGACCGCCTGGAGCGCGGGGCGAGCACGGCCGGGCTGAACCTCGGCGGGGCGGTGGCGACGGGTGTCGGCGGTCCTGAGGTCGAGTACGTGCCGGGGCCGGGGGCGCATCCGGCCATGCCGCCGTCGGCGACCGGTGGTGCTGCGCAGGCTGGGCAAGCTGGGCAGGTTGGGGCTGCGGGGTCTGCGGGGGTCGGTGGGGCTGCGGGACCTGCCGGGCCTGCTGCTGCGCGTGCTGCGGTGCGGGGGATGAGCGGCGGGGGAGGAGGTGCTGGGGCCGGTGCCGGTGCTGGATCCGGTGCTGGAGCTGGGGGCGGCGGAGGTGCCGGGGTCGGCGGAGGTGCCGGGACCGGCGGAGGTGCTGGGGCCGGTGCTGCGGGTGGTGTGACTGCCAGTGATGTGACTGCCGGTGGTGCGCAGGTGGAGTCGGCGGGGGCGGAGGCTGCGGCCGGTGCTGCGCCGGGTGCCTGGCCGGGGGCCGCGAATGCCGGTGCCGGTGCCGGTGCTGGTTCGGGGGCGGCGCAGCCGGCGCCTGGGGCCTGGCCCGGGCAGGGCGGTGGTCAGAGCGCGGCCGGGCAGCGGCAGCCCGGGGCCTGGCCGGGGCAGCAGGCGGCGGGTGGCGCGACCGGGCGGCAGCCGGGCGGGTGGCCCACGGCCGTGGCGCCGGGGCAGGGCGGTCCGGGAGGGGCCGCGGGCTCCGGTGCGCCTGGCCCCGGTGGCGGCGCGCCGGCCGCTGCGGGGCAGTCCGTGCCCGTACAGCCCGGGCAGCAGCCGCAGCAGCCGCAGCAGGCCCAGCAGCCCGCGCAGGGCGGCGGGAACATGGCCCAGGGTGCCGCGCAGGTACGGCAGCTGTGGCCGGAGATCCTGGAGGCCGTGAAGGGCCGGCGGCGCTTCACCTGGATCCTGCTCAGCCAGAACGCGCAGGTCGCCGGGTTCGACGGCACGACGCTGCAGATCGGCTTCCCGAACGCGGGGGCCCGCGACAGCTTCGCCAACGGCGGCAGCGAGGACGTGCTGCGGCAGGCGCTGGCCGAGAAGTTCAACGTGCAGTGGAAGGTCGAGGCGATCGTCGACCCGTCCGGGGGGACCAATCCGCCCGGCGGCCCCGGCGGTGGCGCACCGCAGGGCGGTGGCTTCGGCGGCAACAGCGGCGGCTTCGGCGGTGGCGGTGGCTTCGGCGGTCCTTCTGGCGCTCCGGCGCAGGGTGGCGGCCAGGGCGGGCCGGGTGGCGGTGCGTCCGGTGGTGCGCCGGGCGGCGGCTCCGGGTACGACGCGGGCGGCGGTGCCCCGGGTGGCGGCCAGGGCGCGCAGCTGGCGCGGCAGGCGGTGGCGCCGGCGGGCGCGGCGGCCGGCGGTGGCGGGTACGGCTCCGGCGGCGGCCAGGGTGGTGCCGGTGGCCAGGGCGGATCCGGCGGCTCTTACGGGGCCGGGGCCGGAGCCGGTGCTTCCGGGCATGCGGGCGGTGGCGCCGCGGATTCCGCGTACCGGGAGCCGGAGCCCGCGCCGGTGTCGATCGAGGACGACATGCCGGCCGAGGACGACCCCGACCTGGTCGACTCCGCGCTGAGCGGCCACGACCTGATCGTGCGCGAGCTGGGCGCGACGGTGGTCGAGGAGTTCAACAACGAGTACTGACGAGTAGTGACGAGTACTGACACGCACTGACGGGTGCGGATGAGTGGGGAGAGCACGGGCGAGTACGGGCGAGTACGGGCGTACTGGTCGCGGGCGGCGAGTGCGGACGTACTGGTCGCGGGCGGGGCGTACCGGCTGGTCAGAGGCGGTTGTGTGCCGGTCGGCCGCGGCGCCCGGGTGCCGGTCGTGCGAGGGCGGTCGGGTGCCGGACGGCGGTCGGGCGGGCGTACGGCCGCGCTCCTCCGTACGGCGTAGGGCGTCGCGCCGTTCGAGCACGTAGGCTCGGGCTACCGCACCAATCGTTGTCGTACGGCAGGAGTCACGTAGTGATCCCCGGTGGTCAGCCCAACATGCAGCAGCTGCTCCAGCAGGCCCAGAAGATGCAGCAGGATCTCGCGGCGGCCCAGCAGGAGCTGGCCGAGACGCCCGTGGAGGGGTCGGCGGGAGGCGGCCTGGTCAAGGCGACCGTGAACGGCTCCGGCGAGCTCCAGGGCCTGGTCATCGACCCCAAGGCGGTGGACCCCGAGGCGGGGACCGCCGAGGAGAACGCCGAGACGCTCGCGGACCTCGTCCTGGCCGCCGTACGGGACGCGAACGCCAGCGCGCAGCAGCTCCAGCAGCAGAAGCTCGGCCCGCTCGCCCAGGGACTGGGCGGCGGCATCCCCGGCCTGCCTTTCTGAGCCCGGCCCGGCGTCGGTACCGCCACGGAACGCCCGTTCCGTGGCATTCCGGCGCCGAAGTCGCCGGGGAATGGGTCTCCCTTTCCGGGGAGGAGACAACTAGCGTACGCAGCACGGCAGAAGAGAGAGAAGACGTTCCGTGTATGAAGGCGTGGTCCAGGATCTGATCGACGAGCTGGGCAGACTGCCCGGCGTCGGTCCCAAGAGCGCGCAGCGGATCGCCTTCCACATTCTTCAGGCCGAGCCGACCGACGTCCGCCGGCTCGCGAACGCGCTGATGGAGGTCAAGGCGAAGGTCCGGTTCTGCAGCGTGTGCGGCAATGTCGCGCAGGACGAGCAGTGCCGGGTCTGCCTGGACCCGCGCCGCGATCCGGCGGTCATCTGTGTCGTGGAGGAACCCAAGGACGTCGTGGCCATCGAGCGGACGCGGGAGTTCCGCGGCCGCTACCACGTGCTCGGCGGGGCGATCAGCCCGATCGAGGGCGTGGGCCCCGACGATCTGCGGATACGGGAACTCCTGGCCAGGCTCGCGGACGGCACGATCACCGAGCTGATCCTGGCCACCGACCCGAACCTGGAGGGCGAGGCCACGGCCACGTACCTCGCGCGCATGGTCAAGCCGATGGGCCTGCGGGTGACGCGGCTGGCCAGCGGACTGCCCGTCGGGGGCGATCTGGAGTATGCCGACGAGGTCACGCTCGGGCGGGCCTTCGAAGGGAGGAGACTTCTCGATGTCTGACGCCACGCTGCACGACGCCACGCGGAATCCGGACGATTTCGCCGTACAGATCTCCGACTCGATCGAGAGCTTCATCGTCGCGGTCACCGAGGTGGCCAAGGGCGACGAGCCGGACAGCGCCGTGCCGTTCCTGCTGCTGGAGGTCTCCCAGCTGCTGCTGACCGGCGGCCGCCTGGGGGCGCACGAGGACATCGTGCCGGACGAGCGGTACGAGCCCGACGTCGGCCCGGAACCGGACGTCGACGAGCTGCGGGAGCGCTTCGCGCGGCTGCTGGACCCGGTGGACGTGTACTCCGAGGTCTTCGACCCGTACGTACCGCGCAGCGCGCCCGTGGCGTGCCGGATCTCCGACGACCTCGCGGACATCATCACGGACCTGCGGCACGGCCTGGCGCACTACCGCGCGGGCCGGGTCAGCGAGGCGCTGTGGTGGTGGCAGTTCTCGTACCTGTCGAACTGGGGGCCGACGGCGAGCGCGGCACTGCGCGCCCTCCAGTCGCTGGTCGCCCACGTGCGGCTGGACCAGCCGCTGGACGAGCTGGACGGCCTGGACACGGACAGCGACGCGGCGGACGGCGACGAGGAACAGCTCGCCGAGGAGGCCGGCAAGGTCATGGCGGCGGAGATCGCCGGGCCGCTGGGGCTGCGCGGGGTGTGAGAACGCCGCGCCGGGTGCGGCACCGCCACGCGAGCAGGGGAGTCCCGCGCGGGGTGTGAGACCACCCGGTCCGCGGGTACGCGCTTTCCGGTGCGGCCCACCCGTACGGCCGTCGCCCCCGGTGTGACCTGGGTTACCTTTCCGTGTGCCCTTGTGAGAAGCGGGCATGTGCTCGCCGAGCGGGCGCAACGGCGCGCCCCTGCCGGTCCACGGACGTGCGTGACGTGAGCGCCATGTCTCACCATGTGGTATCGGCGAGGCGGATTCCGCCTGCTCGTTAGACTGAGCCGACCGCAGTACCCCCTTTCCGGGGGTCCGGGAGGAAACTCCCGAAGAGACAGTTGCGAGGAGCGCACGTGGGCCTTGTCGTGCAGAAGTACGGCGGCTCATCCGTTGCGGATGCCGAGGGCATCAAGCGCGTTGCCAAGCGAATCGTCGAGGCCAAGAAGAATGGCAACCAGGTGGTTGTCGTGGTCTCCGCGATGGGCGACACGACGGACGAGCTGATCGATCTCGCGCAGGAAGTGTCCCCGATGCCGTCGGGGCGCGAGTTCGACATGCTGCTGACCGCCGGAGAGCGGATCTCCATGGCCTTGCTGGCGATGGCGATCAAAAACCTCGGTCACGAGGCGCAGTCCTTCACCGGGAGCCAGGCCGGTGTCATCACCGACTCCGTGCACAACAAGGCGCGGATCATCGATGTCACCCCGGGCCGCATCAAGACGTCCGTGGACGAGGGCAACATCGCCATCGTCGCCGGCTTCCAGGGTGTCTCCCAGGACAAGAAGGACATCACCACGCTGGGGCGGGGCGGCTCGGACACCACCGCCGTCGCGCTGGCCGCGGCGCTGGACGCGGATGTCTGCGAGATCTACACCGACGTGGACGGTGTCTTCACCGCCGACCCCCGGGTCGTGAAGAAGGCCCGGAAGATCGACTGGATCTCGTTCGAGGACATGCTGGAGCTGGCCAGCTCCGGCTCGAAGGTGCTGCTGCACCGCTGCGTCGAGTACGCCCGCCGTTACAACATCCCGATCCACGTCCGCTCGTCCTTCTCCGGACTGCGCGGCACCTGGGTCAGCAACGAACCGCAAGGGGACCAGCCCATGGAGCAGGCGATCATCTCGGGCGTCGCGCACGACACCTCCGAGGCGAAGGTCACGGTCGTCGGCGTCCCGGACAAGCCGGGCGAGGCCGCGACGATCTTCCGCGCCATCGCGGACTCCGAGGTCAACATCGACATGGTCGTGCAGAACGTGTCGGCCGCCTCGACGGGTCTGACCGACATCTCCTTCACGCTGCCCAAGGACGAGGGCCGCAAGGCCGTCGCGGCGCTGGAGAAGACCAAGGCCTCGGTCGGCTTCGACTCGCTGCGCTACGACGACCAGATCGCCAAGATCTCGCTGGTCGGCGCCGGTATGAAGACCAACCCCGGCGTGACCGCGACCTTCTTCGAGGCGCTGTCCAACGCGGGCGTGAACATCGAGCTGATCTCGACCTCCGAGATCCGCATCTCGGTGGTCACCCGCGCCGACGACGTCAAGGAAGCCGTGCAGGCCGTGCACAGCGCCTTCGGCCTGGACAGCGAGAGCGACGAGGCCGTGGTGTACGGCGGCACCGGTCGATGACGACCCCCTTCTC
Organism: Streptomyces sp. NPDC052496; assembly: GCF_040679095.1. Lineage (NCBI taxonomy): Bacteria > Bacillati > Actinomycetota > Actinomycetes > Kitasatosporales > Streptomycetaceae > Streptomyces > Streptomyces sp. NPDC052496. The sequence goes on from NZ_JBFAUH010000005.1 coordinate 75,461, forward strand.
GGGTACGGCTACGGGCCGCGTGGGTGACCGCGCGGCCCGTAAGCCGCATCTGGCGGTCGTCGGCGCCACCGGCGCGGTCGGCTCGGTGCTGCTCGGCATCCTCTCCGAGCGGGCCGACATCTGGGGCGAGATCCGGCTGATCGCCTCCCCCCGCTCAGCCGGCCGCAAGCTGGCCGTACGGGGCGAGGAGGTCGAGGTCCTCGCGCTGGGCGAAGAGGTCTTCGACGGTATCGACGTCGCGGTGTTCGACGTGCCGGACGAGGTCGCCGCGCAGTGGGCGCCGGTCGCCGCCGCCAAGGGCGCGGTGGTCGTGGACAACTCCGCGGCGTTCCGGCTGGACCCGGACGTACCGCTGGTGGTCCCCGAGGTCAACGCGCACGCGGCGCGGGTCCGCCCGCGCGGCATCATCGCCAACCCGAACTGCACGACGCTCTCGATGATCGTCGCGCTGGGCGCCCTGCACGCCGAGTACGGGCTCACCGAGCTGATCGTCTCCTCGTACCAGGCCGTCTCCGGCGCGGGCAAGGACGGCGTCGACACGCTCCGCGCCCAGCTCGCCGCCGTCTCCGGTACGGAACTGGGCACCACGCCCGGCGACGTACGGCGGGCCATGGGCGACACCCTCGGCCCCTTCCCGGCGCCGGTCGCGCTCAACGTCGTGCCGTGGGCCGGGTCGTTGCAGGAGGGCGGCTGGTCCTCGGAGGAGCTGAAGGTCCGTAACGAGTCGCGGAAGATCCTGGGGCTGCCGGACCTGCGGGTCTCCGCCACCTGCGTACGCGTCCCCGTGATCACCACGCATTCGCTGACCGTGCACGCCCGTTTCGAGAACGAGGTCACGGTCGCCGGGGCGCACGAGATCCTGGCGTCCGCGCCGGGTGTGGTGGTCTGCGACGATCCGGAGGCCGGCGAGTTCCCCACGCCCGCCGACGTGGTCGGTACGGACCCGACCTGGGTCGGGCGGGTACGGCGGTCCCTGGACGACCCCCGGGCGCTGGAACTCTTCGTGTGCGGGGACAACCTGCGCAAGGGCGCGGCGCTGAACACGGCGCAGATCGCCGAGGTGGTCGCGGCGGAGCTGCCGGGGTAGCGGGGACCGGCGTACGGGGTTCGGACTCGGCGTACGGGGGCCGGGGGCTCGGCGTACGGGCGCCGCGAACTCGGGTCCGGCTCGGTGTCCGGGCTCGGTGTACGGGCGCCGCGAACTCGGGTCCGGCTCGGTGTCCGGGCCCGGCGTGCGATGGCCGGGCCCGGTGTGCGACGCTCGATGGCCGGTAAGCGCCGTTCGTGGCCGAGGAGCACCGCTTCAGGCAGTTACTGACCCGATTGGTGCTGTCACTGATCGGCTCAGGAGATACCTTGTGAGTTGTGTGAAGGTCCTGTGAGCGAGTCGTTGGTCCAAACCACTTGAACTGGCCCGACGCCGTGTTCGACTATTCGCTCCCCCCTTACTGCAACCGGTAGTTGGGCGGGGAGCGTCTTTGTGGCCGCCCCTCGCGGGTGTCCATGGGCCTGCGGGAAAAATGGGGTATTGGGGAAGAGCTGGTACGCATGAGGGCATTTGACCCGCCGTCAAAGACGGTGTCGTGCGCGTACAACCCTGATGGGGGGAAACGTGTCCAACAGGCGTGGCAGAGGTATTCGGCATCGCGCTCGCCCCAGGGGGCTCCGGCGGCACAGCAGTGCGGCCGCTGCGGCCCCGCATGCCCGGGGGTATGCCGGTGATCGCCCCGTGGCCCGCCGCGCAGCCCGCGCAGCTCTCTCCTCAGCGTGGGGACACTGACGACGCGATGGCTGCGGGCACGACTGTCGACCATCTCACCGAGACCTACCGCGCGCACTACCGATCACTGCTGGGCCTGGCCGCGCTGCTGCTGGACGACACCGCCTCGTGCGAGGACGTCGTGCAGGAAGCCTTCATCCGGGTGCACTCCGCCCGGGGCCGGGTGCGCGATCCCGAGAAGACCCTCGCCTATCTGCGCCAGACAGTCGTCAATCTCTCCCGTTCGGCGCTGCGCCGCCGCATCCTCGGGCTCAAGCTGCTCTCCAAGCCGATGCCCGACATGGCGAGCGCCGAGGAAGGCGCGTACGACCTCCTGGAGCGCGACCAATTGATCAAGGCGATGCGGGGGTTGCAGCGTCGCCAGCGCGAGGTCCTGGTCCTGCGCTATTTCGCGGACATGACCGAGGCCCAGGTCGCCGAGACGTTGGGGATATCGCTCGGTTCGGTGAAGGCGTACGGCTCACGGGGTATCGCGGCGCTGCGCGTCGCCATGGAGGCTCCCGCATGAGTGGCAAGCAGTTCGGCCCGTACGACCCGCAGGAACCGCAAGGCCCGCGGAACTCCCGCGACCAGGGGGCATCGCGGCATCCGCACCACCCGCAGGACGCGCAGCAGCAGGACGCACAACGGCAGCAGGACGCGCAGGACCAGCGCGACAGCGAGGACCAGCACGACAGCGAGGACCAGCACAGCGGCGAAGACCGGTACAACACCGAGGACGGGCACGGGACAGGGGATCGGCACGGCACCGAGGACAGGCACGGCACGGGGGACCGGCACGGCACGCAGGACCCGCGCGGCGGCTCCTGTGACGACGGCCTGAGCGACCCCGGCGGCAGCGTCGGCGAGGACGAGCTGCGGCGGCTGCTGCACTCCGCCGTCGGCGGCCTGGAGCCCGCCCCCGACTCGCTCGAACAGTTGCGCCGCGCGGTACCGGCCCGCCGCCGGCGCCGCCGCCACGCCGTGGTGGGCGCCGCCGCGGCCCTGCTGCTCGGCGGTACCTCCATCCCCGCGATGGTGCACGTGGCCAACTTCGCCGACGGCCCCGAGGACCGCCCCGCCAACGCCGCCAGTACGCAGCGCACGCCGGGCGGCACCGAAGGCTCGCACGGCGAGGGCACCGAGCACAGCGGCAAGCCGCCGGCCGGGAACGGCGGGAAGAAGACCGAAGGGGGCAAGCCCACCGGCCCGGGCAAGTCCCCGGAGACCAACGGCAAGCAGCCGGGCCCCGGCACCGGCACGCCGTACCCGTCCGGAACGATGGACGTCACCTCGCCCGCCTGTTCGCGCGCGCAGCTCGGCAACGGTGTCAGCTCGGTCGGTCCGGCCGACGCGGCCGGACGCGTCTACGGCTCCTTCCGGGTGGTGAACACCTCCGACACCGCGTGCTCGGTCGAGGGCGGCGGCGAGATCGGCGTGCTCGCGCCGGGCGGCAAGGACAGTTCGCGCGTCAGTGTCGTCGACCACACGGCGGGCGACGCGGCCCCCGGGCTGCCCGACCCGATCACCACGCCGGACCAGCTGGTCCTCAAGCCGGGGCAGGCGTACGAGGTGAAGTTCGCGTGGGTGCCGGCGGAAGGCGGCGGTACGACGGGCTGCGCCGCGCCGCCCCCGACGCCGACCCCGGCACCGTCCAAGGCCCCCGGTGAGACGTCGCCGGGCTCCTCGTCGTCCTCCTCCGGTGAGGGCGTTGCGAGCACCTCGGGCGGCGGCAGCCAGGCCGGCGGCAGCGAGGGCACGCCGGGCGGCGGCTCCAACCCGCCGGGCGGCGTCGTGCTCAACCACACCCCGGAAGCCGGCGAGCCCGCGGCGGCTGACGCCAAGCTCCCGGACGCCTGCGCCGGAACGGTCTACCGCACCGAAGCCCTGCCGGCGCAGTAGCGGACGGTGGGGCGGGCCTTCGGCGAGCGCCGGGCGCGCCCGTTTCAGGTGCACCGTCCCGTTCCGGCCCGGCTGTCCCGTTCGACCCCGCCGTCCGGTACGACCCCGCCGTCCGGTACGGCCCCGCCGTCCGGGCCGGGCGGCGCTCCCCGTACCGTTGGCCTTGTGTACCGGTTCCTGCTGACCCCGCGGTGGTGGGGAATCAACGTCTTCGCCGTACTGGCGATCCCTTTCTGCATCTTCATGGGCAGCTGGCAGCTGAGCCGCTTCGAGGACCGCGTCGATACGCACCACCAGCAGGAGGACCGGACCGCCGAGGCGAAGACCGCGGCCGCCCGGCCGCTGGCCGAGCTGCTGCCGGTGGACAAGGTCACCTCGGGCCGCCAGGCCACCGCCACCGGCCGCTACGACACCGGGCACCAGCTGCTCGTACCGGACCGCCGCCTCGACGAGCGGAACGGCTTCTACGTGCTGACGCTGCTGCGCACGGACGGCGGCAAGGCGCTCCCGGTCGTACGGGGCTGGCTGCCCGGAGACGCGGACGCGCCGCAGGCCAGGGCGAAGGTGCCCGCGCCGCCGAGCGGTCAGGTCACCGTCACCGGCGCCTTGCAGGCGTCGGAGAACCAGGGCACCGACGGGGTGCGCGCGGGCGGCGGACTGCCGTCCGGGCAGCTCGGCATGATCAGCGCGGCGTCGCTGGTCAACATCGTCCCGTACGACGTGTACGACGCCTGGATCACCGTGACCGAGGCCCAGGCGCCGCTGGTCGCCGTACCGCCGGTGGCGGCGGAGGGCAGCGGGCTGGACCTGAAGGCGTTCCAGAACCTGGGGTACACCGGGGAATGGTTCGTGTTCGCCGGCTTCGTGCTCTTCATGTGGTTCAGGCTCTTCCGCCGGGAGGCGGAGGCGGCCAGGGATGTGGCACTGGGCCTGGTTCCGGAGACGGAGACGGAAACGGAAACGGCCGAGGCTGCCGGGGGCGGTGCCGCCGGTTCCGGTGCCTCCGCGAGCGGTGGCTCCGGAACCGGCGCCTCCGGGAACGGTGCCTCCGGGAACGGCGCCTCCGATTCCGTAGCGCGGTCCTGAACCGCCGGGCGGCCCGCTACTTCCAGTGAGCCGGGCGGCCGAGGTCCTCCGGCAGCTTGGTCGTCGCGTCTCCCTTGGCCGCGTTGAGCTGGGCCTGGGTGAGGAAGATGCTGCCGGTGAGGTCGGCGCCGCTCAGGTTCGCGTCACGGAAGTCCACCCCGATCAGGTCGGCGGTCCGCAGATCGGCGCCCTGGAGATCGGCCGCGATGAGGCAGGCGCCGCGCAGATTGGCGCCCCGCAGGTCGGCTCCCTTGAGGCGGGCGCCGATCAGGTCGGCTCCCCGGTGGTTCTTCTTGCGGCCGGGAACGGTGGCCCGCACCAGTTCGCTGGTACGCAGCAACAGGGCGTTGACGTCCTGCCGTACGGCCGCGACATCCACCTCCGCGAGCGCGTCGGCGCTGCCGCGGGTGAGCCGGTCGGTCTCCTGGAGCGCGCGGCGGAGATCCTTGTGCACAGGGCGGGCGGCCGGCAGCGACAGCGCCTCGCTCAGGTACCGCAGCAGCTCGTGGAGCTGGCGCATGACGGGGAACACGTCGAACATCTGCCGCGCGGTGTCCGGCGCGCTGCGCCAGTCCGTACCGCCGAAGGTGACCTGGGAGACCTTCTGGCCCGCGCCGAAGCAGTCGAAGACCGTACAGCCGGCGAAGCCCTTGTCGCGGAGGCGGGCGTGGATGCCGCAGCTGAAGTCCGCCTGGAGGTTCGTGCACGGCTTGCCGGCGGGCTTGTCGACCGCGAAGTCGGCGGAGGCGGCGAAGGGCAGCGCGACGCAGCACAGCCCGAAGCAGCTGCCGCAGTCGGCCTGCAGGTCGAGACGGCCGCCGCCGGCCGAGGGCGCTTCGTGCTTCTGGGACACCGCGGGTGATCTCCTGCCGCAAGACGAGCGGGAGGCGTCCTCCCGCTCCGTTCCATGATGAGCAGGAGTGCTCTCCCGCCCCGCGGCGGGCACCCTCATGGGCCCGCCACGATCCGTACAAACCTCCATTGTCCCGGACGGGAGGGGCGGAGGGCGTGACGGGGGACACGGGGAGGGGGTAGGAGGGCGGGGCACGGGGGCGGGACGCGGGCGGGCGGGGTGGGGGTGGGAGTGGGAGGCGGCGGGGCCGAGGGCACAGTCTGGGGCCCTCCCCCCCCGGCCCACCCACCTCCACCACCTCCCCCAACGGCTACTCCTTGGCCACCCCATTCCCGTCCAGACCCGACTCCAGGTCCGACTTCAGACCCGGCTCCAGGCCCGACCGCAGGCCCGACTTCAGACCCGGCTCACGGCCCAGGCCCAGGTAGCGGCGCGTGAAGTCCAGTTCCAGGCGGACCTGCTTGATGCGTTCCTCGACGACCAGGGAGCCGTGGCCGGCGTCGTAGCGGTAGACCTCGTGCGGGTGGTCGCGCTGCTTCAGGCGGTCGACGTAGTTCTCCACCTGGCGGATGGGGCAGCGCGGGTCGTTGACCCCGGCGGAGATGTAGACCGGGGCGCGCACCGCGTCCACGTACGTCAGGGGCGACGACGCCTCGAAGCGCTCCGGCACCTCCTCCGGCGTGCCGCCCAGCAGTGTGCGGTCCATCGCCTTCAGCGCCTCCATCTCGTCGTGGTACGCGGTGACGTAGTCCGCCACCGGGACCGCCGCCAGGCCCAGCGCCCACGCCTCGGGCTGGGTGCCCAGCCCGAGCAGCGTCAGGTAGCCGCCCCACGAGCCGCCGGAGAGCACCAGCCGCTCCGGGTCGGCCAGCCCGGAGGAGACGGCCCACTCCCGCACCGCCGCGATGTCCTCCAGCTCGATCAGCCCGACGCGGTGCTTGAGGGCGTCCGTCCACTCACGGCCGTAACCCGTCGAGCCGCGGTAGTTCACCCGCACCACGGCGAAGCCGTGGTCCACCCACGCCGCGGGCGCGGACGCGAAAGCATCGCTGTCGTGCCACGTCGGGCCGCCGTGGATCTCGAAGACCGTCGGGAACGGGCCATCACCGGCCGGCTGTTGCACCAGCGCGTGCACCGTGCCGCCGGGGCCCTCCACCCACGCGTCGGTCACCGGCACCGAACCCGGCGCCTTCATCCCGGGCGGGTCCAGGACGACCTGCCCGTTCGTCGAGCGCACCTCCGGCGGCTGCGCGGCCGACGACCAGAGGTACTCCACCGAACCGTCCGGCCGCGCCGTCGCCCCGGCGACCGTCCCGGCAGGCGTCTCGACGCGGGTCAGCTGCCGGGTCAGCGGCTCGTAGCGCCACAGCTCGGCGCGCGCCCGGAACTCGTGCTCCACCAGCAGCGCCGCGCCGTCCGGATACCAGTCGGCGGCCACATCGCCCGGCAGGTCGATGTCCAGGGCGCACTCCTCGCCCGACAGCGGATCCCAGATCATCGGCTCCCAGCGACCGCGCCGCTGGTGCCCGACCAGCAGCCGGGAGTCGCCGTCCACCGGCGCGAAGCCCAGCACCGACAGGCCCAGCTCCTCGGTGCCGCCCTTGGTGTCGTCCAGCTCGGCGACCGTCGAGCCGTCCAAGCGCACCACCCGGATCGCGGAGTGCATCGCGTCACCGTGCTCGGTGTGCTCGACGGCGATCAGCGAACCGTCGTGCGACAGCGCGCCCACGCCCGCCGACTCGCGGTGCCGGTAGATCTCCACGGGCGGCTGCCCGGGCCGTACGACGTGGAGGGTGGTGCCGTCCTCGTCCGTGGAGCGGCCGATCACCGCCGTGCCGTCCCGGCCGAGCGCCAGGCCCGCCGGGTACGAGGGCTCCAGGCCTGGCGCGGCCGGCTCGTCCGGGCCGCCGCCGAACGGCTGCCGCTGCCAGGTGCCGAACTCGTCACCGTCGGTGTCCGAGAACCACCAGATCCACTCGCCGTCCGGCGTCAGCGTGCCGTCCGTCGTGCCGTTCGGCCGGTCCGTGACCTGCCGCTGCTCGCCGCTCGCCCGGTCCCAGGCGTACAGCTCGAAGGTGCCGGTGGCGTTGGAGACGAACAGTGAGCGGTCCGGGGCGTCCTCGGCCCACTCGGGCAGGCCGACGCGCGGTGCCCGGAAGCGCTTCTCCCAGTCCGGCGCGGCTCCGGGAGAACCGGCTGTCCCCGGGGCGCCCGCCCCGGAACCGTCAGTGTTGGCGTTGGTGGTCTCGTCAGTCATGGCCCCATTCTGCGCAGGCCCGGAAAAAATCCGCTGACACGGCCCCCAGCCTGTGGATAACTTCGCTGGATGCGGACAGATATGGGGTCAGAGGGGCAGACGGGACCAGCGGGGCACAGGAGGGCGACAGGGGAGACGGGGTCGGCAGACCACACGGAGCCGACAGACCACATGGGGCCGGCAGGCCACACGGGGCCGGCAGGCCACACGGAGTCGGCAGGCCACACAGGACCCGAGGACTGGCGGGCGGCCAACCGGGCCATGTGGGACGAGCGGGTTCCCCTCCACCTCGCCAGCGACTTCTACGACCAGGACGGTTTCCGCCGCGACCGCGATGTGATCCGTGACTTCGAGGTGGCGGAGGTCGGTGAGGTCACCGGCCGGACGCTGCTGCACCTCCAGTGCCACATCGGTCAGGACACCCTCTCGTGGGCCCACCGCGGCGCGTCCCGCGTCGTCGGCCTGGACTTCTCCGAGCCCGCCGTCGAAGCCGCCCGCGAGCTGGCCGCCGAGGTCGGCCTCGGCACCGACCGGGCCACCTTCCTCACCGCCGACGTGTACGACGCCGCCGAGGCCGTCGCCGCCTGCGCCGCGGCGCCTGACACGTACGACATCGTCTACACCGGCCTCGGGGCGCTGTGCTGGCTGCCGGACATCCGCCGCTGGGCCGAGACCGCCGCCTCCCTCGTGGCGCCCGGCGGCTTCCTCTACCTCGCCGAGTTCCACCCGCTCACCGACGTCCTGGACGACGAGAGCGCCTCGCGCGTCGCGCACGACTACTTCAGCCGGGACGCCTGGGTGGACGAGAGCCCGGGTACGTACACGGATTTCGCGGCCCCTACGGTCCACAACCGCCGCGTCGAGTGGCAGCACACCCTCGGCGACGTCGTCTCGGCGCTGGCCGCGACGGGTCTGCGCCTGGAGTTCCTGCACGAGCACGACATGACGATGTTCCAGCGCTTCGGGTCGCTGGAACGCGGGGACGACGGCTACTACCGGCTGCCCGCCGGCCGTCCCCGCGTCCCGCTCATGTACTCGCTCAAGGCGACGCGCCCGTAAGGCACGCGGGGCCGGCCGGCCGTACCCGGGGCGGCCGGCCCCGTGGGCTCACACGGACTTCTCCCGTGGGCTCACACGAACTTCTGGGGACGGTGCCACAGGGCCTCGTCGGTTCCGCGGAAGAACAGTTCCAGCCGCCCGTCGCGGTTGGTGCCGATCACCGGGTCGCCGCCGACGTTGCGGACGAGTTCGAAGTGGCCGCTCCAGTCCACGCCGTTGATCTTCGATTCCTCGGCCGCGTACATGTGGCCGTTGGTGCTGTGGTGGAAGACCACCAGCCGCCCGTCGGCCGCGCGCGCCAGCGCGGGCGTGCCCTGGACGCCGCCGCCCAGGCTGGACGCGGAGCTCCAGGAGTCGTAGCCGGCCTTCTGCTGGATGTGCCACAGCTGGGTGTCCGTACCGCGGAAGAACACGTGGATGCGCTGGTCGGAGTCGAGACCGGCCTCGACGCCGCCGCCGATGTTGCGGACCAGCTCGAAGTGCCCGCTCCAGGAGTCGCTGGAGTCGGGGGCCTTCTGCTGGTTGTCGTAGAGGTTGCCGTTGGTGCTGTGGTGGAAGACCTCCAGCTTGCCGTCGCCGGCCCGCGCCACCGCCGGGTTGCCCTGCACGCCGCCGGCCAGGCTGGCCGGCGCCACCCAGTTCTCGTAGTCGACGTTCTGCTGGTAGACGTGCCACAGCTGGGTGTCCGTGCCGCGGAAGAACACGTCCAGGCGTCCGTCGGCGTTCAGGGCCGGGACCGGGTCGCCGCCGATGTTGCGCACGACGATGTCGTCGGGGCTGAAGCCGACGTTGATGGCGCCCTGCCGTACGTGGTGCAGGTGGCCGTCCGAGCCCTTGTAGAAGACCGAGATACGGCCGTCCAGGCCACGGATGGCGTTGGGCTCGCTGCCCAGCGAACCGCCCAGGTTCTCCCAGTCGCTCCAGCCGCCGTCGCGCTTCTGCCAGATGGTCCACAGCGCCTGCTCGTTCTTGCCGCGGGCGAACACCTGCAGCCGGCCGTCGGCGTTCGGGGCCACGGAGGGGTTGCCGACGATCTGCCCGTGCAGGGACGAGGCGTCGTCCCAGGCCATGCCGGGTGTGGTGGGGATGTCGACCATGATCGCTCTCCTTCGTGCGTACGAGTGGAGCAGGTCGGCGCACAGGCTAGCCACGGGAACAGCGCCCGAGAACACGGCTCGGCCGATTGACCGGAACCGCCCGCCATACCCGGCCATGAGCGACATCGACGGCATCCGCCGGAGGGCGGAAGCCGGCGGCCGCCCCCGCCCCCTCAGTCCGGCCCGCCCCCGCCCTCTCAGCCCAGCCCGCCCCCTCCCTCAGTCCAGCCCGCGCGCCTGTTTGAACCGCGCCAGGCTCTCCGTCAGGTCGACCAGCGGCTCCGGGTAGTCCAGCCCCGCCCGTGCCGCGGCCGGCCGCAGTTTCCACGGCTGGTGGACCGCGCCGCCTTCCAGCCCCGGCACGTCCGCCAGCTCCGGAACCCAGCGCCGTACGTACGCGCCGTCCGCGTCGAAACGCTTCGCCTGCGTCAGCGGGTTCAGCACCCGGTTGGGGCGCGTGTCGGTGCCGGTGCCCGCCGCCCACTGCCAGTTCAGCTGGTTGTTGGCCAGGTCGCCGTCGACCAGGAGCGACAGGAAGTGCGCCGCGCCCAGCCGCCAGTCCAGGTACAGCGTCTTGGTCAGGAAGCCGGCGGTCAGCAGCCGCGCCCGGTTGTGCAGCCACCCCTCGTGGGCGAGCTGCCGCATCGCCGCGTCCACGACCGGGTAACCGGTACGGCCGGTGCGCCACGCCTCGGCCTCCTGCTCGTCGCGGCGCCACCGGTCGTGCCGCGTCCGGTAGTCCCGGTGGGCCGCGGACGGGCGGGCCGCGAGGACCTGATGGTGGAAGTCCCGCCACGCCAGCTGCCGTACGAACGCCTCGCCACCGCCCCCGCCCGCCTTACGGGCGCGGGCGACCAGTTCGACGGCCGACAGCGTGCCGAAGTGCAGGTGCGGCGACAGGCGGGACGTCGCGTCGCCGGCGAGGTCGTCCTGCCCCTGGGCGTGACGGCGCAGTGGACTGCCCGTCCAGGCCGTCATCCGGCGGCGGCCCGCCGCCTCGCCGCCCGCCGCCAGCCCGGGGGACACCCCGGACACGTCGCGCCGCCGCGGTACGGGCCCGGAAACGGCCGCCTCGGGCACCGACACGCGCCGGGGCGGCCGCAGTACGTCGCGGAGGCGTTCGGCCTGCCAGCGGCGGAAGTACGGGGTGAAGACCGCGAAGTGGTCCTTGCCGGCCGGGGTGACCTCGCCCGGGGCGAGGGCGGTGACCACCGCGTCGTGCACGTGCAGCCGCCGTCCGTCGGCCTCCAGGGCCCGCCGCAGCCGCTCCTCACGGCGGTGCGCGTAGCCGCTGATCCCGCCCGCCACATGCACGTCACACGCGCCCGTCTCCGCGGCGGCCCGGGCGGTCTCCCGCACGACGTCCCCCGTACGGACGACGAGCCGGCCCCCGCGTGCGCGCAGCGCCTCGTCCAGGTCCGCCAGGCAATCGGCCAGAAAGGCACGCCGGTTGGGCGCGTCGAAGCCCGCCGCCCGTACGCCGTCGTCGAGGACGAACAGCGGCACGACGCCGCCCGTGCCCCTCGCGGCGGCGTGCAGGACGGGGTTGTCGTGCACTCGCAAGTTGGAGGTGAACAGGGCGATCGAGGGGGCACTCACGCGGGTCGCTCCGTACGCGGCGTACGCGCGCCCGGCGCCGGCCACAGCACCCCCGCGACCGACAGCGCCCCCCACCCCAGGGAGACGGCCACCGCCGCCCGCCGCCGGGCCCGGCCCGGCAGCGTCACGCCGAGCAGGGCCGCGTCGCCGAAGTCGGCCGCGATGCGCAGACAGGCGGCGGTACGCAGCGCCGGGCCGGCCGGGGCCAGCGCCAGCGCCAGGCCGCAGGCCGCGTCGCGCCAGGCCAGCGGGCGCAGCGAGGTGCGGGTGGCGGGGGCCGTCCGGCCGTCGGCCGCCGCCAGGCCGGACGGCTTGGCCAGCAGGCCGGGCCAGGCGGTCACCGCCAGGCCGTACACCGCCGTCGTCGCTCCCACCGTGCGCAGCAGTCCCACGTGCATCGTCCGCCTCCTCCTGGCCGCCGTCCCGTACCCACTGTTCCCCTTCCGCCGCCTTCCAGCGGCGCAACGCGCCCGGGCAGGTGGCGGACCGTTCCGGCGGCGCGGCGGGGGACTCAGACGTCCAGTTCCGACTCGACCCTGCGCAGGCTGCGCCGGGCGGCCTCCAGGTCACCGTGGGCGCGGTCCAGGACGAGGTGGACGAAGATGCCCTGGCGGCTGCGCCGGGTCAGCGGGCGGATGAGGTGGTACGCGTCGTCGAGGGTGACGACGATGTCCTCGACGCGCTCGGGGCGGTAGCCGAGGAGTTCCAGGGTGAACAGCTTCGCGCGCACCACGTCGGTGTCCCCGCGGGCCGCCGCTTCGAGGTCGGGACCGGCCGGGTCACCGGCCGCGCCGAGCGTCAGCCGGCTGAAATAGTCGACGATCGAGGCGCCGCGGACGCCTTCGAGCCCGACCAGGTCCCGCAGCGTCTCCTCGATGCCTGCCATGGCCACCTGCCCCGGGCACCCGGCCCCGCTCGCACGTCGAACCGACCGCCGACCAGCCTTCCCGGCACACCAGGAGCGCCCGGTGGCGACTCCATGAGGCCAGTCTGGCACGGAGCTTGGCGGGGTGATGCCGCATCAGGCGCGACAGCTGGGGCAGCAGGGGCGCGCCGGGTCCGGGCGGCTGTCCGGTCCGGCCCTCAGGGGCATCACCCGGCCTTCAGAGGCATCACCCGGCCTTCAGGGGCACCCCCCGGCGCGCAGGGACACCACCGGCCCTCAGGGGCATCTCCCTGCGCCCAGGGGCCCCCGGCGCCCCGGCCGCCTCCCTCAGGCCGCTGCCGTCGCGATGATCTCGTCGGCCGCGCGCTGCCCGCTCGCCACGCAGTCGGCGACGCCCACGCCGTCGTACGCCGCGCCGCACAGCCGCAGCCCCGGCAGCGTGGACAGCCCGTTGCGGACCCGGGTCACCCGCGCCGGGTGCCCGACCGCGTAGTGCGGCAGTCCGCCGATCCACCGGGTCACGTCGGTGGCGACCGGCCGCGCGGTCAGCCCGGTGGCCTCGCCCAGGTCGCGCAGGGCGGCGCTGACCAGGTCGGCGTCCTCCAGGTAGAGCACTTCCTCCTGGCCGTAGCGGCCGATGGACGTCCGCAGGACGAACAGGTCCTTGGCCCGCTCCGACAGCCAGTCCCACTTACGGGTCAGGAACGTGGACGCCTTGATGGTGTGCCCGTCACCCGGCGGCACCAGGAAGCCGCACGGCCCGTCGAACGCCGTCAGCCCCTCCAGGTGCGAACGCCGGAACGCCATCGTGACGAGGGCCATCGACGCGTAGGCGACCTCGGACAGTTCGGCCGCGGCGAGCGGCGCCTCGGCGGCGAGCAGGGTGGCCGCCGACCAGGCCGGGGTCGCGAGGACCAGGCCGTCGCACAGCAGGGTGCGCGCGGCCGTACGGACCTCCCAGCCGTACGGGCCGCGGGTCAGCGCCAGGGCCGGGGTGTTGCGCAGGATCTCACCGCCGGCGGCGCGTACGGCATCGGCCACAGCGCCCGCCAGGGTGCCCGCGCCCCCGTCCAGCCCCAGGTAGTCGGGGCCGCCACGGGACAGATCCGGGATCGTACGGGCGCCTCCGGGGGTGCCGGGGAGGGTGGCCGGGGCCGCCGGCCACCCGGCGCGGTCCGCGTCCGGCCCCGGCCGGGTGAACCCGGATCGGGGACGGGGGACGAGCGGCCCGGACCGCGCCCGGTCGGCCCCCGGCCCGTCGACGGCCTCCGGACGGCCGACGGCTCCCGGGCGGTCGGCGAGGCGCCGCTGCTCGGCGATCCGCCGTTCCTCCAGGAACCGCCGCTCCTCGGCGATCCGCCGCCGCTCGGCCGCCTGCCGTTCCTCGGCGCGGCGCCGCTGCTGCTCGGCCGTCCGCCGCCGCACCCGCCGTACGCCGGTGAGCAGCGCGCCGTCGTCGCGTGCCGCCTCGAAGAGCTGCGGCACGGCGGCACGCAGCGACACCTCGTACGTGTCGGCCGTACGGGCCCTGCCGAGGACGTCCCGCCCGCGGCAGCTCGGGATCGGCCGGAGCGCGCCCCGGGTCCACAGCGCGGCGTCCGTCGCTGCCGGGACACGCAGCCGGTCGCCGAGGCCGACCTCGCGGGCCAGGTCGACCGCTTCCGGCCGGGGCACCCGCAGGGCCTCGGCGCCCAGGTCGACCGGTGTCCCGGCGATGTCGCCGGACCGCAGCTTGCCGCCGAGCCGGCCGGTGGACTCCAGCAGGGTCACGCGCAGACCGGCGCCGGTGAGCCGGTGGGCGGCGGCGAGCCCGGCGATGCCGCCGCCGATGACGACGATGTGCGGTGCGAGCGCCGGGCCGGTCGCGGCCGGCCGCCCGCCGGAGACGACCGGTCCCGCCGCGGCGCCGGGTCCGGGCGGCGAACCGGGGCGTACGGCGGACACGGTCGTCGGCACGCTCATGAGCCGGCTCCTTCGAACGAGGTGCTCGCGGTCGTCGTCCGGCCGGCCACGGCACCCCGGGACCGGGACACCACGGCGGGCCCGCCCGCCGGCGGATCACCGGCCGCGTCCCCGGGCCGGGAGGACGGGCGCAGGATGTCGGAGAGCGGATCGTGTCGGATGCTGCGCGGCGGCACCCCGGCAGCGGTCAGCCGGGCCACGGTGGTGCCGACCACCGCGGTCGGCCCGCTGACGTACGCGAGGTGCCCCGACCAGTCGGCGTGCCGGGTCACGGCCTCGGCCACCGCCTCGGCGAGCGCGTCGTAGCCGCCCGCGTCCGGCGCGAAGGCACCGCCGGTCTCCGGCCGCCGCCCGATCACCGGCGTCACGCGCAGCCAGGGGCGCCCCCGCTCCAGCTCCGACGGCGCGCCCGCGTCGTACAGGTCGGCGAAGCTGTGCGCACCGAGGAACAGCCGTACGCTGCGGTGGCCGCGGCGTGCGGACAGCTCCTCCAGGAGCGCCTTGACCGGTGCCCAGCCGGTGTCGGCCGCCACCAGGACCAGGTCGCTCGCCAGCTCTTCATCCAGCGTCATCGAGCCGCGCGGCGGACCGACCCGCAGCGTGTCACCGGTCCGCGTGTGCGCCACCAGGGCCTCGCTCACGCCGCCCGTGCAGGTCTGCCGTACGTGGAACTCCAGCTCGCCGTCGGACCGGGGCGCGCAGGCGATGGAGTACTGGCGCCACGCCTGCGGCAGCCGCGGCGACTCCAGTGCCGCGTACTGGCCCGCCCGGTAGGGGTACGGCTCGTGCGGCCGCACCCGGAGCACGGCGAGGTCCGGGCGGCGGCGCTCGTGCGCGGTCACCGTGGCCTGCCAGTAGGGCGGTTCGGTGAGCGCGGCCTCGGCACCGCTGACCATGGCGGCGACGGCGAACCGCAGCATCCGCACCCACGCCTGCTCGACGGCGTCGGCCCAGCGCGGCCCCGCCGTCCGGCGCAGCGCCTCACACAGCGCGGCCTCGAACGCCTCGAAGTGCACCGGGCGCACCCCGAGCTTGCGGTGGTCGCGGCCGAGCCGCCCGAAGACCTCCGCGATGTCGTCGGGCCGGTGCAGATTCTCGATCAAGTACCAGAAGGCGCGCGCCAGATGGGCCCGCTGGAACTCCATCGACTCCGGGAACAGCGACCGCAGATAGGGCCACCGCCGGAACATCGCGTCGTAGAGATGGGTGATCAGCTCGCCGAAGGGCGTGACGAGTTCCAGGTACTCGGTGATCACCCGCTGGTCGGCGGCGCCGTCGTACGGGTCGGTGGCCGCGCCCGCACGGTACGGTCCCGTGGACCCGGACACGTTCCCGGAGGGCACGGCGGACGACGAAGCGATGGCCCGGGGGCCGCTGGACGCGCCGCCGTACGCCGGGCGTTCCTGGGGGGCGTCCTCGCGCGGCGACAGGATGCGGCGGCGCAGCCGCATGGCCTCGTGGCGGGCGAGCAGGGCGTGGTAATCGTCGTTGACGCCGCTCATGGGGCCACGACCGGGTTCATGACGGGGGCGGGGGCAGGGGCGGTGGCCGACGGGGGCGTACGGGTGAGGAGGGGGGACGCCGGGAGGGCCGGAACGGCTCGGTGCGCTCTGACCGTGCGGGCGTACGACGCGAGGCGTGGCATGAGCGGACCTCCTGAAGGGGATGGGGCGCGTCAGTATGGCACCAGGCAAAGGTGCCCAAACGGCCCTATTCCCCCGGGACTTTCGACCCTCGCCCCGACCCGGCGCACGGGTGTGTGATGCCCTGGCACCCCTTTGCGCGCGGCGCGCGCCCCTGCCCCGGTCACCGGCGGCGGGCACCCCCAACGCGCGCGGGCACGGCGGGTGTTACGGCGGCGGCGGGCCACCGGTCCGGGCGGCCGCCGACCGGCCCGCCCCGCCGGACCGCCGTACTCCGGACCGGTATCCCCGTACGCCCGGCCGACAGATCGAGAGCCGTATGAACCAGCACACCGGACCCACCGGCCCCATCGGCCCCGCCGCACCGGACGCGCCGCCGCTGCGCGTCTTCATCCTCGACGACCACGAGGTGGTCCGCCGGGGCGTGCGCGACCTCCTCGACGCGGAGGACGGCATCGAGGTCGTCGGGGAGGCGTCCAGCGGCCCCGAGGCGCTGGCCCGGGTGCCCGCCGTGCGCCCGCAGGTCGCGGTGCTCGACGTACGGCTGGGGGAGCGGGGCGAGCCGTCCGGCGGCGACCACGAGGGCATCGAGGTCTGCCGCGAACTGCGCGCCCGTATGCCGGAACTGGCCTGTCTGATGCTGACCTCCTTCGACGACGACGAAGCCCTCTTCGACGCCATCATGGCGGGCGCGGCGGGCTACGTCCTCAAGCAGATCAACGGCTCCGACCTGGTGAACGCGGTACGCACGGTGGCCGCGGGCAAGTCGATGCTGGACCCGCGCACGGCCTCCCGCGTGATGGCGCGGCTGCGCGCCCCGCAGCAGGCCGAGACGTCCCCGCAGTCCGAACTGGACCGGCTCGCGCCCCGGGAGCGCGAGATCCTGGAGCTGATCGGCGAGGGCCTGACCAACCGGGAGATCGCGGACCGCCTGTTCCTCGCCGAGAAGACGGTCAAGAACCGCATCTCCACGATCCTGTCCAAGCTGGGCGTGGGACGCCGGGTGCAGGCCGCGGTGATCGCCGGGCGGATCCGGGGGCAGCAGGAACAGCGGCGGGGCGGCCGGTAGGGGCGCGGTACCGGCCGGTGGGCCCGGCCGGGGCGGCGCTGTCCGCGGCCGGTGGACCGGTGGGCCGGTGGGCCGCTCCGGGCAGGGACGGTCGGCGGCCGGTGGGCGGGTGCGGCCGGGACCGTCGGCGGGCGTCCCGGCCCGCCCGGCCCTATGGCGGCGGACGCGCCGCGAACGACCCTGGTGGGGCCGGGAAGAGCCGGTCTCTCCCCCGTGCTGAGGCTCTTCCCGGCCAGTCGAAGTCATGCGCCAGAGGTGAAGGACACAGCCCGGTGGACGGATCGGATACACGTACGCAGTCAGACCCGGGAGCGGAGGCAGGACGCGACGCTCCGGGCGGGCCCGGTGACGGCCCGCCGGACGCCGCCGTCGCCGGCCCGCCGCCCGCCGTGCTCGGCCCCCGCCCGGTCCGCCGCCGGATCCCGGTGGAGTGGCTGACCACCACCGACCACAAGAGGATCGGGACGCTCTACCTCGTCACGGCGTTCGTGTTCTTCCTGGTGGGCGGCCTGATGGCGCTGCTGATGCGGGCCGAACTCGCCCGCCCCGGCACGCAGATCATGTCCAACGAGCAGTTCAACCAGGCGTTCACGATGCACGGCTCGGTGATGCTGCTGCTGTTCGCGATGCCGCTGTTCACCGGCTTCGCGAACTGGCTGATGCCGCTCCAGATCGGCGCGCCCGACGTGGCCTTCCCGCGGCTGAACATGCTCGCCTACTGGCTGTTCCTGTTCGGTTCGCTGATCGCGGCGGCCGGTTTCCTGACCCCGCAGGGCGCCGCCGACTTCGGCTGGTTCGCGTACGCGCCGCTGTCCGACGCGGTGCACTCGCCCGGCATCGGCGCCGACATGTGGATCATGGGCGTGGCGCTCTCCGGCTTCGGCTCCATCCTGGGCGCCGTCAACTTCATCACCACCATCATCTGCATGCGCGCCCCCGGCCTGACGATGTTCCGGATGCCGATCTTCACCTGGAACGTGCTGCTGACCGCGCTGCTGATCCTGATGGTCTTCCCCGTACTGGCCGCGGCCCTGTTCGCCCTCGAAATGGACCGCAAATTCGGGTCGCACATCTTCGACCCGGCCAATGGCGGCGCGCTGCTGTGGCAGCACCTGTTCTGGTTCTTCGGGCACCCCGAGGTGTACGTGCTCGCGCTGCCGTTCTTCGGCATCATCTCGGAGGTCATCCCGGTCTTCTCCCGCAAGCCGATGTTCGGCTACATCGGGCTGATCGCCGCCACGATCTCCATCGCCGGCCTTTCGGTCACCGTCTGGGCGCACCACATGTACGTCACCGGCGGGGTGCTGCTGCCCTTCTTCGCCTTCATGACCTTCCTGATCGCCGTGCCGACCGGCGTGAAGTTCTTCAACTGGATCGGCACGATGTGGAAGGGCTCCCTGTCCTTCGAGACCCCGATGCTCTGGGCCACCGGCTTCCTCGTGACCTTCGTCTTCGGCGGTCTGACCGGTGTCATCCTGGCCTCGCCGCCGATGGACTTCCACGTCTCCGACACGTACTTCGTCGTCGCGCACTTCCACTACACGCTGTTCGGCACGGTGGTGTACGCGATGTTCGCCGGATTCCACTTCTGGTGGCCCAAGTTCACCGGCAAGATGCTCGACGAGCGGCTCGGGAAAATCACCTTCTGGACCCTCACGGTCGGCTTCAACCTCACCTTCCTCGTCCAGCACTGGCTCGGTGCGGCCGGTATGCCGCGGCGGTACGCGGACTATCTCGCCGCCGACGGATTCACCACCCTCAACACGCTGTCCTCCATCGGCTCGTTCCTGCTGGGCCTGTCGTTCCTGCCGTTCTTCTACAACGTCTGGAAGACCGCCAAGTACGGCAAGAAGGTCACCGCCGACGACCCCTGGGGCTACAGCCGCTCCCTGGAATGGGCCACCTCCTGCCCGCCGCCCCGCCACAACTTCACCTCGCTGCCGCGCATCCGCAGCGAGTCCCCGGCGTTCGACCTGCACCACCCGGAGGTCGCCGCGCTGGAGTCGAGCCGCACCTGACGTCCCCGGCCCACGGCTGCGGGCGTACGCCGATGCCTCCGCAGCCGTGGGCATCGCCTACGGGCCCGTCCCGCGCGCTCGCCGCCCACCCCACCACCCGCCCCTCTCCCCAGAGGGAGGAACCCACCGTGTCCCACGCCACCCTCGCCCTCGGCGCCACCGCGCTCTTCGCCGCCGGCTGCGTCTGGTACCTCCCGGCGGCCGCCGCCCTGCGCGCCGGCGCCGACCGGCCGTACTCGCACCGCATCGCCGCCGCGTCCTGCGTCACCTTCTGGAGCACGCCCGCGCTCGTCGCCGTCCTCCTGCTGACCCCGGCCCCGTGGCCCGCGCTCGGCGCCGTCACGGCCGCCGGGCTGCTCACGGCGGTGGCCCTGCTGGCCGTGGCCCGCCTGCAGCGCTCCCGTGAACAGCACGAGGAGACCGAGCGCTGGTCCACCCTCCACCAGGCCTGCCCGGAGGCGCCCGCACCCGTACCGCCGCGCGACCCGGGCCGGGCCCAGCTGACGTTCCTGCTCTACCTCTTACCCGGCAACATCGTCGCCTCGGTGATCGCCGCCACCGTCCTGCTGACGGCGGAGAGCCTGACCCGGCAGAGCGCCGTCACCGCGACCCTGACCGCCGTCGGCATCTCCGCCGCGTCCCTGGCCGTCGCCGGCACCCGCGCCCAGGCCACCCGCCGCCACTGACCCGTACCGGCCACCGCCACTGACCCGTACCGCCCGCCGGTACGGGCCCGCGGCGGCCCGCCGGTGCGGCTACTCGATCTCCACCCGGCCGCCGCCCTGCTCCGGCACCCGCCCGTCCGCCGTGCCCGCCTCCGGCGCGCCCAGGTTGCGGCGTACGGAGTCCAGGATGGTCAGGCCCTGACCGACCAGGCCGGCGGCGATCTCCCCGAGGCCGTCGGCGCCGTTGAGGACGTTGACGTTGGCGCCGGAGAGACCGGCCGCGGCCTCCTTGACGATCTGCGGGAGCTGGTCGATCAGCATCCGGTCCAGCGCCACCCGGTCGTACGACGCGGCGGCCTCGGCCTGGATCTTCATCCGCTCGGCCTCGGCGAGGGCGAGCACCCGGATGCGCTCCGCGTCCGCCTCGGCGGGCTTGACCACCTCGGCCACCAGCTGCTGCTGGCGCAGCTGTGCGGCCCGCTCCGCCAGTTCGGTCTGCGCGTCCAGCACCTCCTGCTGCGCGTGTGCCTCCGCCAGCGGGCCGGCCTGCGCGGCCTGGGCCTGCGCGCGGTCCACCTCGGCCGAGTACTCGGCCTGGACGACGGCCGTCTGCCGCGCGTACTCGGCCTGCTTGCGCGCCGCCTCCTGCTCCGCCTCCGCCGCGGCCTGCGTGGCCTGCGCCTGCGCGATCTGCGCCTGCCGCTGGATCGCCGCCTTGTGCGGGGCGGACATGGCGTCGATGTAGCCGGTGTCGCCGTCGTCGATCGACTGGATCTGCAGCGAGTCGACGTGCAGACCGATCTTCGCCATCTCGGACTTCGAGGTGTCCAGCACCTCGGTGGCCAGCTTCTGCCGCTCGGTGACGATCTCCTCGACCGTCATCGAGCCGATGATGGACCGCAGGTGACCGGCGAAGATCCGGCCGGTCAGGACCGACATCTGGTCCTGGTCGGAGAGGAACCGCTGCCCCGCGTTGACGATGCTCTCGGTGTCGTTGCCGACCTTGAAGGCGATCACGGCCCGGACCGTCAGCGCGATGCCCTGCCGGGTCACGCAGGTCTCGACGACCTCCGACTCGCACATCGCCAGGGTCAGGAAGCGGGTCTTGCGGAAGATGGGCAGGACGAACTTGCCGTGGCCGGTCACCACGCGGAACGGCGCACCCCCGAGCCCACGCCTGCCACCCGAGATCAGCATCGCCTCGTCGGGGGCGGGAACGCGGTAACCGAACATCCTTCGTCGTCTCCTCAACCGGCGTCGCCGGTGGCACCGGCCGACGCGTCCAATGGATCGGCCCAGCTGATCACGTCGACCTGGCGGCCGCCCCGGGAATCGACCACGAGCACGGCCGTCCCGCGCGGCAGCGGATCGTCGGACCACGCGAGGAACGTCTCGGTGCCGCCCCTGACCCGCACCAGCACCTCACCGGGTCCGGCGGCGCCACGGGTGCCGAGAACCAGCTCTCCGGCGCAGCCGATCACCGCCTCGTCCGGCATCATCGGCGGCCGCCCCCTCGTCGCTCTGGCCTGCGCTTCGACCTTAGCGTCCCCTGGGGCCCGGCCCCACCCCGGCGGCGTCGTGCGCGGCGACTTCATGACGTACGGCAGTCGGCGGGACCTGTTCCGGCACCACCGGCCGATCGGTCGTCCGGCACCCTACGAACGGGTGGCCGGTGTTCCGTCCTGAGGCGTACGGGGACGGCCGCCGCCGCTGCTTACGGTTCCCGCATGGAGCAGCTCAGGGAATTCCTCATGACGCAGAAGATCACGCCGCTGGTGAACCGGTACGTGGTCACGGCGCCGGAAAGCGGCGCGGTCGTCGCGTTCGCGGAACAGAAACGGTTCGCGCTGAAGGAGGAACTGACCCTGTGGTCCGACGAGGACCGGACACGGGAACTGGGCGGCTTCAAGGCCCGCAAGGTGATCGACTTCGGGGCCACGTACGACGTGCGGGGCGCCGGCGGTGAACCCGTCGGGACCTTCCGCAAGGACGTCAAGGCCTCGCTGCTGCGCTCCACCTGGCACCTGACACAGGGCGACCGGGCGGCCGTCGGCAAGGAACGGAGCGTCGGCGTCGCGCTGGCGCGGCGGGCGTGGGAGCTGGTCGACGCGGTGGTGCCGGTCATTCCCGTGCCGCCCGCGCCGTTCGTCTACCACTTCGACTTCGTACGCGACGGACAGCCGGTGCTGGCGGTCGAGCGGAAGTGGGGGATACGGGACCGGTACGTCATCCGGATCCAGGACCCGGAGCTGGACCAGGCCCTCGCGCTGTGCATGGCCGTGGGGCTGGACGCCCTGCAAGGGCGCTGACGGCCGGAGCCCCTACGGACGGGTGGTGCGGACCGGCCGTCCGTAGGGTCCGGAATTGCCAGAACGGCGGGTTTCAGCAGGCCCCGGGGCGTCATTACGTTTCTTCCCGTCCGCCTTCGGAACTCTGCCGGAGTTCCTTTCCCGGCGGTGCTTTTGCACGGAATGAAAGGTGCTTTTGTTTCATGGACGAGTTCAACCTTGACGCCCGCGTGATCGTTTCGGCCGACCCGGTCCAGACGCAGCTGTCCCCGGTGGCCAGCGTCGCCTCCCGCGTCGCCAGCAAGTGGGTCGTCAAGCAGACCATCCGCCAGACGATCAAGATGACGGCCGCCTGCGCCGCCGTCCGCACGAACGGCAAGTGCTGACCCCACTGCCGGTCGCGTCCGATCGCACGGTGGGCCCTCCGGCAGCAGCCGGAGGGCCCCCTCCGGAGAACCCGAGAACCGAGAACCCCGCAGAGCCCACCCCATGCACTCGAAGCCCCTGCTGCCGTACGGACTCGCCGCGCGCGCCCACACCGTCGCCGACCTGATCCGGGAACGCCTCGACAGCCCCGCGAGCGCCGAGGCGTACGCCGCGCGCGCCGCCGGACAGAGTGACGTGTCCTTCTGGCACGGTGCCTCCCTCAGTGAGGGGCACGCCGGGCTGGCGCTCCTGCACCTGCACGCCGCCCGTACCGCCCGCAGCGACGAGGAACGCGAGCAGTCGCTCGACCGCGCCTACGCCTTCGTACGCGCCGCGTTCGCCGCCACCCAGGAGCGCGCGCTGACGCACCCGGGCCTGTTCGACGGCACCGCCGGACTCGCCTTCGTCCTGCGCGAGGTCTCGGCCGACGAACCCCGCTTCCTGCCCAGCCTGGCCGCGCTGGACGGGCAACTGTGCCGGCAGGTCCTCGCCATGGACCTGCCCCAGGACCCGGAAGCCGTCGCCGACCACCACTACGACCTGATCTACGGAAGCGCCGGCCTCCTCACCCACCTGTGCACCGTCCGGCCCGTGACCCCACTGGCCGAACAGGCGCTGCGGCGATGCCTGCGCCACCTCCTGTGGGCCGGCACCGACCGCCGGTGGGCCGTCCAGGGGCGGCTCGACACCGGCCTGTCCCACGGAGCGGCGGGCATCGCGGCCGCCCTCGCCACGGCCTGGCGGCACGGCCACCGGCTCCCCGGACAGCGCCGGGTGACGGACCAGCTCGTCAGGTGGCTGCTGGCGACCGGCACCGGCGACGGGCGACAGCTCCAGTGGCCGCGGTACGTGCCCCTGGAGCCGGGCGCCGAACCGGACCGCACCGGTGGTGCCGAAACCGCCCCGGCCTGGTGCCACGGGACCGGGGGAGTGGCCGCCGGCCTCCTCGCCGTCGCCGGTGCGACCGGTGACCAGGCCCTGGAGGCACAGGCGTACGCCGCGCTCGACGGGCTGCTCGGCCGGGTGGCGGCGGGGGACGTACCGCGCTCGCCCACCGTCTGCCACGGCCGCGCCGGACTCGTCGCCCTGGCGCACGAGTTCGCCGCGCACGGCAGCGCCGGGGCCGCCCGCGCGATGCCCCGGCTCGTGACGGACCTGGTCGCGGCCGCCGACCCCGGGCAGCCCCTGGTCTACCGCGACCACGAAACGACCGGACACCTCGTCGACAACCCCGGCCTGCTGACCGGCGCCGCCGGCATCGCGCTGACCCTGCGCGCCGCCGCCACCGGCACCGGCCACCGGCCGGGCTGGTGGCAGGTGCTCTTCCCGCGGTGAGGACGAGCGGCCGCGGCCGACCCCCAGTGACCATGACGACGACGGACAAGGACCCCACCCGCCCCATGCCGCGGTACGAAGCCCTCGACTTCCACCTCCTGCGCGCCCCCGCCCTCCCGGTCGACGTCTGGCGCCAGGCGCTCGCCGACCAGGACCCCGGCCGGACCCGGGCCCGGCTGCGGGCCATGGCCGACGATCCCCGCGTCCGCCACGGGCTCGTCGCGGCGGGCAGCGGACTGCTCGACGGGCTCGCCAGGACCGGGGGCGCGGACGACGGCACGCAGGGGCGCGCGAGCGGCAAGGAGATACGGCGCGTGCACTCGCGCGCCCTGCGCTACCTCACCCGCATGAGCACCCGCCCCACCCCCTTCGGCGCCTTCTCCGGCGTCGCCCTCGGGACGTTCGGCTCGGCCACCACCGCCCGCCTCGGCGACACCGCCCTCGCCTCCTCCCGCGTGCGGGCCGACATGGGCTGGCTGCTGGCGCTCGTACGGGACCTGGAGGGCGACCCGGACGTGCTCGGGCGGCTCAGCGTGTCCGTGAACGCCATGGCGTACCGGGTGGGCGACCGCCTGGTGCTGCCCTCCTCCGACGTGCACGGCAACGCCGACCGGCGCTCCGTACGGGTGCGGCACACCGCGCCGCTCGACCACATCCGGCGCCTCGCGCCGCCCGCCGCACCCGTGCCCTGCGCCGAGCTGGTCGCCGCGCTGACCGAACGGTTCCCGGCGGCCGGGCAGGAACGGATCACCGCGTTCGTCACCGAACTGGCGGGCCTGGGACTGCTCGTGACCGACCTGCGGCCGCCCGTCACCGAGCCCCGCCCCGAGGCGTACGTCCTCGGCCGGCTCACCGCCGCCGGCGTCGACCACCCCGCCGTCGCCGGACTGCGCGAGGTCGTCGCACTGACCGCCGACGCCGTCCACGACGACACGGGCGCCCTGGAGAAGCTGCGCCTCACCCAGCGCACCCTCGTACCCGATTACCGGCACCAGCCCTTCCAGGCCGACTCGGCCCTCGCCGCCCCCGGCCCCGACGGCCCGGTCCTCAACCGGCAGATCGCCGACGAGGTCGCCGAAACCGTCGGCTGCCTGGCCCGGCTGGCCCAGGCGGCACCCGGCGGATACGACCACCTCGTCCCGTACCACCAGGCGTTCATGGAGCGGTACGGCACCGACGCCCTCGTACCCGTCCTGGAACTCCTCAGCGCCGAACGCGGCCTGGACGCCCCCAACGGCTACCTCAACCCGCCCCGCGCCATGGTCATGCAGCAGCCCGGCGGCGAAGGCGACCCGCACACCGCGCGAGCCCTGCTCGCCCTGGCGTCCGAGGCGTGGCGCAGCGGGGCCGGGGCGGTGGAGCTGAGCGACGAGGTGCTGGACAGGCTGCTGCCGGCCGATGCCGAGAGTGACCACCGGCTCGGCTGCCCGGGGGTCGACGCGTACGTCCAGATCGCCGCCGCCGGACCGGACGCCATCGACGCCGGCGACTGGCGCGCCGTGTTCAACAGCGACGGTCTCGGCGAGGGCGGACGCACCTTCGGACGGTTCTTCCACCTCCTCCCGGAGACCGCCACCGAGCGGCTTCGCGCGTACGCCCGGGAGCGCGAGGCGCTGGAGCCCGACGTCGTGGTGGCCGAGCTGGCGTACCTGCCGGGCAACGGACGCGGCGCCAACGTCGCGATCCGGCCCGCCGTCCACCCGTACGAGATTCCCGTCAACGTCGCCCCCTCCGGGGCACCGGACCGGACCATCGGCCTCGCCGACATCCACGTCGGCGCCACCGACGACGGTTTCCGGCTGTACTCGGCACGCCTGGGCCGCGAACTGGTCGTCGTGCAGAACCACATGCTCAGCCCGCTCGGCGCGCCCAACGTGTGCCGCTTCCTCCTGGAGGTCTCCCGGGCCCGGTACGCCGTCCCCACCGGCTTTACCTGGGGGCCGGCCGAGGGCGCTCCGTACCTGCCGCGCGTGGTGCGGGGGCGGGTGGTCGTGCGGGCGGCGGAGTGGAACCTGTATCCGGGCGCGCGGAGCGGAGCGGGTACGGCTGCGAGCGCCGCCCCCGTACCCGGTCCCGCGCCCCGTACGGCTGCGGAGGTGACCCGGTGGCGCCGTACCTGGAGCGTCCCCCGCCACGTCTACCTGGCCGACGACGACAACCGGCTGCTCCTGGACCTCGACCACCCGGTCTGCGTGGACGAACTGCTGGCCGCGCTGCGCACTCCCGCCGAGCGGATCACGCTCCAGGAGGCGCTGCCGGGGCCGGACCAGGCGTGGCTGCGCGACAGCGCCGGACGCGGCCACCTCTCGGAGGTCGTCATCCCGCTGCTGGCCACCGCACGCGAGGCCGGTGAGCCCCACGAACCCCAAGAGGCCCGTGAAGCCGCGCCGGACCGGATACGCCGCAAGGCCGACCCGGCCGCCCACCCTGTCCACCTCCCCGGCTCCGAGTGGTCGTACCTGAAGCTCTACGCAGCCCGGGACCTGCACGACGAGATCGCCGCGACCGAACTCCCCGGCATCCTGCGGGGAGTGGCGGACGCGGGCGCCGCCGTCGACCGGTGGTTCTACATCCGCTACGCCGACCCCGACCCGCACCTGCGCCTCAGGGTCCGCACCGCGCCCGGTGCGCCGTCCGCCCTGGGCCCGCTCCTGGACCGGTGCGGCCCGCTCGTCGGCCGGGGCCTCGCCGAGCGGATCGAGGTCGCCACGTACCACCCGGAGGTCAGCCGGTACGGCGGCCCCGCCGTGTACGACCAGGTCGAGGAGGTCTTCGCGGCCAACAGCGCCGTCTCCGCCGCCCTGCTGCGCCTCCTCTGGGACGGCGAGCCCGGCCTGCGGCCCGAGGCGGTCACCCTGGCCGCCGTCGACGCGCTGTACGCGCAGTGGGGCCTGGACGTCCGCGCACGGCTCGCCGCCATGCCGCGGCCCGCCGAGGACCCGGAGGCCCGCGAGCAGTACAAGAAGGACCGCGACTACCTGTGCGAGCTGCTCGCCCCCTGGGACCGCCGCCCGCACCCCCTGGGCCGCACCCACCACGGGCGCCTCGCCGCCGTACTCGACGGGCAGGCCGGCGCCGTACGGGCCGCCGCCCGGGCCGTCGCGGCGGCGGAGGCGGCCGGGACGCTGTGGGGCACCCGGGACACGATCCTGGCCAGCCTCGCGCACATGCAGGTCAACCGCCTGCTGCCGATGGACCGGCCCGCCGAGAACCGCTGCTACCTGGTGTGGGGGCACGTCCTGAACTGCCTTCGAGGGAGGCCCCGTGACTGACGGCCCGACGACCGGACACGACCTGCCGGACCAGCAGGACGTCCCCGAGGAACACCGCCGCCTCTCCCGCGACCTGCGCTACTGGGCCCTGGTCCTGCGCTCCTTCTGGAGCCTGAGCCCCCTGCGCGTCTCCGCGCTCGTGGTGGCCACGGCCCTGACCGCGGCCGTGCCCGCGACCGGCATCTGGCTGACCGCCCGGGCCGTGCAGGCTGTGGTCGACGCGGTGCTGCACGTACCGGGCGCGCTGGACCGGCTCACCCCCGCGGCCGCCGGGCTGGTGGCCCTCGCGGTGGCCGAGCACGTCGTCTCCTCGGTCTCGCAGTACCTGAACTCGCTGCTCCAGCTGGAGTTCTCCGCCAAGATCGGGGAGCGGGTGATGGTCAAGGGCACCCGGATGGACCTCAGCGCGTACGAGGACCCCGAGGCGTACGACCGGCTGCAGCGCGCCCTGCGGGAGAGCGGCAGCGGTACGGCGTTCGAGGTCTTCGAGGAGATGATGCGGACGCTCACCTCACTGGCCTCGCTGGTGACGGTCAGCTGGGTGCTGTTCACCTGGAACACCTGGATCGCCCTGGCCATCCTGCTGGCGCCGCTGCCCGCGCTCGCCGCGCACGTGGTGTTCAGCAAGCAGGGCTACGCGATCGAGTACCACCGCGCCCAGGACCGGCGCCGCGCGTTCTACTACCAGGACCTGACGACGACGGACACCTCCTACAAGGAGGTCAAGCTCTACCGGCTCGGCCCGTACTTCGTGGACCGTTACCGCTCCCTCGTCCAGGGCTTCTTCCGCGTCGACCGGTCCCTGGCCCGGCGCCGGCACGGCTGGTCGGCGGCGCTCGGCCTGGTCAGCGTGGCCTGCTCGGCGGGCGCCCTGGTCTTCGCCCTGAAGTCGACGGCGGGCAACGGCAAGCTCGGTGAGCTGGCCGGCTACCTCCAGGCCCTCGGCGCCGTGCACGCGGCGGCCACCGGCCTGCTGCTCGGCGTGGCCACCCTCTACCAGAACACCCTGTTCACCGGGAACCTCTTCGACTACCTGTCGCTGCCCGAGGGCCGCATCACCGGCGGCTCCCGGCCGTTCCCCCGGCGGCTCACGCACGGCATCGAGTTCCAGGACGTCACCTTCCGCTACCCGGGCACCGAGACCACCGCCCTGGACCGCTTCAGCTGCTTCCTCCCCGCCGACACCTGCTGCGCCCTCGTCGGCTCGAACGGCGCGGGCAAGAGCACCATCGTCAAACTGCTCGCCCGCCTCTACGAGCCGACCAGCGGCCGCATCCTCATCGACGGCGTGCCGATCGAGGAGTACGACACCGACGACCTCCAGCGCAACATCGGCGTCGTCTTCCAGGACTTCATCCGCTACGAGATGTCCGTACGGCACAACATCGGCTTCGGCCGCCTCGACGACCTGGACGACGACGCCCGGGTCCGGATGGCGGCGCAGGCCAGCGGCGCCGACGAGTTCATCGACCAGCTGCCGGACCGCTACGACACCACGCTGGGGCGCCACTTCGAGGGCGGCCACCAGCTGTCCGGCGGCCAGTGGCAGAAGATCGCCCTGGCCCGCGCCTTCCTGCGGGACGCGCCGGTCGCCGTCCTCGACGAGCCGACCGCCGCGATCGACCCCGAGGCCGAGGCCGACATCTTCGGCCGGCTGCGCACCATCTGCGCGCAGGCGACGTCCCTGGTGGTCTCCCACCGGTTCTCCACCGTCCGCATCGCCGACAAGATCCTGGTCGTGGAGGGCGGCAGGCTCATCGAGGAGGGCAGCCACGAGGAGCTGCTCGCCCTCGGAGGCACCTACGCCTACCTCTTCCGCCTCCAGGCCGACGCCTACCTGCCGGAGGCCACCGCATGACCGCCGCACCCACCCCAGCCGCGCCGTCCGCCCCACCTGCCACGGAAACCACTCAGGAAGCCCCCGTGAACCGCGCCCCCGCCCTGTCCCTCATGTACCCGCTCATGGCGTACGACCTGGACCACCTCGCCGCGTTCGGCGCGGCCGTCCGGGACCTGCCCCTGGAACGGCTCTACCTGGGGCAGTCGGTGCTGGTCGACACCCACCAGGCCTTCGCCTACCTCGCGGGGCGCGGCATCCGCGTACCCGTCGGCACGAGCGTCGCGCTCACCGCGCTGCGCCACCCGCTGGACGCCGCGGTGCAGGCCAGGTCCCTGGCGCTGCTGACCGGCGCCGAGGTGGTCGCCGGGTTCGGCGCCGGCGACCCGGAGTTCGTGGCGGCGCTGCGCGGGGCGCCGTACGAGAGCCCGCGTACGGCCGTCTCCGAGTACCTGACCGTGGTCCGGCGGCTGCTGGACGGCGAGGTGGTCGAGTACGAGGGACGGTATGTGCGGGTGGACGAGGGGCTGCTCCACGTGCCGCACCCGCCCGTGTCGCTCGGTGCCGGCGTGCTGCGCCCGCGTATGGCGTACACCGCGGGCCAGGTGGCCGACGTGGCGGTCACCCTGCTCACCCCGGCGGACCACCTGAAGGACCACCTCGTGCCCGCGCTGGCACAGGGCGCCGCCTCCCGGAACCGCCCGGCGCCCAGGGTGACGACGATCGTGCCGTGCGCCGTACGCCGGCCCGGCCGGGATCCGCGCAAGCTCGCCTTCGCCGCGCACGAACTGCACCTGACCGGCGAGCACTACGCCTCGATGCTGCGCTCGGCCGGCCTGGACGTGGACGTGACCGACCCGTGGGCCGGGGCGGGCGCTCTGGTCGACGGCGGTGTCTTCGCCTACGGCACACCTGAAGAGGTCGCCGACCGGCTCACCGGCTACGGTATGGCCGGGGCGACGGAGATCGCGCTGAGCTGTGCCGGAGTCCTGCTGACCGAAGGAGCCGAGGCGGCGCTGAACGATGTACGGGCCATCGCCGAGGCGGTGCGGGACCGGACGGTCCCCGCCCGGTGAAGGCCCAGGTTGTCCATTCGAGTCGTCCCGACTGAGGGGAAGAACCCATGCTTCTGGAATTCGCACTGCATTCCCTGATGGATTTGGTGCTGTGGATAGGCGGCAAGGGCCTTGACAGGTCCCGTTCAGCACGGAAGGCCGCCGCTTTCCGGCGCGGCGAAACCGTCACCCTGCGCTGCCGGTTCCGTATTCGGGCACAGGGCCCCGCGATGCACCGGGGCAGCATCACCCTGAACCGTTCCGGCGTCTTCCTGGACGGCCCCGGCGCCAAGGGCCTGCGGCTCTCGGCCCCGGCCGCGTCGGCGACCGGCGGCGGCCGCGGCGGTACGGCCGTGGACTGCACCGTCACCACCAAGGACGGCGTGACCAAGCAGCTCGAACTCCTGCTGCCCACCTGGGACAAGGAACTGCTGAAACTCATCACGGAAACCATGCCCGCCCAGGCCTGACCCCGCTTTCCGGATACACGCCCGCGGCGCGCGCCGTCACGCCCTCCGCCCCAGCCCCCAATTGCCCGGGTCACCCGCCGCATTGGTACCTTGAGCGCAATGTGGCCGAGGGGCCATGCAAACGGGGGCGTGATGATTCGCGTGATGATCGTCGATGACGAAATTCTGCTGCGGACGTGTATGCAGCGCATTCTGGAGTGCGAGCCGGACATCGAGGTGCCGGTGGTCTGCGACGGGCGGGACGTGCTCGAAGCGGTGGACACCCACCGGCCCGACGTGGTCCTGCTGGACCTGAGGATGCCGGACGTCGACGGGCTCACCGCCCTCGAACGGATCCGCTCCCGCCCGGCGCCGCCCGCGGTCGCCATCCTCACGACGTTCCTGACCGACGAGGACATCGCCGCGGCGCTGCGCTCCGGCGCGGCCGGCTTCCTGATGAAGGACGCCACCCCGCAGGAACTGGCGCACGTGGTCCGGGTGCTGGCCGCCGGCGGCACCGTCCTGTCCGCCGCGGCGGCCCGGATCGTCGTCGACGGCTACCTCGACACCGGCCTGCGCCACGGCGAACGGGATCCGCGCCTGGACACGCTGACCGAGCGCGAGCACGAGGTCCTCGAACTGCTCGCCGAAGGACTGACCAACGCGGACATCGGACGCCGCCTGCTGCTGAGCGCGTCCACCACGAAGGAGCACGTCAGCACCATCCTGACGAAGCTGGGCCTGACCAACCGGGTGCAGGCCGCCGTGGTGGCCCACCGCGCCGCTGCCGCCCGGAGACGCCCGCCGGCCGCCCTGGCCGAGGCCCGCTGAGCGACCGGGCGGCACGGGGCGGATCCGGGCGGGCAGCACCACCACCCTCACCCGACCTCCCCACCCCTCGGAGACCACCACCATGACCCTCGGCAACGCGCTCTACGACCAGAAGCTGGCGAGCGTCTACGACCGGATGTACCCGCTCGGCGAGGACACGGACCAGGCGGTCGAGTTCATCGCCGCGCACACCCCGCCCGGCGGCCGCGTCCTCGAACTCGGCGTCGGCACGGGACGGATCGCCGTCCCGCTCGCCGGGCGGGGCCTGACCGTCCACGGCATCGACGGCTCCGAGGCCATGCTCGCCGAGCTGCGCGCCCGGGATCCGCGAGGTGCGGTGACCACGCAGCTCGGCGACTTCACCGAAGAGGGAACCGGCCAGGTCTTCGACACCGTGACCCTGGTCCTCAACACCTTCTTCGTGGCCATCACCAAGGAACAGCAGCTCGGCTGCCTCCGCCTGGCACGCGAACAGCTGGCCCCCGGCGGGCGCTTCATCCTGGAGGCGTTCGACCCGGCGCCGTACCACCACCTCACCAAGCCCGACTTCTCCATGCGGCACCTCGACGAGCGGGCCGTCATGCTGGACACCCTCACCGTGGACCGCTCGCAGCAGCTCATGCTCTCGACCCACACCATCGTCGACGGCGGCGCCCCGGAGACCCGGGAACACGTCCTGCGCTACGCCTTCCCCTTCGAGATCGACCTGCTGGCCGAGCTGTCCGGGCTGCGCCTCCTGGACCGCTCGGAGGACTGGTGGGGCACCCCGTACACCGCCTCCAGCCTGCGGCACGTCTCGGTGTACGAACCGGACCCCGACTCGCCCTGGGCGTCGGCGTCAGCCGGCTGACGCACGTTCCTCCCGGCAGCGGGGCCCCCGAGCGGCAGTTCGGCCCGTACGGCGAACCCGCCCTCCTCGGTGGCCCCCGCCCGGAACACCCCGCCGACGAGCGCTGCCCGCTCCTCCAGCCCCGCCAGCCCGTACCCGCTCACCGGGGCCTCCACCGCGACACCGGCCCCGGCAGCACTCAGCTCCTCAGGCGGCGCCCCGTTACGCACCTCCACCACCAGCACGTCCCCGGCGTCCGACGGCCGCACCCGGACCACGACGGGCGCCCCGGGCGCATGCTTCCGTACGTTCGTCAGCGCCTCCTGAACCGTCCGGTAAGCCACCTGCTCCACCGCGGCAGAACCAGTGGCCCCGTCCGGAGGAAACCTCACCTCCAGCCTGGCCCCCAGCCGGGCCCCCTCCACCAGCTCCGGCAGATTGCTCAGCCGGGCGGTGTCGGACTCCTCCGCACCCTCCGGCCCCCGCCGGCCGTTGCGCAGCACACGCACCACGTCCCGCAGTTCGGCCATCGCCTCCGCGCTGTGCCGCCGGATCGTCTCGGCGTCCTGGCGCACCGTTTCATCAGGCGCGGTCGCCCACAGCGCGCCGGACTGCGCCGCGACGATCCCCAGGTGGTACGAGACGGTGTCGTGCATCTCCCGCGCCATCCGGGTCCGCTCCCGCGCCACCGCCCGCTCGGCCTCCAGCCGGCGCCCGTGCTCCTGCGAGGCGGTCAGTTCGGCGAGCCGCTCCCGCAGCACCGACCGGGTACGGGCCAGCAGCCCCAGCCCGGTCGGCCCCACACTGAACATCAGGGCCACCTCTACGGTGAACAGATGGTCCCCCCAGTGCGTGGCGTCCTCACCCACCGCGTACCCGGACCACATCACCGCCCCGAACAGCGCCAGGGCCGCCGCGCCGACGACCACCCGCCGCCCGCACCGTGACGCCACCGTGAACATCGCGATCATCGGCGCCAGCCACAGATGCCCGGTGGCCATCGACGGCAAGGTGGCCACCAGCACCGCCACCGGGAACCGCCGCCGCACCACCAGCGCCCCCAGCGACGGCACACAGACCACAGCGGAAAAGGCGTCGAGCGCCCCGAACAGCGTGAACAGCTCGGCACCGGCCACCGCCACGAGCAGCACGTCGACCAGCACCGCGGCCCGCCCCCGCCAGACAGCGGGCCACTGGGCAGGCGGCCGCCGGACAGGTCTGGGCAGGATGGACCACATGGTGCTTCTCCGGTTTCACAGCGTGGGGGGTGGAGCGTCCATCGCAGTATCGCTGGGGCGGGAAAAGGGGCGTGGGGGCGGGATGGGGGAGCTACGCGTGGGCGGCCGGCGTACGCAGGCAGGTGCGCCCCGGCGTACACCGAGCGCCCCCTGCTCCCGGACGCCCTGCCTGACCACCGCTGATCGTTTTACGCTTACCACTTCGTGAACAAGGGGGGCGTGGCATGACGGCTGGGGGATCGGCGTCGCGGCAGGCGCAGGAAGCACGGCGGCAGGAACGGTTACTGAAAGAGCAGTGGCTGGCGGCCCGGCAGCAGGCACAACGATGGGAAGCCGCCAGTGAGGGCGAACGGAGGGTGGCCGCCCAGCTGCTGGTCCTGACCGGGCGCGGGTGGCGGCTCCTGGTGGACCGCAGATGGCCGGGAACCCGGTCGGCCAACGTGGACATGCTGCTGGTGGGCCCCGGAGGCGTCTTCGTCCTCGACGTCAAGAACTGGCGTTCGGTGTCGGTCACCCCCGCGGGGCAGCTGTGCGGCAGCGGCCGGCCCCGCGACGACCACGCGGCCAAACTCCTCGCCGTGACGAAGGTGGCCGAGTCGGCGGTGGCCTCCCTGGGCATGTCCCCGGTGGCGGTCCAGCCCCTGATGGTCTTCGCCGGTCACCGCGTGAACGCCGAGCTGGGCAGGATCCGGCTGCTGGGGGAGCACGAAATCGGACCGGCTCTCCTCTCGGAACGCCATCGGCTGCGCGCCGCGTCCGTACGGGCCATAGCCGACCACCTGGAACGGACCTTCCCCGAGTACGAGGAATCCGCCGCGAGGACGGACCCGGCACCGCGCCCGCCCCGGGCCCCCGCCCCCAGCGATCTCCCCGACGGCCTGTTCGACCTCGACGGGCTGCGCGAGGCCGCCATGGCGGAGGCGCTCCGGGCCCCGATCGAACAATGGATGACCTTCCTGCACCCCGACCAGGTAGCCCTGGTCCGCCGCAACTGGGGCGGTCCCGCCCGTATCAGCGGCCCGGCGGGCACCGGTAAGACGGTCGTCGGTCTGCACCGCGCCGCGCACCTCGCCCAGCGCACCACCGGCCGCATCCTGTACGTCACCTACGCCAACAACCTCCCGCGCGTGCAGGCCACCTTCCTCAAGGCCATGTCTCCCGCCGTGGCCCACCGGGTCGACTTCCGCAGCCTGCACTCCTGGGCCAAGGAGTTCCTGAGTGACTGCGGCGTCCAGGTCCGGCTGCACGAGGCCAAGGCCCAGACCGCGTTCAGCATCGCCTGGACACATGTCGGCCGTGACAGCTGCCTGGCCGAGATCGACCCGGCGCCCGGGTACTGGAAGGAAGAAATCGATCACGTCATCAAGGGCCGGGGCCTGACGTCCTTCGAGGCGTACGCGGCGGTACCGAGGCGGCGCCGCCGCGCGAGCCTGCGGCGCCGGCACCGGGAAGCCGTCTGGGCCCTGTACGAAGCGTACGAGGCGGGACGCGTCGAGCGTGGGGTGCACGACTTCAACGACGTCCTCTCCCTCGCCCACGCGGAAGCACAGCGCGGCGCGGCACAGTCGCGCTACGCGGCGGTGGTCGTCGACGAGGTCCAGGACCTGACCCTGGTCGGCGTACGGCTCCTGCACGCCCTGGTGGGTGACGCCCCCAACGGCCTGCTGCTGGTCGGCGACGGCCAGCAGGCCGTGTACCCCGGTGGCTTCCGCCTCGCCGACGCCGGTATCGACATCCGTGGTGACCGCGGACAGGTGCTGCGCACCAATTACCGCAACAGCAAGCAGATCCTCGACGCGGCACTCGCCGTCGTCGCCGAGGACTCTTTCGAGGACATCGACGGACT
Organism: Streptomyces sp. NPDC052496; assembly: GCF_040679095.1. Lineage (NCBI taxonomy): Bacteria > Bacillati > Actinomycetota > Actinomycetes > Kitasatosporales > Streptomycetaceae > Streptomyces > Streptomyces sp. NPDC052496. The sequence continues at coordinate 110,722 of NZ_JBFAUH010000005.1, forward strand.
GCGCACACCGGGCCGCCGCGACGTGGACCTCACCTACCACGACGGACACGTGATCCGTGTCACCAGACCCACGCCGGCCGCCCACGACCAGGCCCTCCTCGACGCCCTGCACAGCCTGCCGCCCGGAGCCCGCGCCGACACCGCGGTGCTGTGCCCCTCCATGCGGGCCATCGGCCACTACCGACGGCTCCTGGAGCGGGCGGGCATCCCCGTATGCCCGCTGGAGAACTACGACGGCCACCACGTCGACGCCGTCAAACTCGGCAGCTACCGCAGGGCCAAGGGCCTGGAATTCAAACGCGTCCATCTCCCCCGACACGACACAGCCCTGTCCCCCCACTCCTACCATCCCGATCCCCCGGCCCCCGAAACCCAGCGCGAACGCACCGAACTGCTCCGCAGCCAACTCTTCGTAGCCATGACTCGGGCGCGCGACGTGCTGTGGCTGGGCAGCGTCGACGGGAATACGAAGGAGTGCTGACAGCGGGCTTCACCGGCACCGCCGGAAGGCCCGTACGTACGGTGCGCACGCACACGGCCCGACCCACGTCAGCGTCTCGGTCCCGCCCGCCCCCGTGCTCTCCGGCCGCCCCGTGCGCGCAGTCCGAAGGCGGCAGGGCGGGCCCTGAGCGGCCGCTGCCGAGGAGGCGCCGTCCGCGCGAGCCGCTCCAGCAAGCAGTGGGACTGTTCGGTCAGCCCGTGCGCCAGAGCCAGAAGCGTGCGCCGTGTCCGCAGCCGGCGCACCCCATGCGTCGCGACGGCACCTGCCGACAGCACCAGCAGCCCTGCGTACCCAGGGAGGGAACGGCGGGTGACACCGTGGCTGATCGCCGGCCAGACCATCAGAACGACCGGGACCACGAGCGACAGGACGACCGTCACCTGCCGCCTCCGTGGCGCCGCGCGGAAGGCCCCGAGCCACGTCTCCGCAGTGACCCGCTCGGCGATCCGGTCGCCGAGGACACCCAGCCTCTCCGCCCGTCTCCGCAGCGCCGACCGCTCACGTCCCGCCGGCACCGGGCCCTCGGAAAGCAGCCGCGCGGTCTCCGCGGCCTGCCGCCACCACCGGGCGTGCGTGACGGGACGCGGGCGCTTGCCGGTGGCCTCTCCGTACTGGTGACGTGCGATGACGTAGACGACGTACACGGTGAGCAGCCCGCCCATGACCGTGGACCAGCGGCCCTCGCCGATCATTCCCGTACTGAGACCGCCGGCCAGGCCACCCACGAAGGCCAGCGTCGGCGTCAGAAAGACAGTGAAGAAGCGGTCGTCCGACACCGCGTGCAGACGCCGTTCGAAGCGCGCGATGGGGCGCCGCAGAGCCAGCAGCACCAGTTCGGACAACAGCACCGGGACGACGTACAGCATTTCGATCCCGCAGAGGGCCAACCACGCATACCTCTCCGTCATCCGGACGTCACCCGCACCAGACCCGCCCGCACGGTGCCTGCTGGCTCACCGACGTGTACACGCAGGCCACGAAGGCGCCGGGCGGTGACAGCCACCGGCATGTCCATGTGCCGGGCGGCCCGGACGAGCTGAGCGAACGGCATCAGCGGATCCACCGGCTGCGGCTTCGGCTGGCCGTCGGCACTGAGCAGACGGAGCGCGTCGCGTTGCGCCAAACTCGGCGGAAAACCGACGCGGGGCACCCACAGACCGCAGGAACGCAGCCTGGTGGCCGGCTCTTCAGGGCGTCGGACAGCTGCTCGCCTCCGGCACCGCCGCCCTCCTGGCGGGCACGCTGAGCGGCGGCCAGACCGTGTTCCTCGCAGAGCCGGGCACCGGTCAGCAAGCCGCGTACCGGCGGTCGTCCAGCCGGAACCGCACCGAGAACCCCGGACCGGCCCACGCGTCCCCCGCGCCCCGCTGCCCGGCGGCGTCCCGAACGGCGCCCGGCCGCCCCGCCTGCCGGGCCGCGTGCTGCCGATGGGCCCCGACACCACGCGGCACCACATGCGCCCAGACGCCCGACCCCAGCACGGCCCTGACCCATACCCCCTCGGCGGCATGGACCCGGCGGAAGTCTGCACGGTCGCCGAAACCCCTTGGATGACCGGCCCGCCACAACTCCCCCCACCGATGGCATGCGTGAGCCTGCGCTCAACCATCCGCTGCCCTCCCCGGTCGCTGCGCTGAGCAGCTTAGGAGACCGGTGCGCGGAACGGGCGGGGACTGATGACAAGAGCCCGACGGCGGGAACTGCTGACAAAAACTCCCCACGAACCGACCAGGCCCCGCGCCGATGTGTCGTACATCACCAGCCCCACGCAGCGCAAAAGAAATCCGCCGCGAAGGCCTCCCCAGCATTTCCCCCGAAAAGACTCCAGAAACGCGTCAGGGCCACCGACTCTTGCGAGTCGGTGGCCCTTGACCTGCTACTTCTCAGTCGGGGTGGCGGGATTTGAACCCACGACCTCTTCGTCCCGAACGAAGCGCGCTGCCAAGCTGCGCCACACCCCGAAGCAACGAGCTCTACTTTAGCGGACCGATCCCCATAGGTGAAATCCGGTTCTCCGGGCGTCGCGGCTGGGGCCTGACCTGGTCGATCGCGACGAGGATCAGGGCCAGGGCGTAGAAGGCCGAACCGAAGATGAGGGTGTTCAGGGCGATGCCGGCGTAGCCGTGGAGGTCGACGTCGAGGAAGCCGTACGGGTAGCGGCCCTCGGTGCCGGGGTCGAGGAGGGCGCCGCGGATGAGGGCGAAGGGGAGGTAGAGGAAGGGGTAGACCAGCCACTGGGCGGCGTGGCGCCAGCGGAAGCCGCGGGGGGCGGTGAGCAGGAGCCAGTCCAGGGCGGCGCCGATGGGGGAGACCGTGTGCAGGAGGTGGGTGGAGACGGTGCGGACGGCGCCGTGCTCCTCGCCGGTCATGGAGAAGCCGCTGGAGTCGTTGGTGAGGATGAAGTGGTAGACGAGGCCGGTGATGGCTATGTAGAGGAGGACGGCGCCGCTGATCCGTGGGGAGATCGGGGGGCGGGCGGCCCAGGCGCGGTAGGCGGCCCAGGCGAAGAAGACGGTGACGGCGATGTTCGTCTGGACCGTGAAGTAGCTGAAGAGGCGGCCCAGGTCCGGGGTGATCGCGATGTCCAGGACGAGGCCGGTCAGTGCGGCCAGGGCGATCAGCAGGCGGAAGACGGCGGCCACCGGGCGGCGGACCGGGGGGACGACCGCGGAGGCCGGGGTCTGGGCCGAGGCGGCGGCCGCTCCCCGGGCGTACCGGGTGGAGGCGTGCGAGGTGGCCTGGGGCGGACGGGAGCTGGGGACGCGTGCGCTGGTGGGGTCGATCATCCCCCCACGCTAGACGGGAGTGGGGGGCGATGCGGAGAGTGTGTGCGAATTCGGGGGAGAGGGAGGGGAGGGAGGGAAGGAGGGGGAAGGGGCCTCGGGGCCCGGAGTTCCGAGCCCTTCCCGTTCTCAGTCCCGTGGTGTCAGCGTCAGCAGGGTCGCTTCCGGGGGGCAGGCGAAGCGGACGGGGGTGTAGCGGTTGGTGCCGCAGCCTGCGGAGACGTGGAGGAAGGAGGTGTGGCCGTCCGCGGTGTGGGTGGACAGCCCCTTGACCCGGTCCGTGTCGATGTCGCAGTTGGTGACCAGGGCCCCGTAGAACGGGACGCAGAGCTGGCCGCCGTGGGTGTGCCCGGCCAGGACCAGCGGGTAGCCGTCGGCGGTGAAGGCGTCCAGGCAGCGCAGGTAGGGGGCGTGGACGACGGCCAGGGAGAGATCGGCGTCGGGCTCCGGGCCGCCGGCGACGTGGGCGTAGCGGTCCCGCTTGATGTGCGGGTCGTCCAGGCCGGTCAGCGCGATCTCGAAGCCGCCGGCCGAGCCGTCGAGCTTGAGGCGGCCGCGGGTGTTGGTGAGGTTGACCCAGCCGGCCGTGTCGAAGGCGTCGCGCAGGTCTTCCCAGGGGTTGTGGATGACGCCGACGGCGGGCGGGTTGCCGTTCAGGCCGTGTCGCTTCTGGACCTTTTCGATCAGGTAGCGGCCGGGGTTGCGCAGCTTCGGACCGTAGTAATCGTTCGAGCCGAAGACGTACGCGCCCGGGAACTCCATGAGCGGACCGAGCGCGTCCAGCGTCTCCGGGACGCCGTCGGGGTCGGAGAGGTTGTCGCCCGTGTTGACGACGAAGTCGGGACGCAGCCCGGCCAGCGACTGGAGCCACCGCTGTTTCTTGCGCTGCCCGCTGACCATGTGGATGTCGGAGACCTGCAGGACGCGCAACGGCCGCATCCCGGGCGGCAGTACGGGCACGGTGACCCGGCGCAGTCTGAAGGAACGGACTTCGATTCCGGCGGCATAGGCCAGGCCCGCCGCACCGACCGCGGCGATGGACAGGGGGACTCCGTAACGGGCGCGCATGGTTCCCATCGTGGCAGAGGGAGCGGGGGAGGTGCGCAGAGGGAGCGGCGGGGTGGCCGGCAGGGGCGTCGGGGGCGGCGGGAGGCGGGCGCCGGTACGTCGTGCCCGCTCAGCCGTACGTAATGGTGGAGCGCCCGGCGCCGCGTACGGGCATACTCGACGTCATGACCACGCTCAAGTCGAAGCTGCAGGACGACCTCACCACGGCCATCAGGGCCCGTGACGAGCTGCGCTCTTCCACCCTCCGTCTCACGCTGACCGCCGTCCAGAAGGAGGAGGTCGCGGGCACCGAGGCGCGCGAGCTCTCGGACGCCGAGGTCGAGAAGATTATCGCGCGGGAGGCGAAGAAGCGCCGCGAGGCCGCCGAGGCGTTCGACAAGGGCGGCCGCGCCGAGCAGGCGGAGCGGGAGCGCGCGGAGGGCGAGGTGCTCGCCGGGTACCTGCCCCAGCCGCTGACGGACGAGGAGCTGGAGAGCCTGGTCGCCGAGGCCGTCGCGGAGGCGAAGGCGGGCGGCGCCGAGGGGCCGAGGGCGATGGGCGCCGTCATGAAGATCGTGAACCCGAAGATCGCGGGCCGGGCCGAGGGCGGCCGGGTGGCCGCGACGGTCAAGAAGCTGCTCGCGGGCTGAGCGTCCGCTCGCCGGCTGAGCGGGCGGGGAGCTGTCCGGGCGGCTGCCCGGCTGCCCGGCTGCCCGGCTGCCCGGTTGTCCGGGTGGACAGCTGGGCAGCGGCCCACCGCCGCAGCCGCCCAGACACCATGAAGGGGCGCCCCCGGCCGGGAGCGCCCCTTCATGGTGTCTGCCGCGTCAGTCCGTGCCCCCGAAGAGGCCCGGGAAGCCGGGGATGTCCCAGCCGCCGCCCGGCTTGTTGTCGCCGTGGCCTCCGCCGTGGCCGCCGCCGGGCCGGTTGTGACCGCCGCCGGGCCGGTCATGGCGGCCGCCGCCCTTTCCGTCGTCCTTGCCGGAGTCGCCGAGCGGGACGGTGGGCAGGGACGGCGCGGGCCTGCCGGACAGTGCGCCCGACATCGCCTCGCGCCAGATCGGGCCCGGGGTGTCCGCGCCGTAGACGTTGTCGTGGAAGGTGCCGCCGATGGTGATGTCGAACATCCGGCGCTTGTGAGCCGGGTCACCCACCCACACCGCGCCGGCCATGTTCGGGGTGTAGCCGGTGAACCAGGCCGCGTACCGGCTGTCGGTGGTGCCGGTCTTGCCCGCGCTGTCCCGGCCCTGGAGGCCGGCCTGCCTGCCGGTGCCGTCCTCGACCACGCCCTTGAGCAGCGCGTTGATGGTCTTGGCGGTCTGCTGGGACATCGCGCGGTGGCAGCTGGTCTTCGGTACGGTCAGCGCCTTGCCGTTCGCGTCGGTGATCGACTCGATGGCCACCGGCGAGCACTGGACGCCCTCGTTGGCGAAGGTCGCGTACGCGTTGGCCATGGTCAGCGGGGACACCTCGGGCGAGCCCAGCGCGATGGCGGGGCTCTGTTCCACCGGCTTGCCGTTGGCCCGCTTGATGCCCATCTTGTCGGCCATCTTGGTCACCGGGCAGATCCCGATGTCGCTGATCAGCTGTACGAAGTAGGTGTTGACCGACTTCGCGGTCGCTTCCCTCATGTCGTACGGGCCGACCTCGGAGGTGTTCTCGTTGGAGACCGGGTCGTGGCCCGTCCACTGCCCCGTGCAGGTGGAGACCGGGCTCGGGTACTGCATCTTGTACGGCGACGAGTACGACTGGCCCGGGCTCTTGCCCGCCTCCAGGGCCGCCGCCGCGATCACCGGCTTGAACGTCGAGCCGGGCTGGTAGCCCGCGCCGCCGCCCATCTTCTGGTCGACGGACAGATTCATCTGGGTCTGGTTCTGACCGAAGCCGTACGGGCGTGACTGGCCCATGCCCAGGATCTTTCCGGTGCCGGGCTGGACGATCGTCGCCGCGGTGGCGACCGGGTCATTGGCGTAGACCCGGCCGGTGACGGCCGACTGGATCGACTTCTGGGTCTGCGGGTCGAGCGTCGTCCGGATCGTCAGGCCGCCCTGGTTCCAGCGCTTGCTGCGTTCCTTGCGGGTCTTGCCGAAGGCCTGGTCGTTGAGCAGCACCTCGCGTACGTAGTCGCAGAAGAACCCGGCGCCCGAACCGGCCGTGATGCAGCCGTTCTTGGGGCGGCTGACGTCCAGCTTGATCGGTTTCTTGGCGGCGGCGTCGGCCTCGGCCTGCGTGACGGCCTTCGTGTCGGCCATCCGCTGCAGCACGGTGTTGCGGCGGCGCTGCGCCTCCTTCGGGTCGTTGACCGGGTCGTACCGGCTCGGCGACTGCACGATGCCCGCCAGCAGCGCGGACTCGTCCAGGGTCAGGTCCTTGGCGTGCTTGCTGAAATACCGCTGGGAGGCGGCCTCGACGCCGTACGCCTGCTGCCCGAAGAAGGTGATGTTCAGGTAGTTCTGCAGGATCTTCTGCTTGCCCAGCTCCTCCTCGACCTGGATCGCGTACTTCAGCTCCTTGACCTTGCGGCCGATGGTCTGCTGGGTGGCCTGGGCGACCTTGTCCGGGTCGTCACCGGCCTCCTCGACGAAGACGTTCTTCACGTACTGCTGCGTCAGCGTGGAGGCGCCTTCGGAGACGCCGCCGGACCGCGCGTTCTTGTTGAGCGCGCGCAGGATGCCCTTCAGGTCGATCGCGCCGTGCTGGTAGAAACGCGCGTCCTCGATGGCGACGATCGCCTTCTGGACGTAGGGCGACATGTCCTTCAGGTCGACCACGGTGCGGTCGCGCGAGTAGACCTTGGCGATCTCGCCGCCTTCCGCGTCGAGAATGGTGGTCCGCTGGCTCAGCGGTGGAGTCTTGAGGTTGGCCGGGATCTCGTCGAAGCCCTCGACCGATCCCTTGGCCGCGAGGCCCAGCGCGCCGGCGGCGGGGAGGGCCAGGCCCGCCAGCACCGCTCCGGCCAGCACGCTGACGCCCAGGAATTTAGCGGCCTGCTGGGTCTTGGTCAGACCCCCGCCGTCGCGCTTCTTACCCATGAGGGCAGCCTAAGCCCTCGTGTGCGGCGTCCCGAGGGAGCGGGGCTGGGTCGGGACGCCCGCGTATCGGGGCGTGGGGTTTCGGCTGGCCTGAAGGGGGCGGGGATGGCTTGAAGTGGTGTGGGGTGGGTGCGGGGCGAGCGTGGCCGAAGTGGCCTTTCGGCCGTGCTGTGACGGCAGTGGCGCCGACGGCGGCGATGCCGGTGGTGACCGGCCGGTACGACTTCCCGATGTAGCTACGTTCTCAATCGCCGGACAGGGGTGCATCTGTTCGTTTAACCTGATCCCGTCCGGCCCGGCGGAGGGATCACGCCGGTTCGTCAACCCCGCATTCGCGTGCGCAGGCCGCCCCGTACGTCCGCTTCTGTCGCCGAAAACCCGTTGTGGCAGTGGCGAACTGCCCCACGCTGCCGGGAACGTGGCGTATGCCACCGGCTCACTCCGTTGGGTGATCTGCCGCGTACGCATAGTCCGTTCGGGCCATTCAAGATTGGGCCCGAAGGGGGTGTTGCGCCCTGCTCGCCTTCCGTAACGTCCTCAACTGGCAACGGTGAATATGCCGCTTGCCGCCGTGGGGGAGCCTCGATTCGGGAGAGGACGGCGCCAGCATGAGCTGGGTAACCGACTGGAGTACACAGGCAGCCTGCCGCACCACCGATCCGGACGAGCTGTTCGTTCAGGGCGCGGCCCAGAACCGGGCCAAGGCGGTCTGCACCGGATGCCCGGTGCGGACGGAGTGCCTGGCCGACGCCCTGGACAACCGCGTGGAGTTCGGAGTCTGGGGCGGCATGACCGAGCGCGAGCGGAGGGCGCTGCTGCGCCGCCGCCCGACCGTCACCTCGTGGCGCCGGCTGCTGGAGACGGCGCGTACGGAATACGAGCGCAGCACCGGCATCCTGCCCGTGGACTGCGAGGACGACGAGACGTACGAGACCACCTACGACAACACGTACGGCAACCGCTACGACGGTACGTACGACGATTACGCCGCGGTCGGTTAGGCAGCGGCAGCCGTGGGCCGTGCGGTCCACGGGCGTATTCGGCGTGGGCCGGAGCGATCGGTGAGCGGTCCGGCCGGCTCCTCGGGCCGGTACCGGGAGGAGGGCTCTGAGACTGGGGCGCTCTGACACTCCGGCGTTCTGGAGCTTTGGCGTTCTGGGCTTTGGCGTTCTGAATTCTGGCGCTCTGCACTCTGGCGTTCTGAAGCTCCGGCGCTCTGCCCTCTGGTGCTCCGGGCTCTGATGTTGACGCTCTGAGGTCGGAGTCTTGGGGCGTTGTTCTCCGGGTCGCTGCTCGGCCTCTTCCCTTACGGCCTCGGCCTCTCCCCTACGGCCTTTCGGGCCCCTGACGGGACCTTGAGCCCATGGTGCGGTCAGGCGTCGGCGCGTACGGTGTTCCGCCCGTCCTGCCCGTCCCGCCCGCTCCCCACCCTGGTCGGCGCGCTTCCGGTCAGCTCCCGGCGGCCCGCTCGTCGTCCGCCGCCCGCCCCTGGCCGGCCAGGCGGTCGCCGATGGCGCGCAGCCCCGCCAGGTCGTGCACGTCTCCGGGCAGCGCGGCGATCTCCGCGACCGGGACCTCGGGGTGCAGCGCGGTGAAGCGGTCGCGCGTACGCCGTTCGCGGGCGAGTACGTGCATCCGCTCGGCGTGCAACCGCAGCAGCCCGGCGGCAAGCCGTGCCGCCGACGGGGCATCGTCTGTTGTCCGTGGGTCCGCCGCGGCGGGGGAGTGGCCGTCGGCGGTACGAGAATCAGCCTTCCCGCCCGCTAGATCCACAATGCCGCCGTCAGCAAGATTTTCGGACCGGTCGCCGGACGGCTCCGAGGCGCCGTCGTCCTCGGAGGCGGCCCGGTCGCGGTCGGTGAGCGCCTCCGCGGCGGCCAGCGCCCGTTCCGCGCTGAGCTGGGCGGCGCCGCTGCCGTGCACCCGGTTCAGGACGAGCCCGGCCAGCGGCATCTGCTCGGCCGCCAGCCGCTCGACGAAGTACGCGGCCTCACGCAGCGCGTCCCGCTCCGGGGCCGCCACGACGAGGAACGCGGTACCGGGCGCCTGGAGGAGCCGGTACGTGGCGTCCGCGCGCGTACGGAAGCCGCCGAACATGGTGTCCATCGCGGCGGCGAACGTCTGCACGTCCCGCAGCAGTTGCCCGCCCATGATCTTGCTGAGGGTGCCGGTCATCATCGACATGCCGACATTGAGGAACTTCATGCCGGCCCGCCCGCCGGCCTTCGCGGGCGCCATCAGCACCCGGATGAACTTGCCGTCCAGGAAGGACCCCAGCCGCTTGGGCGCGTCCAGGAAGTCGAGCGCGGAGCGGCTGGGCGGGGTGTCGACGATGATCAGGTCCCAGGCGTCCCGGGTCCGCAGCTGGCCCAGCTTCTCCATGGCCATGTACTCCTGCGTGCCCGCGAAACCGGCCGACAGGGACTGGTAGAAGGGGTTCTCCAGGATGGCGCGGGCCCGCTCGGCGTCCGCGTGCGCCTCGACGATCTCGTCGAAGGTGCGCTTCATGTCCAGCATCATGGCGTGCAGCTCGCCGCCCGCGCTCTCGTCGACGCCCTTGACCCGGCGGGGCACGTTGTCCAGCTCCGAGATGCCCATCGACTGCGCCAGCCGGCGGGCCGGGTCGATGGTCAGCACGACGGCCTTGCGGCCACGCTCGGCGGCGCGTACGCCGAGGGCCGCGGCGGTCGTGGTCTTGCCGACGCCGCCGGAGCCGCAGCACACGATGATGCGGGTGCGCGGGTCGTCGAGCAGCGGATCCACTTCGAGGAGCGCGGCGGGGGAGTTCAGCGCGCCGCGTCCGGCGTCGGAGCTGTCGACGGGGGCACCGACGGGTGTGCCGGCGGGGATGCCGACGGGTGCGCCGGCGGGGGTGCTGTCGTCCGGGAGGCTTGCGTCCGCGGTCATATGGGCCCCTGTTTCCGCAGGTCTCGCGCGAGCCGGTACAGCCCGGCGAGGTCCACTCCCTCGGGGAGCAGCTCCAACTCGTAGGTGGGCAGGTCGAGTCCGGCCAGCTCGGCGTGTTCGGCCCGCTCCAGGTCGACGCGCTGCGCGTGCTCGCGGGCCTCTTCGAGGAGCGGGTCGATCAGCCCGTCGGCCCACTTCACCCCGGCCGCGCCCCGGCGGCCGCCGCGCAGGCCCGCCTCGGCCAGCGCCTCGGCGATGCCCCGGCGCGCCCCGTTGGCGGCGATGTCGACCTCGCCGGTGTCCAGCACCTCGGGCCGGGTCATGTTGATCACGACGCCGCCCACGGGCAGCCCGGCGGCGCGCAGCTCGGCGATACCGTCGACGGTCTCCTGTACGGGCATCTCCTCCAGCAGCGTCACCAGGTGGACCGCCGTCTCGGGAGACTTCAGGACCCGCATCACGGCCTGCGCCTGGTTGTGGATCGGCCCTATCTTGGCCAGACCCGCGACCTCGTCGTTGACGTTCAGGAAGCGGGTGATGCGGCCGGTGGGCGGGGCGTCCATCACGACGGCGTCGTAGACGAACCGGCCGCGCTTGTCCTTGCGGCGCACCGCCTCGCACGCCTTGCCGGTCAGCAGGACGTCCCGCAGTCCGGGCGCGATGGTGGTGGCGAAGTCGATCGCGCCGAGCTTCTTCAGGGCCCGGCCCGCGCCGCCGAGTTTGTAGAACATCTGGAGGTAGTCCAGCAGCGCCCGCTCGGCGTCGATGGCCAGGGCGTACACACCCCCTCCGTCGGGCCCCGGCGCCACCGCGATCTTGCGCTCCTCGTACGGGAGCGCCTCGGTCTCGAACACCTGGGCAATGCCCTGCCGGCCCTCGACCTCGACCAGGAGGGTTCGGCGTCCCTCGGTGGCCAGGGCGAGGGCGAGGGCAGCGGCGACCGTGGTCTTGCCGGTACCGCCCTTGCCGCTGACGACATGGAGCCTGCTCACGCCAAGGAGCCTAACCAGTCCGGCGGCGGGCTACGCACGGGACCGGCGTCGGGTTGTGCGCCGGGGGCGCGTGGAGCGCACGGCATGCGGGCGGACCGCCCGGTACCGGTGCCCGCCCGCCGCTGCCGCGAGCCGTCCGTACAGGCATTACGCTCGGCCCCATGACCAAGTGGGAATACGTGACCGTGCCGCTGCTCGTGCATGCGACCAAGCAGATTCTGGACACCTGGGGCGAGGACGGCTGGGAGCTGGTCCAGGTCGTGCCGGGACCGAACAACCCCGAGCAGCTGGTGGCCTACCTGAAGCGGGAGAAGCAGGCATGAGCGCGGTGGAGGACAGGCTCGCCGAGCTGGGCCTGAAGCTGCCCCAGGTGGTGCCGCCGCTGGCGTCGTACCAGCCCGCGGTGCGCTCGGGCGCGTACGTCCACACCTCCGGCCAGCTGCCGATGGTGGACGGCGCGCTGCCGGCCACCGGCAAGGTGGGCGCCGAGGTCAGCCCCGAGCAGGCCAAGGAACTGGCCGCCACCTGCGCGCTGAACGCGCTGGCCGCCGTGAAGTCCGTCATCGGTGACCTCGACAAGATCGTGCGGGTCGTGAAGGTCGTCGGCTTCGTCGCCTCGGCCCCCGACTTCACCGGCCAGCCCGGTGTCATCAACGGCGCCAGCGAGCTGCTGGGCGAGGTCCTGGGCGACAAGGGCGTGCACGCCCGCTCCGCGGTGGGCGTGGCCGTGCTGCCGATCGACGCGCCGGTCGAGGTCGAGATGCAGGTCGAGGTCGCGGACTGAGGCAGGGCGGGCGCGTGGGGCCGCGTACGGAGGCGTAGGCCGCTGTACGGCACGGCCCCGTAGTACGTCGCGCTGCGCCGCGTACGGCCGCGTACGGCCGTGTGGAGCGCGTACGACCGTGTACGGATGAGCGGGGCGGGCGCCGGGAAACCGGGCCCGCCCCGCCCCGCTTCCGTACGTCTGGCCTGCTTCCGTCCGTCCGGCCCGCTTCGTACGCCCGTCCCGATCATCCGTACGTCCGCCCCGCTTCCCGCACGTCCGGCCTCGTGCCCGCCTCCCGGGCGGTGCCCTCTCGAACATCCGCGCGCAAACGCATAGCATCCGGCCATGTCGTCGACCCCCAATGGCCAGTGGTATCCGCCGGAATGGCCGGCCCGCATCCGGGCCCTCGCGCACGGCGAGCTGACTCCGGCGGCGCCCCGCCGGGCCGCGACCGTCCTGCTGCTGCGGGACACCGACGCGGGCGGCCCCGCCGTCCACATGCTGCGCAGACGGACCTCCATGGCCTTCGCCGGAGGCGCGTACGCCTACCCGGGCGGCTCCGTCGACCCGCGCGACGAGCGGCCGGTGGCCTGGGCCGGGCCGTCGCGTGCCGCGTGGGCGGGCCGGCTCGGGTTCGGGACGGGCGCGGAGGCGGAGGCCGCGGCGCAGGCCGTGGTCTGCGCGGCCGTCCGGGAGACCTTCGAGGAGGCGGGCGTGCTGCTCGCCGGGACCTCCGCCGGAACGGTGGTCGCCGACACCACCGGTGACGACTGGGAGGCGGACCGCGCGGCGCTGGTCGCCCACGAGCTGTCCTTCGCGGACTTCCTGGACCGCCGCGGTCTGGTGCTGCGCAGTGACCTCCTGGGGGCGTGGGCCCGCTGGATCACCCCGGAGTTCGAGCCCCGCCGCTACGACACCTGGTTCTTCGTGGCCGCGCTGCCCGAGGGCCAGCGCACCAGAAACGTTTCCACGGAGGCCGACCGCACGGTGTGGATCCGCCCCGCCGAGGCCGCCGCCGGTTACGACCGCGGCGAGCTGCTGATGATGCCGCCGACGATCTCGACGCTGCGGGGCCTGGAGGCGTACGGGACGGCCGCCGAGACCCTCGCGGCGGCCGGCGGCCGGGACCTGGCGCCGGTCCTCGCACAGGCCGAGCTGAAGGACGGGGAGATCGTCCTGAGCTGGCCGGGGCACGAGGAGTTCACCAAGCACCTCACCCCCACCGAGGGGCCCGCGCCCCGGAGCGCCGCCCCCGCCCCGCCCTCCACCACGGCCTCGACCACGGGAGACTCGCCCGCATGACGTACGCAGCCGCCCTGCCCGGCCAGCCCCGTGGCGGGGACATCGCCGGACCCGCCACCGATCGCGCCCGGTGCGTGCTCGCCCCGAACCCGTCCCCGATGACCCTGGACGGCACCAACACCTGGATCGTCGCCGAGCCGGACTCCGACGTCGCGGTCGTCATCGACCCGGGGCCGCTGGACGAGACCCACCTCAAGGCCGTCGTGGACGCCGCGGAGCAGGCCGGGAAGCGGATCGGCCTCACGCTGCTGACACACGGTCACCCGGACCACTCCGAGGGCGCGGAGCGCTTCGCCGAGCTGACGGGCGCCCCGGTACGGGCCCTGGACCCGGCACTGCGCCTGGGCGACGAGGGCCTGGCGGCCGGGGACGTGATCACCACCGGCGGGCTGGAGCTGCGGGTCGTACCGACCCCCGGCCACACCGCCGACTCGCTCTCCTTCCACCTCCCGGCCGACGCCGCCGTCCTGACCGGCGACACGATCCTGGGCCGCGGGACCACCGTCGTCGCGCACCCGGACGGCCGCCTGGGCGACTACCTCGACTCGCTGCGGCGGCTGCGGTCCCTGGCCGTCGACGACGGCGTCACGACCGTCCTCCCGGGCCACGGGCCCGTACTGAACGACGCGCAGGGCGCGATCGAGTTCTACCTCGCGCACCGCGCCAACCGGCTGGCCCAGGTCGAGACGGCGGTCGAGGCCGGGTACCGCACGCCCTCGGAGGTCGTCGCGAACGTGTACGCGGACGTGGACCGCACCCTGTGGCCGGCGGCCGAGCTGTCCGTACGGGCGCAGCTGGACTACCTCGGGGAGCACGGGCTGATCTGAGGGGTGGGCGGCCGGCCGCCCGGGGTCATGACACAGACCCTGGGGCTTCCCGCGCCGGGCCCAGCTCGCGCTCGATGCCGCCGCGCAGCAGTTCGCGGGCGCGCTCCAGGGGGACCGAGCCGCTGAGCCAGCGGGTGCTGAGCCCTTCGACGAGCGCGGTCAGCCGTTCGGCGGCGTCGGCCACCGGGGCGTTCGGGTCGGCCGTACCGGCGGCCTGTGCCTCCCGTACGAGGTCGGCCACGTCGTCCGTCCACTGCCGGGTCGCCTCGCGCAGCTGCTCCCGCAGCCCGGCGTCGAAGATGGCGCTGGACTGGAACTCGCCCCAGGCGGTGCTGTTCTCCACCAGCTCCGGGGTGTCCTGGAGCTCGCGCAGCAGCATCTCCTCCAGCTGGGCGCGCGGGCCGGCCGTCCGTACGGTCTCCGGGTCGGGTTCCGTGCAGCGTTCGGCGCGTTCGCCGATGAAGTCCAGGGTGCGGCGGAGCAGTTCCGCGCGGCCGCCGAAGTGGTAGTAGATCAGGCCGGTGGAGACGCCGGCCGCGGCCGCGATCTCCTCGACCCGCAGGCCGCGTACGCCGCTCCGCGCGATGGTGCGGGTCGCGGCTTCCAGGATCTGCTGTCGGCGGTCGGACACAGTTGCCCACGGTACTCGGTGCTTGCTCGGCGGTGATCAGTGACCGGCGGCCGGCGGTCGATGACCGGTCGCCATCCGTTCTCTCCGGTGCTACGTTCGACGTCAGTCCTGACTGAAATTTCAGTCAGTCGGTAGGAATCGGAAGCGCGGGTGGCAGTCCGGCCCCGGTGGGCAGTCCGGCCCCGGTGGGCAGTCCGGCCCCGGTGGGCGGCCCGGAAAGGAGAACAGCCGACCATGTCCATGAACCGACCTCGACCTCTGCTGTCGCGCCGCAAGCTGCTCGGGCTGGGCGGCCTGGGAGCGCTGGCGGGTACGGGCCTCGCGTACGCCGCGTGGGCGCCCAGGCCCTCCGGACCCACCGCGCCGGCCGCCGCGTCCGTGCCCGCCCGGATGCCCGCCGAGTGGCGGCCGCACGCCGCCACGTACCTGGCCTGGCCACCGGCCGACTCCCTCTGGAAGGACCAGGCCCCCGCCGTACAGCGCGACATCGCGCGGCTGGCGCGCACCCTCGCCGAGTACGAGCCGGTCACGCTGCTGGCCGGCCCGGAGGAGGAGGTACGGGCCCGCCGGGCGTGCGGTTCCGCGGTTGAGATCATGCCGGTGCCGGTCGACGACCTGTGGATACGCGACACCGGCCCGGTCTTCGTCACCCGGGCGGGTACGTCATCGGGGCCCGGCCGCGCGGGCGTCGACCTGCACTTCAACGGGTGGGGCGGCAAGCAGCGCCACCCGCACGACGCCGAGGCGGCCCGCAGACTGCTGGACCACGAGGGGATCACCCGTATCGATGCCGGGATCGTCGCCGAGGGCGGTTCCCTGGAGGTCGACGGTGAGGGAACCCTGCTCGCCGCCGAGAGCTCGCTGGTCAACCCCAACCGCAACCCCGGCAGGACGCGGGCCGACATCGAACGCGAGCTGAAGCGCGTCCTGGGCGTGACCCGGGTGATCTGGGTCGCGGGCGTACGCGGCGAGGACATCACCGACTGCCACATCGACACCGTCGCACGCTTCGTGGAGCCGGGCGTCGTCGCCCTGAACCGCCCTTGGCAGGGGGACGGCCCGGACGTCTGGACGCGGGTGTACGAGCAGGCCCGCGGCGTCCTCGCGCAGGCCCGCGACGCCCGGGGCCGGCGCCTGGAGATCGTCGAGGTCGCGGAGCCCGACCCGTACGCGATCGGCGACCGGGGGCAGCAGTTCCTGTCCTCGTACCTGAACTACTACGTGGCGAACGGTGTGGTGGTGCTGCCGCGCTTCGGCGACCGCCGGGCCGACGACCGGGCCGCCGGGGTGCTGCGCGACCTGCACCCGGAGCGCGACATCCGGCAGATCCCGGTCGACGCGGTCGGCGAGGGCGGGGGCGGCATCCACTGCGCCACGCAGCAGCTGCCGCGGGTGCCGTAGGGCCGGTCGGCCGGCTTCACGCGAAAGGGTCCTGCTCCCGGGGGAGAAGGACCCTTTCGGTGCTGCCTGTGCTGTGCAGCCGCTGCGCGTCAGCGGGAACGCTTCGCCAGCCGCTCCACGTCCAGCAGGATCACCGCACGCGCCTCCAGGCGCAGCCAGCCGCGGCCCGCGAAGTCCGCGAGGGCCTTGTTGACCGTCTCGCGCGAGGCGCCGACCAGCTGGGCCAGCTCCTCCTGCGTGAGGTCGTGCACGACGTGGATGCCCTCCTCGGACTGCACGCCGAAGCGGCGCGACAGGTCCAGGAGCGCCCGGGCGACCCGGCCCGGCACGTCGGAGAAGACCAGATCGGACATCTGGTCGTTGGTCTTGCGCAGGCGGCGCGCGACGGCGCGCAGCAGCGCTGTCGCGACCTCCGGGCGGGCGTTCAGCCAGGGCTGGAGGTCGCCGTGGCCCAGGCCCAGCAGCTTGACCTCGGTCAGGGCGGTGGCGGTGGCGGTACGCGGGCCCGGGTCGAAGAGGGAGAGCTCACCGATCAGCTCGCCAGGGCCGAGGACGGCGAGCATGTTCTCCCGCCCGTCCGGGGAGGTGCGGTGCAGCTTCACCTTGCCCTCGGTGACCACGTACAGGCGGTCGCCCGGGTCTCCTTCGTGGAACAGGGCGTCGCCGCGGGCGAGCGTGACCTCTCCCATCGAGGCGCGCAGCTCGGCCGCCTGCTCGTCATCGAGCGCCGCGAAGAGCGGTGCGCGCCGCAGAACGTCGTCCACGAGATCTCTCCTTGTCGACATGCTCAAAGGGACCTTGGTCCCCATCATGCCGGAATGCAAAACAGTGCGATCAATCACAAGGATGCCGGACCCGTGGCGCAAGCCATACGGCAGGGGGCCGATTGGACCCACGGGCACCGGCGATCGGACGGGATGTCAGCGGGTGGCCTTAGTCTGGCCGAGTGTCCAATACGCCGGTGAGAGCACAGGACAAGGGGGCTGAGCGAGTGAGCGCGGGCCGT
This sequence comes from Streptomyces sp. NPDC052496, assembly GCF_040679095.1. Taxonomy (NCBI): domain Bacteria; kingdom Bacillati; phylum Actinomycetota; class Actinomycetes; order Kitasatosporales; family Streptomycetaceae; genus Streptomyces; species Streptomyces sp. NPDC052496. The sequence continues at coordinate 127,918 of NZ_JBFAUH010000005.1, forward strand.
GATTCCGCTGTGGGCGAACAGGCGCCCGCCGAAGCCGCGAAGGCGGAGGAACCCGGAGAAAAGGTACACAAGGTTACGCCGCGGAAGAAGTCCGCCGCCACGGCCGCAACCGACACCCCGGCCGCGGAGCCGGCGACGGCGAAGAAAGCCACGGTGAAGAGGGCCACGGCGAAGAAGGCCACGCCGAACAAGGCCACGGCGAAGAAGACGGCCACCAAGACGGCGGCCGCGAAGAAGACGGCGGCGGAGAAGACTGCGGCCAAGAAGACCGCGGCCAAGAAGACGTCTGCCAAGGCCCCCACCACCAAGGCCACCACCAAGCCCCCCACCGCCAAAACCCCCACCACGAAACCCTCCACCCCCGAGTCCCGCACCGCCATGGTCCGCCGGGCCCGCCGGATGAACCGTGAGCTGGCCGAGGTGTATCCGTACGCCCACCCCGAGCTGGACTTCCGTAACTCCTTCGAGCTGCTGGTCGCCACGGTGCTGTCCGCGCAGACCACCGACCTGCGGGTCAACCAGACCACCCCCGCCCTCTTCGCCGCCTACCCCACCCCGGAGGACATGGCCGCCGCCGAGCCCGAGCGGCTGGAGGAGCTGATCCGCCCGACCGGCTTCTTCCGGGCCAAGGCCAAGTCCCTGCTCGGCCTCTCCACGGCGCTACGGGACCGTTTCGACGGTGAGGTGCCCGGTCGCCTGGAGGACCTGGTGACGCTGCCGGGCGTCGGCCGCAAGACCGCCAACGTGGTCCTGGGCAATGCCTTCGGCGTACCGGGCATCACGGTCGACACCCACTTCGGCCGGCTGGTGCGCCGCTTCCGCTGGACCGAGCAGCAGGACCCGGAGAAGGTCGAGGCGGAGATCGCCGAGATCTTCCCCAAGAGCGAGTGGACGATGCTCTCGCACCGCGTCGTCTTCCACGGCCGCCGGGTCTGCCACTCCCGCAAGCCGGCCTGCGGCGCCTGCCCCATCGCGCACGACTGTCCTTCGTACGGCGAGGGCGAGCTGGACCCGGAGAAGGCGAAGAAGCTGCTCAAGTACGAGATGGGCGGCCAGCCGGGCCAGCGGCTGCGGCCCCCGGCCGACTACCCGGGGCAGCCCGCGCCGCCGCTGGCGGGCCGTTGAGCGCCGCGCCGCCCGGGACGAAACCGTCACACCCCGGAGGGGAACCGAACCGGCCGTGAACGGACTCAGCCCGAGTAGGACCGGCCACGGCCGCACGACCATCGATCCCATCGATCCAAGGGCCTGAGGGGGCGCGTATGACGAGCGCACGGGAGCAGTACGGGAAGACAGCGGCGTACGAGGCGGCCGTCCGCACCGACGGCCTGCCGGAATGGCTGACGCCGGTCTCCCGTGCCGCCGCCACGATCGAGCCCCACCAGCTCAGCCGGTTCCTGCCGCCCGAGAGCGGTGGCCGGCAGTCCGCCGTCCTGGTCCTCTTCGGGCACGGCGACCGCGGCCCGGAGCTGCTGCTCATGGAGCGCGCGGGCACCCTGCGCTCGCACGCCGGCCAGCCCTCGTTCCCCGGCGGCGCCCTCGACCCCGAGGACGGCGACCCCGAGGGCGCGGGGCCGGTGCGCGCCGCGCTGCGCGAGGCGTGGGAGGAGACCGGGCTGGACCCGTCGGGTGTGCAGGTCTTCGGCGTGCTGCCGCGGCTGTACATCCCCGTGAGCGGCTTCGTCGTCACGCCCGTCCTGGGCTGGTGGCGGGAGCCGAGCCCGGTGGGGCCGGTGGACGCGGCGGAGACCGCCCGGGTCTTCACGGTTCCCGTGGCGGATCTCACGGACCCCGCGCACCGGGTGACCGCCCGCCACCCCAGTGGCCACGTGGGCCCCGCCTTCCTCGTCGAGGACGCGCTGGTCTGGGGGTTCACCGCCGGAGTGATTGACCGGATCCTGCACTACGCGGGGTGGGAGCTGCCGTGGGACCGTGCCAAGCAGGTCCCGCTCGACCGGCGCGCGTGAGACGGTGGCGGGCGTGAACGTGCTGGACATCGTGTTGCTGCTCGCGGCCGTGTGGTTCGCCGTGGTCGGCTACCGCCAAGGCTTCGTCGTCGGCATCCTGTCCGTGATCGGCTTCCTCGGGGGCGGCCTGGTCGCGGTCTACCTGCTGCCTGTGATCTGGAACGAGATCACCGACGACGCCACACCGGGCACCTTCGCGGTGATCGCCGCGGTCGCCATCGTGGTGGTGTGCGCCTCCGTAGGACAGGCGCTGACCACCCACCTGGGCAACAAACTGCGGCGCTACATCACCTGGTCACCGGCGCGCGCCCTGGACGCCACCGGCGGCGCGCTGGTCAACGTCCTGGCGATGCTGCTGGTCGCCTGGCTGATCGGCTCCGCGCTGGCCCGTACGTCCCTGCCGACGCTGGGCAAGGAGGTCCGCAACTCCAAGGTGCTGCTCGGCGTCTCCCAGGTGATGCCGGAGCAGGCCAACACCTGGTTCCAGGACTTCTCCTCGGTCCTCGCGCAGAACGGCTTCCCCCAGGTCTTCACCCCGTTCTCGAACGAGCCGATCCACTCGGTGCCCGCGCCGGACCCCAAGCTGGCGAACAGCCCGGTGGCGGCCCAGGCGCGCAAGAGCATCGTCAAGGTCGTCGGTACGGCCCCGAGCTGCGGCAAGGTCCTCGAAGGCAGCGGCTTCGTCTTCGCGCCGCACCGGGTCATGACCAACGCGCACGTGGTGGGCGGCGTCAAGGAGCCGACCGTCCAGATAGGCGGCGAGGGACGTACGTACGACGCGAAGGTCGTCCTGTACGACTGGGAGCGCGACATCGCGGTGCTCGACGTGCCGTCGCTGCCCGCGCCCGCGCTGCGCTTCGCGCAGGGCGACGCGAGCACCGGCAAGGGCGCCATCGTCGCCGGCTTCCCGGAGAACGGCGGCTACGACGTCCGCGCGGCCCGTATCCGCAGCCGTATCCACGCCAACGGCCCGGACATCTACCACCGCGGCACGGTCGGCCGTGATGTGTACTCCCTGTACGCCACGGTCCGGCAGGGCAACTCCGGCGGCCCGCTGCTCACCCCGGGCGGCGAGGTGTACGGAGTGGTGTTCGCCAAGTCGCTGGACGACGCCCACACCGGCTACGCGCTGACCGCCGACGAGATCCGCGAGGACATCACCAAGGGACGGACGGCCGAGCGGCCGGTCGACAGCCAGGGATGCGCGATGTGACGTGCGGCCGGGCCGGCCGGACCCGGGCGGGGAGGCGGACGCCGCCGCCCGGGCCCGGGGCTCCGGCAGGCGTCAGGTCCGTGGATGCTTCAGGCGCGCGGTCATCCAGCGCGCCCGTCGGCGCAGGATGCGCGGAATGCCCAGCGGGTGGGCGAGGTCGGGGGAGCCACCGGACACAAGGTCCGAGGAACCCCTCTCCTGAGTGCCCACTGCAGCGGCGTTGCTGCGGCGGTTGCGTGCCACGTCACGGTAGTCGTGCGTCCAGCCCATACCCACGACTCTGCCCGTGCCCCGGGCTCCGTAATCGCCCGGCAGGCCGTCAATTGGCCTATGCGGGCGGCAATTGGCTGTTCGTCATACGCGCGTTCGGATTCGGCCGGCGTGTCGCTCCTCGCGGGCTCCGTACGCCGGTGAAAACGACGCCGTACGGGGCACCGGCCGGACCAGGCCTGACCGGGCCGTACCAGGCCGTACGAGGCCGGACTACCGGTCCGGCTCCGGGTCCTGCAGCCAGTTGATCAGCTCTGTCGAGAACGCCGCCGGGTCCTCCTCGTGCGGGAAGTGCCCGAGGCCGTCGAAGAGCCGCCAGCGGTACGGGGCCTCGACGTACTCGCCGGAGCCGGCCGCGCTGCGGGTGCGCATCACGGGGTCGAGCGAACCGTGCAGGTGCAGCGTCGGCACCCGTACGGGCCACTTCATGCGCCGGTTGAACTGGATGCCGTCCGGCCGGGCCATCGACCGCACCATCCAGCGGTACGGCTCGATCGAGCAGTGCGCGGTCGAGGGGATGCACATCGCCCGCCGGTAGACCTCGACGTCCTCGTCCTCGGGCAGCCGTGGCCCGGACCAGTCCCGGATCAGGCGTCCCACCAGGGCGGCGTCGTCCGCCACCAGCTTGCGTTCGGGCAGCCACGGCCGCTGGAAGTTCCATACGTGGGAGCTCTGCCGGGTCTGCTTGACGTCGGCCAGCATGGCCGCGCGCCAGCGCCGCGGGTGCGGCATCGAGGACACCGCCAGCCGCCGTACGAGCTTCGGCCGCATCACCGCGGCGGTCCACGCCAGGTAACCGCCGAGGTCATGGCCGACGATCGCGGCGTCCGGCTCGCCCAGCGACCGTACGACCCCGGTGATGTCCAGGGCCAGGTTGGCCGGATCGTAGCCGCGGGGCGTGCGGTCGCTGCCGCCCACGCCCCGCAGGTCCATCGCCACCGCACGGAAACCCGCGCCGGCGAGCGCCGGGAGCTGGTGGCGCCAGGTCCACCAGAACTGCGGGAAGCCGTGCAGCAACAGCACCAGCGGGCCGTCACCCATCTCGGTGATGTGGAAACGCGCGCCGTTGGCCGCCACGTCCCGGTGGGTCCAGGGCCCTTCGGGACGGACGACCGAGTCGGAACTGTCGGGAGCCGTCATACGGAGGAGCGTGTCACAGACTCCAGGACCGGGTGGTCCTCGGGAACCGCCCGCGGATGCGGCTTGACGTTCTGCAGTACGGCGGCCGTCTCCTTGGCCGAACTGATGGTCTTCTCCGGCTTCTTGATCTTCTTGAGCTTGCTGACCGCCATCAGGACCAGCAGCAGCGCGACGACCAGGAAGGCGCCGCCGACGATCAGGAAGGACCAGGCGAGGCCGAGGCCGAGGTTGTGGATGCCGTAGGCGGCGGCGAAGCTCAGGACCGGCAGCGCGAACAGCGCCAGCGCACCGGCCACGAGGAACGCGGCGCTGCCGATGCCGGCCCGCTTGGCGTCCTGCCGCAGCTCGGCCTTGGCCAGTGCGATTTCGTCGTGCACCAGTGCGGACATCTCGGCGGTGGCCGCGGCCACCAGTTGCCCGAGGCTGCGGTCCGCGCCGTCGTCGGCTGTGCTCATCGACGTCTCCCTCTTGTCTTCTCCCGGATGCTAAAGCCTCTCAGATCATGCCGGACCATCGTCCCCGGCGTTCGCGCCGGAGGCCACTTCGGCAAGGCGGCGGTGTTCCGCGGCCTTTTCCTCCAGGAGTTTCGCCATCCGCAGGTGGTACGCCGGATTGCCCAGTTCGTACACGTCCGGGATGCCGTCCTGGTCCTCGTCGCGGTCCTCGTCCTCGCACAGCTTCCGGTATTTGGCGTTACGTATCTTCAGCAGGATCCCGGACAGCACCGCGGCGATCACCGAGCCCGTCAGGACGGCCGCCTTGATCTCGTCGGTCAGCAGCGGGTCGTCGGTGAACGCCAGCTCGCCGATGAGCAGGGAGACCGTGAAGCCGATGCCGGCGAGCGAGGCGACGGCGAAGACGTCCGGCCATTTCAGGTCGGGGTTCAGCTCCGCCTTGGTGAAGCGGGCCGCGCACCACGTACCGCCGAAGATGCCCACTGCCTTGCCGACGACCAGGCCGAGGACGACGCCGAGCGTCTCCGGCTTGGTGAACACGTCGTGCAGCGCGCCGCCGGAGACCGACACGCCCGCCGAGAAGAGCGCGAACAGCGGCACCGCGAGCCCGGCCGACACGGGCCGCACCAGGTGCTCGATGTGCTCACCGGGGGACTGCTCCTCGCCGTCGCGGCGGTGGCAGCGCAGCATCAGTCCCATGGCGACGCCCGCGATGGTGGCGTGGATGCCGCTGTTGTACATCAGGCCCCAGATGACCAGGGCGAGCGGTACGTAGATGTACCAGCCGCGGACGCCCTTGCGCAGCAGCAGGTGGAAGACGACGAGGCCGACGACGGCGAAGCCGAGCGCCAGGAAGTTGAGCTGCGAGGTGAAGAAGACCGCGATGATCAGGATCGCGAAGAGGTCGTCGACGACGGCGAGGGTGAGCAGGAAGGCGCGCAGCGCGGACGGCAGGGACGTGCCGATGACGGCGAGCACGGCCAGCGCGAAGGCGATGTCGGTGGCGGTCGGCACGGCCCAGCCGGCCGCCGAGCCGCCGCCCGCGGTGTTGACCAGGAAGTAGACCAGGGCGGGCATCGCCATGCCGCACAGCGCGGCGACCACGGGGAGGACGGCCTTCTTGGGTTCGCGCAGGTCGCCGGCGACCAGTTCGCGCTTGAGCTCGATGCCGGCGACGAAGAAGAAGACGGCGAGCAGGCCGTCGGCGGCCCAGTGCTGCACGGACAGGTCCAGGCCGAGGGAGCCGATGCCGAGGTGGAAGCCCCGTACCGACTCGTAGCTGGAGCCCAGGGTGTTGGCCCAGATCAGGGCCGCGACGGCGGCGGCCAGCAGCAGGACGCCGCCCACGGTCTCGGCGCGCAGCGCATCCGCGATGAAGTTCCGCTCGGGCAGGGACATCCGGCCGAGGAATATGGATCGACGGTTGTGGGGCGCGCTCACGCGAGGACCTCCGGTGTTTCGGCAGCTGGATACGGCTGTTGCAGTTGCCGACCAGACTTCCCGGCGCACCTTTGGTATTTGTCGCGTTCTTGACGCGATCCCTACTGTACCCGGGCCGCTCGGGGAACATTCCGGCGATCTTCACCTTACGGGCATTTGGTGCGATCGGCCGCTCGGCGGCGGGTGCGGGGCGCCCGGAACAGGCGAGGGGCACCCGGCCGGCCTGCGGACGGGTGCCCCTCGGGGAGGTGGTCAGTCATCAGCACATGTGTACGAGCGCGGGGCGCCGATGCCTGGTCACCGGGCGCGCTCCGCCGGAGCGCGCGGTGGGTCCTGTGGTTCTCCTGAGGGCCGGCAGGCGGCCCCTCTGCTGGTCAGTCCTCGCTCGCCGCCGAGGGCAGCTTCTGCTGGATCAGGTCCATCACGCCGGAGTCCGTCAGCGTCGAGACGTCACCCAGATCGCGGTTCTCGGCGACGTCGCGCAGCAGACGGCGCATGATCTTGCCGGAGCGGGTCTTCGGCAGCTCGGCCACCGGCAGCACGCGCTTGGGCTTGGCGATCGGGCCCAGCTGCTTGCCGACGTGCGCCCGCAACTCCTCCACCAGCCCCTCGTCCTCCGCCGCGGTGCCGCGCAGGATGACGAAGGCGCAGATCGACTGGGTGGTCTGCGGGTCGGTCGCGCCGACCACGGCGGCCTCGGCGACCTTCGGGTGCGAGACCAGCGCGGACTCGACCTCGGTGGTGGAGATGTTGTGGCCGGAGACCAGCATCACGTCGTCCACCCGGCCCAGCAGCCAGATGTCGCCGTCCTCGTCCTTCTTCGCGCCGTCACCCGCGAAGTACCTGCCCTCGAAGCGGGACCAGTAGGTGTCCAGGTAGCGCTGGTCGTCGCCCCAGATCGTGCGGAGCATGGACGGCCACGGCTCGGTCAGGACCAGGTAGCCGCCGCCCCCGTTCGGCACCTCGTGGGCCTCGTCGTCCACGACGGTGGCCGCGATGCCGGGCAGCGGGCGCTGCGCCGAACCGGGCTTGGTCTCCGTGACACCGGGCAGCGGGCTCAGCATCATGCCGCCGGTCTCCGTCTGCCACCACGTGTCGACGATCGGGGCCTGGTCGGCGCCGATGTGCTTGCGGTACCACATCCACGCCTCCGGGTTGATGGGCTCGCCCACCGAACCGAGGACCCGCAGCGAGGACAGGTCGTACTTCGCGGGGATGTCGTCGCCCCACTTCATGCAGGCGCGGATCGCGGTCGGCGCGGTGTAGAGGATCGTGACGCCGTACTTCTGCACGATCTCCCACCAGCGGCCCTGGTGCGGGGTGTCGGGCGTGCCCTCGTAGAGCACCTCGGTCGCGCCGTTGGCCAGCGGGCCGTACGTGATGTACGAGTGGCCGGTCACCCAGCCGACGTCGGCGGTGCACCAGTAGACATCGGTCTCCGGCTTGAGGTCGAAGACGGCGTGGTGGGTGTACGCCACCTGGGTGAGATAGCCGCCGGTGGTGTGCAGGATGCCCTTGGGCTTACCGGTGGTGCCGGAGGTGTAGAGGATGAACAGCGGGTGCTCGGCGTCGAACGCCTCCGGGGTGTGGGTCTCGCTCTGCCGCCCGACGATGTCGTGCCACCACACGTCGCGGCCCTCGGTCCAGGCCACGTCCTCCTGACCGGTGCGGCGTACGACCAGCACGCTGCGCACGTTCTCCGTACCGGGCCGGGTCAGCGCCTCGTCGACGGCGGGCTTGAGGGCGGAGGGCTTGCCGCGGCGGTAACCGCCGTCGGCGGTGATCACGACGCGGGCGTCCGCGTCGTTGATCCGGGTCGCCAGCGCGTCCGCGGAGAAGCCGCCGAAGACGACCGAGTGCGGCGCGCCCAGGCGGGCGCAGGCCAGCATGGCGATGACCGCCTCGGGGATCATCGGCAGGTAGATCGCGACCCGGTCGCCGGCCGTGACGCCCAGCTCGGCCAGCGCGTTGGCGGCCTGGGAGACCTCACGCTGCAACTGGGCGTAGGTGATCGAGCGGGTGTCGCCGGGCTCGCCCTCGAAGTGGAGGGCGACGCGGTCGCCGAGCCCGTTCTCCACATGGCGGTCCACGCAGTTGTACGCGACGTTGAGCTTGCCGTCGGCGAACCACTTGGCGAACGGCGGGTTGGACCAGTCGAGCGTCTCGGTGGGCTCGGTCTGCCAGGTCAGCCGCTTGGCCTGGGTGGCCCAGAAACCCAGCCGGTCCGCCGCGGCCTGGTCGTACGCCTCGGCGGTGACGTTGGCGTCGGCGGCCAGATCGGCGGGCGGCGCGAACCGCCGCTCCTCCTTCAGAAGGTTGGCCAGGCTTTCGTTGCTCACGTCATCTCCCATTCCCGGGGCGTGCGATGTCTCTCCCGGCCCTAGCTCATCAGCCCACTGCCCGGCCTGACAAGGCCTGTGGACAAAAATTGGTGTAGACCTTTATGTTCCGCAGGTCAAGAGCCGTTTACGGGTGGGGCGGCGGAGCACCGGAAGGGGTGAGCGGGCGCTGTGGGCTGACGTCCGGAAGGCGGCCGGGTCACGCCGTGACCGTCGCCGCCCGCGGCCGTACCGCGCTGAACGTGCCCGTGGTCCGGTCGAGGAGGTACGTCTGGGCCTCGGCCACGTGGAAGTACATCCCGTGCAGGGTGAGCGCGCCCTCGGCGACACGCCGGGCGACGCACGCGTACGACATCAGGTGGTCGAGCTGCTGGACGACGTTGACCAGCGCGAGCCGCTCCACGTCATCGGCCACCGGCCGCTCCGCGAGCGCGACTTCACCCCGCCCCAGTCGGCCGATCCGCTGCATCCGCGCCAGACTCGGACGGCCGTGCCGCAGCCAGCGCGCGAGCGGCGTCCGCGCGCCCGGCTCGTGGTCGGCACCGAGCAGCGCCTGCATCGCGCCGCACCCCGAATGGCCGCACACGGTCAGCGAACCGACCTCCAGAACCTCCACCGCGTACTCGATGGCCGCGCCCACCGAGTCGCACGCGGCGTCCGTGCCGGGCGGCGGCATCAGGTTGCCGACATTGCGGACGGTGAACAGGTCACCCGGGCCGCTCGCTGTGATCATGCTGGTGACCAGGCGGGAGTCGGCACACGTCAGGAAGAGCTGGGTGGGCCGCTGGCCTTCGTGGGCCAGCCGCGCCAGCTCGTCCCGTACCAGCGGGGCCGTATGGCGCTGGAACGCGCTGACCCCGTGCAGCAGTTGGCTCCCGCTGGTCTGCGGCGCAGCCTCTTGGGGCGGGCGGGTGCAGTGGTGGTTGCGCCACGGCGTCCACGGGCGGCACTGGTGGGCGCTGGCGGGCTCCGCGATCGGGCTCCCGGCGCGGCCGCCGAGGGTCACCCAGCCGCCGCCCGCGCGCTGCCGGTCGGACCAGGCCCGCAGGGCCTCGTACGCGGCGTGGTCCATGAAGGAGCCGCCCAGTTCGACGACGGTGTCCGCCCCCGAGGGCACCTGGGCGAGGGCCCGGGTCAGCCTCGGTACCGCGAGGAATGTCAACTGCCCATTGACGCACACCCGGTGGCGGCCCTCCTCGGCGCTGACCGTGACCCGGGTATGGGTCAGCCGGCGCAGCGACAGGAAGACCGTGACCCCGATACCCAGGGCCACACCCTGGAGGACGCCGAAGAGCACCACGCCGCCCAGGGTGACCGCGTACACCGGGAACTCCCGGTGCCGCTGCACGTGTTTGATGTGCGCGAAGCTCACCATCCGTACGCCCACGACCATCACCAGCGCGGCGAGCGCGGCCAGCGGGATCAGCTCCAGGGCCGTGGCCAGCAGGCCGGCGCAGAGGACCACCCAGACGCCGTGCAGCACGGTGGCGCGGCGGCTGACCGCGCCCGCCCGTACGTTTGCCGAGCCGCGCATCGCGCCGCCGGCCACCGGGAGGCCGCCGAGCAGCCCGGACAGCACGTTGGCGACGCCCTGACCCGCCAGTTCGCGGTTCAGGTCGGTACCGGACGTGGTCACCCCCCGGTCGGCGGCCAGGCGGTCGACGGCGACCGCCGACAGCAGCGACTCCATGCTGGCCACGAGGGTGACGGTCAGCACGGCCGCGACGATCCCGAGGACCGGCCCGTCCGGGAGGGCGGGCAGCGCCTGCAAGGACCAGTCGGGCAGCGCGACCCGCGGCACCGGCACCGTCGCGCTCACGGCCGTCGCGGCGGCCACGGCGGCCAGCGGCGCCGGGACCGTCCGCAGCGCCCGTCCGGCCCGCCCGGGCAGCCGCGGCCACCCGGCGAGCACGCCGACCGTGACGGCACCGATGAGCAGGGCGGCGACGTGCGGATGTGCCAGCTGGCCGGGCAGCGCGACGACGTTGTCGACCGCCGAGCTGTCAGGGCTGCCGCCGAGCACCACGTGCAGCTGGCCCACGGCGATCGTGACGCCGATGCCCGCGAGCATGGCGTGCACGATCGCCGGGCTGATGGCGAGCGCGCCCCGGGCGACCCGTGCGGCGCCGAGGGCCAGTTGGGCCAGCCCGGCGAGGACCGTGACGGCGCAGGTGGCCCGCCAGCCGTACCGCTGCACCAGTTCGGCCGTGACCACGAGCAGGCTCGTCGCCGCGCCGCTGACCTGGAGGGGCGCGCCGCCGAGCAGTCCGGCCACGATGCCGCCGGCGGCCGCGGCGACCAGGCCCGCCTGGAGGGGCGCGCCGGTGGCCAGGGCGAGGCCGAGCGAGAGCGGTACGGCGATCAGGAAGACGACGACCGAGGCGGACAGGTCGCCGCGCCGGGCCGCGGCCCGGTCGGCGGGCTGCGCGGATGGGGCGGGCCGTGGGTGCTGGGTACGGCGGGTGCCGGGGGCACCGGCCGGCCCTGGCGGCTTCTGTAGCTGCGACATTCCCGTCTCCTCCGGGGCGGCGCGCTCGCGCGAGGCGCGATCGTGGGCGGCGGTGTACTGCGGCGGGACGCGAGCCGGCCGGCTGGTGTCACGGTTCGTGACGGCCCGGTGACTCTCAAGCATCGGTAAACGAAGCGTAATGACACGTAAAGGCCCAGAGAAGTCTTTTCAGGCATTCGGGTCTACCGTTCCGTCTTTCGAGTGACTGCGGCGTCGCGTCGCTTGTCCCTTACGGCCCATCCCGTGGCTTATGCGAGCTTAAAAACGGTTAATCAGTTTTTTTGATGTTTCCGTGTCGCAGTTCGCAGCTCAGGGAGTGAGGTGGCTGATGGCAGCCGCAGCAAGGGTCACGGCCGGAATGGTCACGACGATGGCGCTGGCGGCGGTCGCCGGCTGTGCCGGGGGAGCCGGGGGCGGGGCGAACGGCGCCCAAGCGGGCCAGGCCGCGCCGCAGCGCCCCGCCCAGCAGGTCAAGCTCATCGGTGACGGCTCGACCGCGTACACCGGCGCACAGCCGATGCAGCCGAAGGCCGAGCGGCTGAGACCCGGTGAGCGGCCGCCGCAGTTCGTGGTCTTCTCCTGGGACGGCGCCGGCGAGGACAGCCAGAAGCTGTTCTCGCACTTCCGCGCCGTCGGCAAGAAGTACGACGCCCGTATGACGTACTTCCTCAGCGGCGTCTACCTGCTCCCCGGCAGCAAGAAGGAGGCCTACCACCCGCCCAAGCACAGCCCCGGCGCCTCCGACATCGGCTTCAACGACGTCAAGGGCGTACGGGCCACCGTGGAGCAGATCCGCGGTGCCTGGATGGACGGCAACGAGATCGGTACGCACTTCAACGGCCACTTCTGCGGCGCGAACGGCGGCGTCGGCACCTGGTCGCCGGAGGAGTGGAAGAGTGAGATCCAGCAGGCCGAGGCGTTCGTCAAGTCCTGGAAGACGCACACCGGGCTGAAGACCGAGAAGCCGCTGCCGTTCGACTACAGCAAGGAGCTGGTCGGCGGCCGCGCCCCCTGCCTCGAAGGGCAGCGCAACCTGATCCCGGCCGCCAAGGAGATGGGTTTCCGCTACGACTCCAGCTCCGTCGGCGGCCGCCAGCTGTGGCCCCGGCAGATCGACGGGATCTGGGACTTCCCCCTCCAGCAGATCCCCGTGCCGGGCCGCGCCTTCGAGACGCTCTCGATGGACTACAACTTCCTGGCCAACCAGTCCGGTACGACCCGGGGCGACCCGGCGATGCACGCCGCCTGGGGCAAGCAGATGCGGGACGGCCTGGTCGCCGCGTTCGAGCGGGCCGAGAAGGGCAACCGGGCGCCGCTCATCGTCGGCAACCACTTCGAGTCCTGGAACGGCGGTACGTACATGCGCGCCGTCGAGGACACGATCAAGACCGTCTGCCCCCGCGAGGGCGTGCGCTGCGTGACCTTCAAGCAACTGGCCGACTGGCTCGACGCGCAGGACCCGAAGGTGCTGGCGAAGCTGCGCGCGCTGCCCGTGGGCGGCGCCCCGAAGGGCGGCTGGAAGAGCTATCTGGCGTCCCCGTCCGCGAAGCCGGGCGCGCCGGAGAAGCCCGCCGGTTCGGCGGGACCGGCCGAACCGGTAGGGCGGGGCGGGGCGTAGGGGCCGTACGGCCTCGTCCGGGCGGCTCCTGAGGAGGTGTCAGGCCGGCAGCGGCGCCCCTTCCGGCTCGGCGAGCACGAAGGCGGGATCGACCTGGGCCGCCAGGTCGGCGCCCGTCTTCGCGTTCGCCCAGCTTTCCGCGTTCTTCAGGTGGAAGTGCACCATCTGCCGGGTGTAGCGCTCCCAGTCGCGCTGCTCGTACGTTTCGTCAGCGGCGGCGTGCAGCTCCTTCAGGGCCTGCCGGTGGGCGGCCTCCAGCAGGTCGAAGCGGCGCGGCCGGCCCTTCTCCATGGCCCGTACCCACGCCGAGTCCCCCACCGTCAGCAGCAGGTCCTCACCCACCTCGTCGGCCAGGAAGGCGACGTCGTCCGGGCCCTGGACCTTGTTGCCGACGACCTTGAGGGCGATGCCGTAGTCCCGTGCGTAGTCCTTGTACTGGCGGTAGACCGCGACGCCCTTACGGGTGGGCTCGGTGACCAGGAAGGTCAGGTCGAAGCGGGTGAACATCCCGGAGGCGAAGGAGTCCGAGCCGGCCGTCATGTCGACGACGACGTACTCCTCGCGGCCGTCCACGAGGTGGTTCAGGCACAGCTCGACCGCGCCGACCTTGGAGTGGTAGCAGGCCACCCCCAGGTCGGACGCGGCGAAGGGGCCGGTCGCCATCAGGCGTACCGGCTCGCCCTCCAGGAGGACGGGCCGGGCGCACGCCGCGTACACCGGGTTGTCCTCGACGACCCGCAGCAGCCGGGAGCCCTCGCCGGGCGGTGTCGTCTTGATCATCGTCTCGGCGGAGGCGATCCGCGGGTTGGTGCCGCGCAGATAGTCCTTGACCAGCGGCAGCCGGGCGCCGAGCGCGGGCAGGGCGGCGGCCTCCGTCTCGTCCATGCCGAGGGCGCCGGCCAGGTGCTGGTTGATGTCGGCGTCCACCGCGACCACGGGGACGCGGGCGGCGGCGAGGTGGCGGATGAACAGGGAGGACAGCGTGGTCTTCCCACTGCCGCCCTTGCCCACGAACGCGATCTTCATGGTCACGAAGCGTAATCGTCGAGTTGCCCGTGGTGAGAGGTCCGGGTGAAGAAGACCACTCCTTCGAGCGGTTCCGCCTTGCGGCTTACGGGGTGCGTAGGGTCGTACCCATGAGTACGACAGCCGATCCGCTCGCGACCCTGGCCTCCCTCCCGGGAGTCGCCGACTCCGTGGACTCCGTGCGCAAGAGCGTGGACCGGGTCTACGGGCACCGGATCATGCGGCGGCGCAGCAACGAGGTCACCTCCGAGGCGGCGCTGCGCGGAGCGCGTGCCTCCGCCGCGCTGGCGGGGGCCGACTGGGCGCTGGAGGAGGTGCGGCGGCGTTCCGACTTCGGCGTCGAGGGCGAGCCGCGTACGGTCGGCGCGGCGCTGCGGCTGACCGCCGAGGCCGGGCAGCTGCTCAGCGTGTGGCGGCAGTCGCCGCTGCGGGTGCTGGCGCGGCTGCACCTGGTGGCGGCGGGCGGCGGCGCGCAGCAGGAGTCGGTGGGGCGGCCGCGGCTGGTGGGCGAACCGGTCGACGAGCCCCTGGTGGAGCTGCCGCTGCCGGACGCCGACGAGGTGGCCGGGCGGCTGGACGGGCTGGCGCGGCTGCTGCTGGCGGGCAGCGAGGCGCCGGCTCTGGTGGTGGCGGCCGTGGTGCACGGCGAACTGCTGGCGCTGCGGCCCTTCGGCTCGTACAACGGGCTGGTCGCGCGGGCCGCCGAGCGCATCGTGCTGGTCGGCAGCGGGCTGGACCCGAAGTCGGTCTGTCCGTCGGAGGTCGGCCACGCGGAACAGGACCGGGCCGCTTACGTGGCGGCACTGGAGGGCTACGCGTCCGGCACCCCGGAGGGCATGGCGGCGTGGATCGCACACTGCGGCCGGGCGGCGGAGCTGGGCGCGCGGGAGAGCACGGCGGTGTGCGAGGCGATGCAGCGGGGAGCGGCTTGACGGGGGTTCTTCCGGGGGGCTAGCGCCCCCGGACAAAGGGTTGCGGCGGTACCCAGTCGTTCCGGTACCGCCGCTGGCACGTCCACCGGGTTACCAAGCGCGCTCCGTATGTGCCGATCAGGTCGGAGACTTGGTCCTCACCTGGTACGGCTGGCCCGTAATCGACGGGTCGGCGTCGCGTGGGTGCCCGGTTTCCGTGCTTCGGTCCGTGGGGCCTTGCTGCGTAGAAGGTCTTCCTCTCGGATGTCCCTGGTCTCGCGGGCCGTTACGTCCTTTGTACTCCTGCCGCGGGTGAAGCGGAACCCCTCGCCACAGTTCTTTACTTTTCCCTTCAAACTCGGGTGATACGGGCAGCAATCGGGCGCCGCCGGTTTGCGTACCAGACCAGGCCCGCGGTGGCGGCGGCCGCGCCCACGGCAGCCACCGTGGCGAGCACCGGACGCGACGGCATGCCCAGCGACGGCAGCCGCTGCTTGAGCTGGACCGGTCGGGTGAAGGACAGGACCGGCCAGCCTCGGCTCGCGGCTTCCCGCCGCAGCGCGCGGTCCGGATTGACGGCATACGGGTGGCCGACCGCCTCCAGCATGGGTACGTCGGTCGCCGAATCGCTGTACGCGTAGCAGCGCGCCAGGTCGTAGCCCTCGGAGGCGGCGAGGTCCCGTACCGCCTGCGCCTTGGTCGGACCGTAGGCGTAGTACTCCACCTCGCCCGTGAAGCGGCCGTCCTCGCCGACGACCATACGGGTGGCCACCACGCGGTCGGCGCCGAGCAGCTTGCCGATCGGCTCGACCACCTCGGCGCCCGAGGTGGAGACGATCACGACGTCGCGGCCGGCGGTGTGGTGCTCCTCGATGAGCGAGGCGGCCTCGTCGTAGATGAGCGGGTCGATCAGCTCGTGGAGGGTTTCCGCGATGATCTCCCGGACCTGGGCCACGTCCCAGCCCCGGCAGAGCGCCGACAGGTAGGCGCGCATCCGCTCCATCTGGTCGTGGTCGGCGCCGCCGGCGAGGAAGACGAACTGGGCGTAGGCGGTGCGCAGAACGGCCCGGCGATTGATCAGGCCGCCTTGGTAGAACGACTTGCTGAAGGTCAGCGTGCTCGACTTAGCAATGACTGTCTTGTCCAGGTCGAAGAACGCGGCTGTGCGAGGTGTCGAGTGAGTCGCCGAGTGGGGCACGGAGTGGTTTTCCACGGGGCGAGCATAGGCGCCCACCATTCGGCGTAAGGTGTGGCGCGTGGGTTTGCCTGAGAAGGCTCTCGGGTACACCATGGAAGTCACGGATCGTTCGCGACCGTGCTAACCCGGCCCGACTCCTCCCCCCCCGAGTCGGCCGTGGGGACGACCCCCGCTCTCCCCCCCGGCGGGGGTCGTCGCATGTCCGGACGCGTTTTTGCCCGTCCGAGGCGGATCGGCCGCTTCCTCTTCATCGCCCGCGCGGCGCTTGCTGACACCCGTTACAGCTCACTCAGGGTAGTCGTAGCGCTGCTCTAAGGGAGCCTTCAAGGTCGCCGGTATAGGTGACTGGGATATTCACAGCCTTTGAGTTGTCCACAGTTTTGGACCAAGATCCACGGGATTTTCCGGATCGCTGCACGGTGAAACTCCGCGAGTTCGCGGATGTGTGAGTTCTGTAGCGATAGGGGAACGGAACGTGGCCGGACGTATGACTCCCGATCAACCGCCCGGGCCCGCCGAACGGCGCGGCGGACCGCTGATCGTCACCGAGGACGAGGACCTCCTCGACGACCTCCTGAGACTGTGCGCCGCGGCCGGCGCGACGCCCGAGGTGGCGCACGGCGTGGCACGGGGCCGCAGCCCCGGCTGGGCCTCGGCGCCCCTGGTGATCGTCGGCGCCGACTGCGCGCCCCGGCTGTGCGGGGCGGGCCGTCGGGACGGGGTGGTGCTCGTCGCCCGGTGCGCGGACGACCGGCAGCTGTGGCGGCTGGCCGTCACCGTCGGGGCGGAACGGGTGCTGGTGCTCCCCGGAGGCGAGAGCTGGCTCGTGGACCGGATCGCCGACGCGGTGGAGGGCGCCGGGCCGGCGGCCGTGACGGTGGGGGTGATCGGCGGCAGCGGCGGCGCCGGCGCGAGCACGCTCGCCTGTGCCCTGGCCCTGACGGCGGCCCGCGCCGGCCGCCGTACCGTCCTGGTCGACGCGGACCCGCTGGGCGGCGGCCTCGACGTACTGCTGGGCGGCGAGAAGGAGGAAGGGCTGCGCTGGCCCGCCTTCGCCGAGTCGCGCGGCCGGATGGGTGGTGACGCCCTGGAGGAAGCGCTGCCGCGGCTGCACTCCTTACGCGTACTGAGCTGGGACCGGGGCGACGCGGTGGCGATCCCGCCGCAGGCGATGCGCGCGGTCATGGCGGCGGCGCGCAGGCGGGGTGGCGCCGTGGTGGTGGACCTGCCGCGCCGGCTGGACGAAGCGGTGGTGGAAGCCCTCGCGCAGATCGACCTCGGGCTGCTGGTCGTCCCCACCGAGCTGCGGGCGGTCGCGGCGGCCCGGCGCGTGGCGGCACTGGTCCGTACGGTCCTGCCGGACGTCCGCGTGGTGACGCGCGGCAGCCCCGGCCCGCACACCGGCCGCGCGGCGGAGCTGTCGCCCCAGGAAACCGCCCGGCTGCTCGGCCTTCCACTGGCCGGAGAGCTGGACTGGGAGCCCGGCCTGTCGGGCGAACTGGCCCGCGGCGCACCCCCGGGAGCCAACACCCGAGGCCCGCTACGGCACTTCGGCACGGCCTTCTGGGAGCGGGTCCTGCCGGAAACGGCGGGACCGGAGGCCGACAGCGCGCGGGCAGGGCTCGGTAGGGGCACTGGGGGTGGTTCCCATGAGGGCTGAAGAGCCACCCGCGCGGGCCGAAGAGCTGGGAGCGGACGGCCTGCTGCTGCCCGGCGACCGGTCGGCCCGTGACGCGACCGGTACGGGCACCGGCGCCGGGCTGCTGGAAGCGGTGCGCGGCCGGCTGGCCCGGACGGGCGCGGAACCTACGCCCGCGCGGGTCGCGATGGCGCTGCGCGCCGAGGGCCGGCTGCTCGGTGACGCGGAGGTGCTGGGCGTCGTGTCCGCCCTGCGGTCGGAGCTGGTCGGCTGCGGCCCCCTCGAACCACTCGTCGCCGAACCGGAGGTGACCGACGTCCTGGTCACCTCACCGGACGAGGTGTGGGTGGACCGCGGCGGCGGGCTGGAGCGCACGCCGGTGCGCTTCGCCGACGAGACCGCGGTGCGCCGGCTCGCCCAGCGGCTGGCCTCGGTGGCCGGTCGGCGGCTGGACGACGCCCACCCCTGGGTGGACGCGCGGTTGCCCGACGGAACCCGCCTGCACGCCGTACTGCCTCCGGTGGCGGTCGCGGGCACCTGTCTGTCCCTGCGCGTCCCGCGCCCCCGCGCCTTCACCCTGGCCGAGCTGGTCGCGGCCGGCACGGTGCCGCCGGACGGCGACCGGCTGCTACGGGACGTGCTGGACGCCCGGCTCTCCTTCCTGATCAGCGGCGGGACGGGCTCGGGGAAGACCACGCTGCTCAGCTCGCTGCTGGGCCTGGCTGGACCGGCCGAACGGCTCGTACTGGCCGAGGACTCCGCGGAGCTGAGACCGGACCACCCGCACGTCGTCCGGCTGGAGACCCGGCCCGCGAACCAGGAGGGCATCGGCCGCGTCACCCTGCGGGACCTGGTGCGGCAGGCGCTGCGGATGCGGCCGGACCGGCTGGTGGTCGGCGAGGTCCGCGGCGCAGAGGTCACGGACCTGCTGGCGGCGCTGAACACGGGCCACGAGGGCGGCTCGGGAACGGTCCACGCGAACACCCCCGGCGACGTCCCGGCGCGCCTGGAGGCCCTCGGTTCGACGGCCGGGCTGGACCGGGCGGCGCTGCACAGCCAGGTGGCGGCCGCCCTGTCCGTGGTGCTGCATCTCGTACGGGACAGGGACGGCCGGCGGCGACTCGCTCGGGTGGACGTGCTGGAGCGGGACCGGGACGGCTTCGTGGTGACCGTACCGGCGGCGGTGTGGGCCCCGGAGGGCTTCCAAGAGGCGCCGGGCTGGCAGCGGTTGACGGGTTTGTGCGAGCGGGGGAGGGGTGCGGGATGAGTGACATGAGCGAGCTGAGTGACGTCGGTGGAGTGACGGTGGCCGTGGGCCCCACGTGTGCAGCCGTGGTGTGTGCGGGATTGGCGGTCTGGATGTCCCGCGGACGGAGCGGAGAGGTACGACGGGCGCGCGTGCTGTTCGTGGACGGGCCGGAGGTAGGGGAGTCCGGGTTCCGGCGGATGGTGCGGTGGGTGGCGCACCGGGTGACGTGGGCGGTGTGGGGTGCGTACCGGGGCTTCCGGACAGGTAGAGGTGGGAAGGCCGGCCCCGCCCGGCCCCCGAAGGGTGCGGCTCCACGGGAACTGTGGTGTCTGCCGGCCGGAGTCGCCCTCGGTGTGATGGGCGGATCGGTGGTGCCCGTGATCGCGGCAGTGGTGGCGACGGTCCTGGTCCGGCGGTGGCTACGGGCCCGCGAGCGGATGCGGGAACGGGAGCGCCGGGGCGCGGCGGTGATCGAGCTGTGCGAGGCGGTGGCGGGGGAGCTACGGGCCGGACGCCAGCCCGGACAGGCCCTGACGGCGGTCGGTGCCGCGGGTTTCGGGGACGAGGGCGCGGCGGTCGTGGCGGCGGCCCGGTTCGGCGGGGACGTACCGGCGGCCCTTCGGGAGGCGGCGCGGCTGCCCGGCGCGGAGGGGCTGGCCGGAGTGGCGGCGTGCTGGCAGGTCGCCGTCGACGGCGGTGCGGGGCTGGCCGCCGGGCTGGAACGGATCGCAACGGCCTTGAGGGCGCTACGTGACCAACACGACGACCTGCGCGCCCAGTTGGCCGGCCCGAGAGCAACGGCCTTGATGCTCGCCCTCCTTCCGGCCGGCGGGCTCGCGATGGGCAGCGCCCTCGGCGCCGATCCGCTCCGGGTGCTGCTGCACTCCCCCGCCGGGTGGGCGTGCCTGCTCGTCGGAGGCCTTCTGGAGTGGTGCGGCATGGCCTGGACGGCGCGCATCATCGCGGCTGCCGAGGGAGGCGATCATGTCCGCTGATGTCGCACCGGGCGTCGCCCGAGAAGTTGTCCACACCCTGGGGATGGTTCTTCTCGCCCTGACCGCCGCGGTGTGTGCCCTGTCCGCGCTCAGGAACGCGAGCGGCGTACGGGCCGTCCGGCGACGGGCGCGAGTGATCCTGGCCGCGGACCACACTCAGCGCGTCGACGACGTGGGCCGGTGCCCGGCGCCGGGGCGCAAACGGGGGAGGGAACGGGAACGGAGACGGACCGTTGCGGTCCGGGAGCGGGCCGGGGCCGCTGTGGTCGCGGGCGTCGTGGCCATTCTCGTCGGCGGGGTGACCGGTGGCGTACTGGGACTCGCCGTGGCGTACGGAGTCGCGAGGTGGCAGCGCCGTACGAAGGCACGGGCCGCGCGGCAGGCGGCCGAGGCCGGGCTGCGTGCGGCCCTGGCGCCGGCCGCGGACCTGCTCGCGGCCTGCCTGGCAGCGGGAGCCGGCCCGCGGGCGTCGACCGAGGCGGTCGGGCGGTCGCTCGGCGGAACCGTCGGCGAGCACCTGTGGCGTGTGGCCGCGGAACTGCGGCTGGGCGGCGACCCCGGGACGACCTGGCAGCGTTTCGGCGCGCTCCCCGGTGCCCAGGGGCTGGCCCGGTGCATGGAGCGGGCGGGCATATCGGGGATCCCGGCCGTGGAGGGCGTCTCCCGGATCGCGGCGGAGCTGCGAGCGCAGCAGTCCCGCTCGTCGGCCGAACGGGCCCGCCGCGCGGGGGTGCTGGTCACGATGCCGCTGGCGGCGTGCTTCCTGCCCGCCTTTCTGGCGCTCGGGGTCGTACCGGTCCTGATCGGCCTGGCCGCACAACTCCTGCGGCCCTCGTGACGACTCGGACCTCGGACCTGGCACCACTACCTCTGACCCACACCCGATCTCACCTGGCCTCTGGCCCGGCCTGTGGCCTGGCCGCAGGCCTGCCTCAGGGCCCGGCCTCACCTGGCCTTGCACCTGGCCGGACAGTCCGGCCCACGGAAAACCGAAACGATCACAAGGGGGACGACATGCTCGTACGAAGGTGGCTTGAGCAACGCGTTGCGGCCGTGCGGAGGACCGTGCGGCGGAGGGACTTCGCCGACCGGGGCATGACCACGGCGGAGTACGCACTCGGGACGCTCGCGGCGTGTGCGGCAGCGGCCGTGCTCTACAAAGTGCTGTCGAGCGGCGCGGTGGAGGCTGCGCTGCGCGCGGTGATCGGGAAGGCCCTCGGCGTCCATGTCTGACCACGACCGCGACAGGGGGTACGTGACGGCGGAGACGGCCCTGGTGATCCCGGCGCTGGTCCTGTTCACCGGGCTGCTCCTGTGGGGGCTGATGGCCGCCTGCGCGCAGATCCAGTGCGTGGACGCGGCCCGCGCCGGAGCCCGTGCGGCGGCTCGGTCGGAACCGGACGCGGCCGTCGGCGCGGTGGCCCGCGGTGCCGCCCCGCACGGTGCGCGGGTGGTGCTGGAAAGACGGGGCGAGCTGGTACGCGTACGGGTCGAGGCGGCGTCGCCCGGCATCGGCCCGCTGGCGCTGACGCTCCGAGGGGAGGCGACGGCTCTTGCGGAGGAAACGGTGGGGTGATGAGGGTTCGGCCATGGTGTGGGCGGTGTTCGCGGCGATGGCGCTGTGCACGGTGTTCGCGGTGCTGCTCACCATGGCCCAGGTGGTCGTGACACGTCACCGCGCGGGCGCGGCAGCGGACTTGGCAGCCCTGGCCGCGGCGGACACCGCGCTCCAGGGCGCGTCGGCCGCCTGCCGCGCCGCCCGCGGGGTGGCAGCCGCGCAGGAGGCCCATCTGGTGCGCTGCACGGTACGGGGGGAGATCGCGGACGTCACGGCTCGGTCCCGTACCGGCCCGTTCGCCTCGGACATCCGGGCTCGCGCGGGACCGCCGGCGACCGGACGGGGCGCCGAGCCGATACCCGAACGGCGCGGTCAGGAGGGGCAGTCACCATCGTCACCGTCCCGGCGGCAGGTTTTACCGAACGGTCGACCGCCCGCTGCCCCGGCTCGGACAGCGTCCGGATCACCCATTGATCTTGATGTGCGGGCGCCTCGGGCATGACCGGGGCGGTCCGCCGGGAGGCGTGCCATGAGTGCGATCGACATCCGTGAAGCGGCGGCCGTCCTGCCGGCAGCGTGGAGTTCGCGGCCCCTGGGAAAGGTGGGCGCGGCCTGCGTGAAGGTGCTGCGGATGGACGAGGCGCCGGGAGAGGAGGAGGTCCACGGAACGGCCGAGGCGCTGTTCGTGGTCGAGGGAAGGCTGGAGCTGTCGGTGGGCGGCGCGGACGTCTCGGTGGGCCCGGGCGAGCTGTACCTGGTCCCGGCAGGGGCGCTCCACGCCGTCCGAGCGGGAAGCCGGGGCACCCTGGTCATCTTCGAGGCCGTCCCGCCCGTGACAACCGCGACAGGTGTCAGGGCATCAGGAGGTCGGCTTGGGAGCGTGCTTGAGGAGTTCGGTCAGTAGCCGTACGGCGCCTCGTTTGTGGAGGGGGTCGTTGCCGTTGCCGCACTTGGGGGACTGGATGCAGGACGGGCAGCCGGCCTCGCACTCGCAGGAGGCGATGGCCTTGCGGGTGGCGGCCAGCCACTCGGGGGCGGTGTGGAAGGCGCGTTCGGCGAAGCCCGCGCCGCCCGGGTGGCCGTCGTACACGAAGACGGTGGGAAGGAGGGTGTCGGGGTGCAGGGGCAGGGACACGCCGCCGATGTCCCAGCGGTCGCAGGTGGCGAACAGCGGCAGCAGGCCGATCGAGGCGTGCTCCGCGGCGTGCAGGGCGCCGCCGAGTTGCTCGGGGTTGACCCGGGCCGCGTCCAGCTGGTCCTCGGTGACGGTCCACCACACGGCCCGGGTGCGCAGCGTACGGGGCGGCAGGTCCAGCTTGGTCTCGCCCAGCACTTCACCGGTGATCAGCCGGCGGCGCAGGTAGGAGACGACCTGGTTGGTGACCTCGACCGACCCGAAGCACAGCCGGGCGTCGCCCCAGGCGACCTCCGTCTCGGTCTCCAGGATGGCGATGGCGGTGGTGTCGCGGGCGGTCGTCGAATACGGCGGGTCGGCCTGTTCGACCAGGGCCACGTCGTCCTCCAGGTCGAGGTGTTCGACGACGTACGTACGGCCTTGGTGGAGGTGGACGGCGCCGTCGTGGACGGTGGTGTGCGCGGCGGCCGCGTCCACCGTGCCCAGCAGACGGCCGGTGCCCGCCTCCACGACCTGTACGGGCGAGCCGCCCTGCCCGCGGATGTCGGCGAGGTCGGCGGCCCGCTCACGACGGGTCCAGTGCCATGCCTTGGCGCGGCGGCGCAGCAGCTTGCGCGCCTCCAGGGAGGGCAGCAGCCCCGGCGCTGCCGGGCCGAACAACGGGAAGTCCTCTTCGGTGAGCGGGAGTTCCGCGGCGGCCGCGCACAGGTGGGGGGCGAGCACGTACGGGTTGTCCGGGTCCAGGACGGTGGACTCGACGGGCTGGTCGAAGAGCGCCTCGGGGTGGTGGACGAGGTAGGTGTCCAGCGGGTCGTCGCGGGCGACGAGGACGGCGAGCGCGCCCTGCCCGGCGCGACCCGCGCGGCCGGCCTGCTGCCACAGGGAGGCACGGGTGCCCGGATACCCGGCGATCAGTACGGCGTCGAGCCCGGAGACGTCCACGCCCAGCTCCAGGGCTGTGGTCGCGGCCAGGCCGAGCAGGTCACCGGTGTGCAGGGCGCGCTCCAGGGCGCGCCGTTCCTCGGGCAGGTAGCCGCCCCGGTAGGCGGCCACCCGGTGCGCCAGGGACCGTTCGACCGCCCCCAGCCGCTCCTGCGCGATCAGGGCGATCAGTTCGGCGCCGCGCCGCGACCGTACGAAGGCGAGGGTGCGTACGTCCTGGAGGGCGAGGTCGGTCAGCAGGTCGGCGGTCTCGGCGGTGGCGGTACGGCGGACGGGGGCGCCCTGCTCGCCGTGCAGCTCCGTCAGCGGCGGCTCCCACAGGGCGAAGACCACCTCGCCGCGCGGTGAGGTGTCCTCCGTCACTTCGGCCACCGGCAGCCCGGTCAGCCGTTCGGCCGCCTGCGCCGGTTCGGCGGCGGTGGCCGAGGCCAGCAGGAAGACCGGCTCGGAGCCGTACCGGGCACAGACACGCCGGAGGCGGCGTACGACCTGGGCCACGTGCGAGCCGAACACGCCGCGGTAGCTGTGGCACTCGTCGATGACGACATAGCGCAGGGCGCGCAGGAAGGACGACCAGCGGGGGTGGGCCGGGAGGATGCCCAGGTGGAGCATGTCGGGGTTGGTCAGGACGTAGTTGCCGTACTGGCGTACCCACTCGCGTTCCTCGACCGGCGTGTCGCCGTCATACACGGCCGGCCGCACCGCGGTACCGAGCGGCGCGGCGAGTTCGCCGACGGCGCGCCGCTGATCGGCGGCGAGCGCCTTGGTGGGCGCGAGGTACAGGGCGGTGGCGCCGCGCCCGTTCGGCGCCGCCGAGCCGTCCAGGAGCCCGGACAGCACCGGGACCAGGTAAGCGAGTGATTTTCCCGACGCCGTACCGGTGGCGATGACGACCGATTCGCTCCGCAGAGCGTGTTCCGCCGTACGGGCCTGGTGGGCCCAGGGACGCTCGATCCCGGCGGCGCGCACGGCTTCCACCACCTCCGGACGGATCCGTGCGGGCCATTCCGCATGGCTGCCGATGCGCGGGGGCAAGTGCTCCGTATGAGTGATGCGCGTAGCGCGGGACGCCCCCTGAGTGAGACGGTCCAGGACCGTGCGCGGGGAGGGGCTGGTGCCCCCGTCCGGGGGCAGCTGATTGGAGGCCATCGGCACCGAGTGTGTCACCGGTGTGACGGACAATGCGCACAAGGCGTCGTGCACGCCTGCTGGTAAGTGATTGAATGCCATCGCGGCTGCCGATCCATGGGGGGCGACCGCTCGATAGCAAGGTGCTGGAGGATCCGTGGACCTGTCCCTGTCGACCCGGACCGTTGGCGACCGTACGGTCGTCGAGGTCGGTGGCGAGATTGATGTATACACCGCGCCCAAGCTGCGGGAGCAGCTGGTCGAGCTCGTGAACGACGGAAGCTACCACCTCGTGGTGGACATGGAGCGTGTCGACTTCCTGGACTCCACGGGGCTCGGCGTTCTGGTCGGCGGGCTCAAGCGGGTGCGTGCCCACGAGGGCTCGCTGCGCCTGGTCTGCAACCAGGAGCGCATTTTGAAGATCTTCCGTATCACCGGACTGACCAAGGTGTTCCCGATTCACACCTCGGTCGACGAAGCCGTCGCAGCCACCGACTGACGGCTTGCCGGTCCCCGCGCCGCGGCGCGGGGGTTGGAAGCAGTGGGGGGAACCGGGCTTGGCGGTCCGGCCCCCTGCGTTGCACGCCCGCATACCGAGGGGGATGGCATGGCCACCGTCGAACTCCGCTTCAGCGCCCTTCCCGAGCACGTCCGCACCGCGCGACTGGTCGCGGCTGCCGTGGCGAGGCGGGCCGGCGTGGACGAGGCCGTGCTGGACGAGGTTCGGCTCGCCGTCGGTGAGGCGTGCACCCGTGCGGTGGGGCTGCACCGCACCAACAACATCTCGGCCCCGGTGCGGGTCGCCCTGGTCGAGGACGAGAAGAAGTTCTCGATCGAGGTGGGCGACGAGGTGCCGGGAAGCCCGGCCGGTGCCGGGGCGGTGCCCGGCGTCCGTGGCCTCGACGGAGAGCCGCTGCCCGGCGGCCCCGCCTCGGACAACGGCGACGCGGCGGAGGGCGACGACGAGATGGGGCTCGCGGTCATCAGCGGGCTGGTCGACGACGTCGAGGTGACCTCCGGCGAGACCGGCGGCATCATCCGCATGAGCTGGCCGACGACGCCGGCGCCGGTACTGCCGTGACGGCGGGCTGAGCCCGTACTGCTGTGACGTTCATTCACGCCTGACCGTGCTGTGACGTTCATTCACGCCCGGTAGGGCTGTGACGTTCAGCTGAGCCGGTGGCGCCCGCTGTGGCGGCTGCCTGAGCCTGTACGGCCTGTGCCGCGCGTACTGCCTGTACGGCCTGTGCCGCGCGTACTGCCCGTACTGCCCGTACTGCCTGGATGTCCCCGTTCCTGCGCTGCCGGGCCGTCGTCCCCGCTCCCGCACCGCCGCAGGCTGCTCCAAGCTGCTCCCAGAGCCCCGTCCCCGCCTTTGCCGCCCTCACGTCACGCCCCCCGCCACCCCCTCCGTCACCGCTCTGTCCCCGGGCGCCCCCATTCGGCCGTACGCCCCGCACTTCTTTCGTGCGCCTTCGAAGGCCCCTCCTCGGCCACGACCCGCCCCGGCTGCCCAAGCACTCGTACCCGCCTCTTCAGGCCACATCGGCACGCCCCGCCTCACCACGCTCCCCGAAGCCCACCTGCGCCCCCGAACCCATCCGAGTGCCCACAGCCCACACACCCACACCTCCCCGAACCTCCCGCTTTCCCAGACCCCCACCTTCCCCGACCCCCTGCCTTCCCCGAAGCTCCCGCCTTCCCCCGCCTTCCCTGGCCCCCCACCTCCCCCAGCCCTCCCGCCTCCCCACCTGGCCGTACAGGGCGTACGGCGCGTCGTCGTCCCGGAGCCGTACGGCCCGTACCGGACTGTGTACTTCCGCGGTGGTACGGGTGTCCGCGCCACCCAGCGCCTACGGCACCCCGCCGCTGCCCATCGCGCCCCGCCGCCGCCCGCGCCCTGCCCAGGGCGCCGTCGGGGCCCCGCCGGGCGCCCGAGCGGGTGCTCGCGCCGGTCCGCGCCCGCGCGCCGGCCCGGGCCGGCGGTTTCGCCCGCGCCCGGTCCGCGCGCCGCCCGGCGGGGCTCCGCACCTTCGTGAGCAGGGCCGTCAGTAGGACCCTTAGATCATCATTCAGTTGTCAGCTCAATATTCGCATTCATTCGTCCAGGCGAAATTGCGGCAGCCCGGCAACGGCCCCGCTATTTTCGATCTTCGCTGCTCGTTCGCCTGATCTCTGTCCGATCTCCGTCCGTTCTTCGAACGATCTCGGCCGCTACCGGCGAATTCCCTTTGAGGCGCCCTGTTTTGATCTGGTGCCGCTACCTACAATCCGTCCACAACTTTGCTCAGGACGCCTGAGCGTGCATCCGCGCGCCCATGTGCCAAACGTCAAGGAGGACGAATGGCGGGGCCTTACACCCCTCAGTTGCTGGAACACCCCTCTTACCTGGCCGAGCCATCGCTGACGTCGGGCAACCGCGGCATGGTGCTGGTGATCGCCGTCGTGGCGCTCGCGGCACTGGCCGTCGCGGCGGTGCTGGTGCGGCAAGTGCTGGCCGCCGGTGAGGGAACCGACAGCATGAAGAAGATCGCCGCCGCCGTGCAGGAAGGCGCGAATGCCTATCTCGCCCGGCAGTTGCGCACCCTCGGCGTTTTCGCCGTGGTGGTGTTCTTCCTGCTCATGCTGCTGCCCGCGGACAACTGGACGCAGCGCGCCGGGCGCAGCGTCTTCTTCTTGATCGGCGCCGGATTCTCGGCCGCCACCGGCTATATCGGGATGTGGCTGGCGGTGCGCAGCAATGTGCGCGTCGCGGCCGCGGCCCGGGAAGCCACGCCGGCCGAGGGCGAAGCGAAAAAGGATCTCACGGCCGTATCGCACAAGGCCATGAAGATCGCTTTCCGTACGGGTGGCGTCGTCGGCATGTTCACCGTGGGGCTCGGCCTGCTGGGCGCGTCCTGTGTGGTGCTCGTCTACGCGGTCGACGCCCCGAAGGTCCTGGAGGGCTTCGGCCTCGGCGCCGCGCTGATCGCGATGTTCATGCGGGTCGGCGGCGGCATCTTCACCAAGGCCGCCGACGTCGGCGCCGACCTCGTCGGCAAGGTCGAGCAGGGCATCCCCGAGGACGACCCGCGCAACGCCGCGACCATCGCGGACAACGTGGGTGACAACGTCGGCGACTGCGCGGGCATGGCCGCCGACCTCTTCGAGTCGTACGCCGTGACGCTGGTCGCCGCGCTCATCCTGGGCATGGCCGCCTTCGGCGACTCGGGCCTGGCCTTCCCGCTGCTGGTCCCGGCCATCGGTGTGATCACCGCCATGATCGGCATCTTCGTCGTGGCGCCCCGGCGCTCCGACCGCAGCGGCATGACCGCCATCAACCGTGGCTTCTTCATCTCCGCGGCCATCTCGCTGGTCCTGGTGGCGGTCGCGGTCTTCACGTACCTGCCGTCCTCCTACGCCGACCTGTCCGGCGTCACGGACCCCGCGATCCTGGCCCGCAGCGGCGATCCGCGGCTGCTGGCGCTGGTGGCGGTCGCCATCGGCATCGTGCTGGCCGCGCTCATCCAGCAGCTCACCGGCTACTTCACGGAGACCAGCCGGCGGCCCGTACGGGACATCGGCAAGACCTCCCTGACCGGCCCGGCGACGGTGGTGCTCTCCGGGATCTCCATCGGTCTGGAGTCCGCGGTCTACTCCGCGGTGCTGATCGGCCTGGCCGTGTACGGCGCGTTCCTGCTGGGCGGCGCGTCCATCATGCTGGCGCTGTTCGCGGTGGCGCTGGCCGGCACCGGCCTGCTGACCACCGTCGGCGTCATCGTCGCGATGGACACCTTCGGCCCGGTCTCCGACAACGCCCAGGGCATCGCCGAGATGTCGGGTGACGTCACCGGCGACGGCGCGCAGGTCCTCACCGACCTCGACGCCGTCGGCAACACCACCAAGGCCATCACCAAGGGCATCGCCATCGCCACGGCGGTACTGGCCGCGGCCGCGCTGTTCGGCTCGTACCGCGACGCGATCGCCACGGCCGTACGGGACGTCGGCGACGCCGCCCGCGGCATGGGCCTGAGCCTGGACATCTCGCAGCCGAACAACCTGGTCGGCCTGGTGCTGGGCGCCTCCGTCGTCTTCCTGTTCTCGGGGCTGGCGATCAACGCGGTGTCCCGGTCGGCCGGCTCGGTCGTCTACGAGGTGCGGCGGCAGTTCCGCGAGAAGCCCGGGATCATGGATTACACGGAGCAGCCCGAGTACGGGCGTGTCGTGGACATCTGCACCAAGGACGCGCTGCGCGAGCTGGCCACCCCCGGCCTGCTGGCGGTGCTCACGCCGATCGCCGTCGGTTTCTCGCTCGGCGTCGGCGCGCTCGGCTCGTTCCTCGCCGGCGCGATCGGCACCGGCACCCTGATGGCGGTCTTCCTCGCCAACTCCGGCGGCGCCTGGGACAACGCGAAGAAGCTGGTCGAGGACGGCCACCACGGCGGCAAGGGCAGCGAGGCGCACGCCGCGACCGTCATCGGCGACACGGTCGGCGACCCGTTCAAGGACACCGCGGGCCCCGCGATCAACCCGCTGCTGAAGGTCATGAACCTGGTGGCGCTGCTGATCGCGCCCGCCGTCGTGAAGTTCAGCTACGGCGCGGACAAGAACATCGGCGTACGGATCGTGGCCGCCGGTGTGGCCATCGCGGTCATCGTCGGCGCGGTGTACATCTCCAAGCGCCGCGGCATCGCGGTGGGTGACGAAGACAACAACTCGGGGACGGTGGCGCAGACCGCCGACCCGGCGGTGGTGTCCTAGCGGTCCTTCGGCCGACGGGGCGTCCGCGCCGCTCAACGGGCGGGCGGACGGCGTGCATTGAGCGCGCCGTCCGCCCGCCCTGCTGTGCGTCCGGCCGCGGCACGGGGCTTGGTGCAAATGGCTGCAATGCGTGCCGTACGGACCGACCGGCTCATGGCCAGGGGCCTTCGGACGTGTATGTTCCGGGGCCGAGAGCCATGGAAGGGACCGATCCGGTGAAGAAGACGCTTGTGGCCGCGCTGTCCGGCGGTGCGGCACTGATGCTCGCGCTGACCGGCTGCAGCGACGACGGCAACAAAAAGCTCGACGACTGGGCCAAGAAGTTCTGCGACCCCGCCCAGGCCCAGTTCAAGAAGATCCAGGACGCCAACACGTCCATGCAGACGGCCGACAGCGGCGGCACCGACTCCAAGAAGGTCCAGGAGGCCGACTCCAAGGCGTTCCAGCAGATCTCCGACGCCTACGCGTCGCTGGCGAAGTCCCTCGACCAGGCGGGCGCGCCGCCCGCCGACGGCGGCGAGGAGTCCCAGAAGAACGCGGTCAAGGAGCTGAACGACCTGTCCAAGGGCTACGCCGACCTCAAGAAGCAGGTCGACGGCCTGGACACCGGCGACAAGGGCAAGTTCGCCGACGGCCTGCGGACGCTGTCCGACGGCATCAACAAGCTCAACAAGAAGAGCGAACAGGCGTTCAAGAAGCTGGAGTCCGGCGACGTCGGCAAGGCGATGGCCGGGCAGTCCGGCTGCCAGAACCAGAAGGCGACCGAGGGCGGCGGGTCCGCCTCGCCGAAGAAGTAGCCGGGCGGGCGGCGGAGCAGCGGCGGCGAGGCGTCGCCCTCGGAGCGCCGGGCGTGGCCGGGCACGGGCACGACCGGGCGCTTCCGGTACGCCGTCAGGTGCGGCGGGCGACGCGCCCGACGCCCAGTCAGGTCCGACGGCGGCCTGTCCGACACGTAGCCAGATACGGCGGACGCCGCGCCCGACACGCAGCCAGGTACGGCGAGCGACGCGCCCGACGCCCAGTCAGGTACGGCGGCATCCTGTCCGACACGCCGCCGGGTACGGCGGCGCCGCGTCCGACACGCCGTCGGGCGCACCCCGGTGACCGCGGTGCGACCGGGCCGTGGCCGTTTGTCAGTGGTTGGCCTGACAATGGGAGCGTGAGTACGCACCTCCCCACCGCTGACCTTCGAGACCCCGACTCCGCCGCCCGCACCGCCCGGCTGCGCGCGGCGCTGCTGACCGCCGGCTTCACCGCCGACGGGCTGCT
The DNA here is from genome assembly GCF_040679095.1 of Streptomyces sp. NPDC052496. Taxonomy (NCBI): domain Bacteria; kingdom Bacillati; phylum Actinomycetota; class Actinomycetes; order Kitasatosporales; family Streptomycetaceae; genus Streptomyces; species Streptomyces sp. NPDC052496. The sequence goes on from NZ_JBFAUH010000005.1 coordinate 158,659, forward strand.
GGAGCTGCTCGGCGCGCCCGCCTACGCCGCGCTGGCCCGCAGCGAGACCGTCCCGGCGCTGCGCGCGACCCGGGGCGGCGGACCGCTGCCCACCCTGGTGCGGCTGTTCCTGCTCCAGCGCCCAGTGCCGTACGACCGGGCCGCCGCCGCGCTGCCGGTGGCCGACTGCCTCGCCGACGGCTGGCTGGTGCGCGACGGCGACGAGATCCGGGCGAGCGTGGACGTGCGCCCGTACGGCGGACCGGACGGGCAGGACTGGTGGATCGTCTCCGACCTGGGCTGCGCGGTCGGCGGCGCGGGCGGCATCCGGGCCGCCGAGGAGGCCGCGGGCGTGGACCGCGCGCAGCTGGTGCTGGGCGTCGGCGGCGCGTCCACGACGCTCGCCGGGATCACCGTCCGCACCCCCGTCGCCAAGGTCCTCGACCTCGGCACCGGCTCCGGCATCCAGGCGCTGCACGCGTCCGTGTACGCCACCGAGGTCACGGCCACCGATCTGAACCCGCGGGCGCTGCGCATCGCCGCGCTGACGCTGGCCCTGTCCGGCGTGCCCGCCGCCGACCTCCGCGAGGGCTCGCTGTTCGAACCGGTGGGCGGGGGAGGCCCGGCGGAGCGCGGCACCGAGACGTACGACCTGATCGTGTCCAACCCGCCCTTCGTGATCTCCCCGGGCGCCCGGCTGACCTACCGGGACGGCGGCATGGGCGGCGACGACCTGTGCCGCACCATCGTCCAGCAGGCGGCGGACCACCTGAACGACGGCGGGTACTGCCAGCTCCTCGCCAACTGGCAGCACGTCGAGGGCGAGGACTGGCGCGACCGGCTGCGCTCCTGGGTGCCGCGCGGCTGTGACGCGTGGATCGTGCAGCGCGAGGTCCAGGACGTGACGCAGTACGCCGAGCTGTGGCTGCGCGACGCCGGCGACCACCGGACCGGCCCCGAGGAGTACGCGGCGCGCTACGACGCCTGGCTGGAGGAGTTCGAGGCCCGTAAGACCAAGGCCGTCGGCTTCGGCTGGATCACGCTGCGCAAGTCGGGCGCGGAGGACCCGTCGATCACGATCGAGGAATGGCCGCACCCGGTCGAACAGCCGCTGGGCACCGCGGTCGTCGCCCATTTCGAACGCCAGGACTATCTGCGCGCGACGGACGACGCGGCGCTGCTCGCCGGGCATTTCCGGCTCGCCGACGAGGTCGTGCAGGAGCAGGTCGGGCTGCCCGGCGCCGAGGACCCGGAGCACGTCGTACTGCGGCAGAACCGCGGCATGCGGCGCGCCACGAAGGTGGACACGGTCGGCGCGGGCTTCGCCGGGGTCTGCGACGGTTCGCTGCCCGCCGGCCGCATCCTCGACGCGATCGCGCAACTGGTCGGCGAGGACCCGGTGTCGCTGCGCGACCGCACGCCGGACGCGATCCGGACGCTGGTCGAACAGGGCTTCCTGGAGCCGGTGCCGGCCGGGAAGGGCTGAGGAGGGGAGGAGGGTAGGAGGGTAGGGATACGACGCACACACCGGGCGGGTGGCATTCACCCGTAGTTCGCCGCCGCGCCGCCCGGGGGTGCCACGCTGCCCGCATGGAGAGTGGACCCGAGGCGTTCGCCGGTGTGGCCTTCGCGCTGTTCGGCGCCGGCCTGCTGGTGTGGACGGGCGTGTGCGTACGGTCCGGGGAACCGGTCGCCGACGGGGTGAGCCGGTCGTCCGGCACGGCGCTGGCGCTGCTCTTCGGAGTGGTGTTCCTGGCGACGGGGTGCTGGCTGCTGCCGCTGTAGCGTCGAGGACGGCCGGTCGCCGCACCGGCACCGCCGTCCGGGTGGCGGTCTTTTCGCTGACCTCGTCGTCGATCTCTTCGTCGACTTCTTCGTCGACTTCTTCGCTGATCTTTTCGTTGCGTGATCAACTGCATTGCTGATCACGGGCGTTCACTTCCGGCGCTTAAAAAATCTTATGCCGATGTGAGGCAACCGACACGGCCAGACGCCCGTGTTCCTGTGTGAAGGCCATCAACCGGCCCAATAGGGAGGAACACGTAATGAACCGTGCATACCGCCTTGCCGCCGCAGGTGTTCTCAGCGCCGCACTCGTAGCCGGGACCGCGGCCGCCGCCTCCGCCGCTCCCGCGTCCCCGGCCGCCCACTCCGTCGCCGCCAAGGCGCCGCAGAAGGCCACGCTCACCGCCAAGGCGAGCACCGGCTCGGTCAAGGCGTGGCAGGAGTTCCGTATCTCCGGCACCTCCACGGGCCTGAAGGCCGGCACGAAGGTCGCCGTCCAGCAGAAGCAGGGCGCCAAGTGGGTCTCGCTGCCCGCGAGCGTGGGCGTCAACAAGACCGGTGGCTACTCGCTCCGCGTGAAGCTGGGCCTCAAGGGCGTCAACCAGCTGCGGATGGCCGGCGGCGGCGTGCTCTCGCCGGTGATCACCGTCACGGTCCGCTGAGCCGGTCCCCGGAACACCACCCATACGCACCGGTACGCCGGGCGCGCCGCTCCCCCCCCCCGCGGCGCGCCCGGCGGCCGGTTTCAGCCCGTGAGATTGCGCACCAGCATCCAGACCGCGGCGATGCCGAGGACGACGGCGTTGCCGCGCGCTCCGAGGCGGGCCCGGAACCGGCGTCCGCGCAGGCCGGCGTAGAGCCACCGCCCGGTCATGTACGCGGCGGCCGGCACGCCCAGGGCCAGCAGGACGGCGTTGTCGTGGAAGGCCGCCACGAGGTCGCCGTGCAGCAGGTCATACGCCATCCGTGTCCCGCCGCACGCCGGGCACAGCAGCCCGGTCGCCCAGCGGAACGGGCACGGCAGCAGCACATGCCCCGGTTCGTGCGGGTTGGTGTGCCAGAGGTAGGCCGCACCGAGGGCTCCGACGCCGACGGCGAGCGCCGCGCGGCGCACCGTCGCCTTCCGTACGGCGGTGGGGGAGGGCGGGGCGTTCACGAGGTACTCACCATGCGCTCACCGGTCCGGCCCCCGGCCTGACGACCTGGCGTAGTCGCCCCGATTCAGGGCAAAACATGGCTGCCTGAGCGTCGCTCCCGTGCCCGGCCGGTCCATTTTCCCGCCCCTTCCCGGACCATCGCCCCGCCCCGTGACGCCCCGCACCGACACCTCCAGCCACTTCCTCAGCCATTACCTCAGTCACCTCAGCCACCTCAGCCACAAAATCTGCCACCACCTCAGCCACTTCCCGCCCCGCCCCGCCCCGGACCAGCCCCCGGCCCGCACCCGCCCCGGATCAGCCCCCGGCCCGGCCCCGGACCCGCCCCTACCCCCACCCCCACCGCGGATCCACACCCCCTGGTGAGAGGGCGCAGTCGAAAGGGGACAGTACGGGGTGAGAACGGATACGGCCACCGTCCATCCGGCCGGCGCGGCCCGCGGGCCGGCCGCCCCGCCGCACCGTCCCGGCCCCGCCGCGGACCGGGAACACGCCGGGTCCGGTCGGCGGCCGGTGTCCGGTCCGGGCGGCATGAAGGCATGTAGTCGGGTTACCGTTCGAGTGGCGTTGCGGGGTTTTTCCGTTTGACACGAGGGCGGGATGTACCGTCACACTCCGCAGCGTCAAGCGTCACCGCAGTGTCCCCCAGAGCTCCGGCCCGGGGGGTTACCCCCAGCGTCGACCGGAGAGAAGAGCGAAGTTGTCCCCGACCAGCGAGACCGCACAGGGCGGCGGCCGCCGACTCGTCATCGTCGAGTCGCCTGCCAAGGCGAAGACGATCAAGGGCTATCTCGGCCCTGGCTACGTGGTCGAGGCCAGCGTCGGGCACATCCGGGACCTCCCGAACGGCGCGGCGGAGGTCCCGGCGAAGTACAAGGGCGAGCCCTGGGCCCGCCTCGGTGTGAACGTCGACGCCGACTTCCAGCCGATCTACGTCGTCAACAGCGACAAGAAGGACCAGGTCAAGAAGCTCAAGGAGCTGCTGGCCGAGTCCGACGAACTCTTCCTCGCCACCGATGAGGACCGCGAGGGCGAGGCCATCGCCTGGCACCTCCAGGAGATCCTCAAGCCCAAGGTCCCGGTCCACCGGATGGTCTTCCACGAGATCACCAAGGACGCGATCCGGGCCGCCGTCGCCAACCCGCGCGAGCTGAACCAGAAGCTGGTCGACGCCCAGGAGACCCGCCGCATCCTCGACCGCCTGTACGGCTACGAGGTCTCGCCGGTCCTGTGGAAGAAGGTCATGCCGCGCCTGTCCGCCGGCCGTGTGCAGTCGGTGGCCACCCGCCTCGTCGTCGAGCGGGAGCGCGAGCGCATCGCCTTCCGCTCCGCCGAGTACTGGGACCTGACCGGCACGTTCTCCACCGGCCGGGTGGGCGATGCCAGCGACCCGTCCACCCTGGCCGCCCGCCTGTCCACGGTCGACGGCCGCCGCGTCGCCCAGGGCCGCGACTTCGGCCCCAACGGTCAGCTGAAGAACAGCGACGTCCTCCACCTGGACGAGGCCAACGCCCGCGCGCTGGCCGCCGCCCTGGAGCACACCGACTTCGCGGTCCGCTCGGTCGAGTCGAAGCCGTACCGCCGCTCCCCGTACGCCCCGTTCCGTACGACCACGCTCCAGCAGGAGGCCAGCCGCAAGCTGGGCTTCGGCGCGAAGTCCACCATGCAGGTGGCGCAGAAGCTGTACGAGAACGGCTTCATCACCTATATGCGTACGGACTCCACGACGCTCTCGGACACCGCGATCTCCGCGGCCCGTGCCCAGGTGACGCAGCTCTACGGCGCCGCGTACCTGCCGGACAAGCCGCGCTCGTACGCCGGCAAGGTCAAGAACGCGCAGGAGGCGCACGAGGCGATCCGGCCCTCGGGTGATCGTTTCCGCACCCCGGCGGAGACCGGTCTGACCGGCGACCAGTTCAAGCTGTACGAGCTGATCTGGAAGCGGACCGTCGCCTCCCAGATGAAGGACGCGACCGGCAACTCGGTCACCGTCAAGATCGGCGGCCGGGCGGCCGACGGCCGGGACGCCGAGTTCAGCGCCTCCGGCAAGACCATCACCTTCCACGGCTTCCTCAAGGCGTACGTGGAAGGCGCCGACGACCCGAACGCCGAGCTGGACGACCGTGAGCGGCGCCTGCCGCAGGTCGCCGAGGGCGACCCGCTGACCGCGCGGGAGATCACCGCGGACGGCCACGCCACCAAGCCCCCGGCCCGCTACACCGAGGCCACGCTGGTCAAGGAGCTGGAAGAGCGCGAGATCGGCCGCCCGTCGACGTACGCGTCGATCATCGGCACGATCCTGGACCGCGGCTACGTCTTCAAGAAGGGCACCGCCCTGGTGCCGTCCTTCCTGAGCTTCGCCGTGGTCAACCTCCTGGAGAAGCACTTCGGGCGCCTGGTCGACTACGACTTCACCGCCAAGATGGAGGACGACCTCGACCGCATCGCTCGCGGCGAGGCCCAGTCCGTGCCGTGGCTGCGCCGCTTCTACTTCGGCGAGGGTGAGGCGGCCGGCGCCGCCTCCGACGCCGGCAACGGTGACGGCGACCACCTCGGCGGCCTGAAGGAACTGGTCACCGACCTCGGCGCGATCGACGCCCGGGAGATCTCCTCCTTCCCGGTCGGCGACGGCATCATGCTCCGGGTCGGCCGCTACGGCCCGTACGTGGAGCGCGGTGAGAAGGACGCCGAGGGCCACCAGCGCGCCGACGTGCCGGAGGACCTGGCGCCCGACGAGCTGACCGTCGAGTACGCGGAGGAGCTGCTCGCCAAGCCGAGCGGCGACTTCGAGCTGGGCATGGACCCGGACAGCGGCAACCAGATCGTCGCCAAGGACGGCCGCTACGGCCCGTACGTCACCGAGATCCTGCCCGAGGGCACCCCGAAGACCGGTAAGAACGCGGTCAAGCCGCGCACCGCCTCGCTCTTCAAGTCGATGTCCCTGGACACCGTCACCCTCGCGGACGCCCTCAAGCTGATGTCGCTGCCGCGCGTCGTCGGCAAGGACCCCGAGGGCGTCGAGATCACCGCGCAGAACGGCCGCTACGGCCCGTACCTGAAGAAGGGCACCGACTCGCGCTCCCTGGAGAGCGAGGACCAGATCTTCAACATCACGCTGGAGCAGGCCCTCGCCATCTACGCGCAGCCCAAGCAGCGCGGCCGGGCCGCCGCCAAGCCGCCGCTGAAGGAGCTGGGCACCGACCCGGTCAGCGAGCGCCCGGTGGTCGTCAAGGACGGCCGCTTCGGTCCGTACGTCACCGACGGCGAGACCAACGCGACGCTGCGGCGGGACGACGACGTCGAGACGATCACGCCGGAACGCGGGTACGAGCTGCTCGCCGAGAAGCGCGCCAAGGGCCCGGCCAAGAAGAAGACCGCCAAGAAGGCCCCGGCCAAGAAGGCGACGGCGAAGAAGACCACCGCCAAGAAGGCCCCCGCGAAGAAGACGGCGGCCAAGAAGACGACGGCCGCGAAGAAGACCACGACGGCGAAGAAGACGACCGCCGCGAAGAAGACGACCGCGGCGGCGAAGAAGACGGCCGAGAGCGTGGAGAGCTGAGGGGGAGCACGTTGTCGTACCGCGTCACCTACACCGTCGAGGCGAAGGCGACCGCCGATGCCATGGCGCCGGAGCGGCGGGACATGTTCGAACGCGGGCTGGCCAAGCTCGCCCTCGACCCGTACCACAAGGCCACGGCGCACATCGGCACGCACGAGGACGACCGCAAGGCCCAGGTGGCGCCGGGACTCCTCGTCGAGTACGTCGTCGCGCACGGTCTGCTCGTCATCGTGGTGATCGAGATCTTCGACGACATACTGCTGGAGGACTGACCCGCCCGCCCAGGTGTTCGGGTGGAAGCTGGACCTGTCATATCCGGCCGATAGGCTGGCGGAATGACGCGTGCCGAGCTCCCTACGGTCGTGACCCCCACATCCGGCGCCCTCGTCGCGGACTCCCGCGAGCGCGCCGTGCGAGCCCTGCTCCGCTTCCCCCCACTGAAGCGGCTCTGGAGCGCACAGTTCGTCGGGGCGATCGGCGATGCCCTAGCCCTGCTGGTGCTCGTACTGCTGACGCTGCAAGCGGCGGTGTACGTACCCTTCGGCGGCCAGGCGGCCTTCGGCGGCGGCTACCGGGGCGCGGCTCTCGCCGTCGCCGCGGTCTTCGCGATCCGGATGCTGGCCACCCTGCTCTCCGGGGCGGTGCTGCTGGGCCCGCTGTCCGCGCTGACCGCGCCGTCGGGTCCGCTGGACCGCCGCTGGACCATGATCGGCGCGGACGGCGTGCGGCTGGCGCTGCTGGTCGTGGCCCCGCTGTGGATCGACTGGACCCCTGACAGCGCACTGATCTGGCTGCTGGTGACGGTCTTCGTCGTCGGCGTGGCCGAGCGCTTCTGGACCGTCGCGCGGGAGAGCGCGGCGCCCGGACTGTTGCCCGCGCCGCCGCCGGCCCCGGCCGCTCCCCCCGCCGCGCCCGACCGGGCGGACTCCGGCAGCGAAGGCCCGGCCGTGCGCCCCTTGCCGGACAACCTGGACGCGCTGCGCCGCCTGTCGCTGCGTACCGCCTTCGTCTCGTTGCCGCTGGCCGCCGCCGGTCTGATCGTCGTCGCGCTCATCGGCAAGCTGCTGGCCAACGGCATCGCCTGGTTCGACGATCACCAGGCCGCGCTGGCCTCGTACGTGGCCTCCGGCCTCTTCGCCGCCTCCATCTCGATCCTGTACTTCCTCGAACTTCCCGGTACGCAGACACCGCGCCCGCGCTCCCCCCTGGAGGGCCTGCGCCGCCCCAAGAGCGACGCCGGCGTCGACCGCGGCCGTACGAACGCCGTACCGCTGCTCGTCCTGGCCTGCGCGGCGGTGGCCGGCGCGATCGCCGCTGCCGTCTCCGTCGCCGTCCTGCACGCCGGCGACCTGGGCGGCGGCCCGGTCGCCTTCGGGCTGCTGGTCCTCGGCCTGAGCGCCGGCCCGGTCGCCGGCATCCGCGGCGCCCGCAAGGTGCTGCCCGCACTGTCCCGGCGCCGCCTGCTGGCCCTCGCCGTGGCCGTCACGGGCCTGGCCCTGCTGGCGGCCGGGCTGGTCCCGGACACCACGACGGTCGTCCTGCTGATGCTGCTCGCCGGGGTGGCCGCGGGCATCGCGGCCAACACCGGCCACACGCTCCTGGACCAGGAGACCGAGGAGCCCCGCGCCGCCCGTATGACCGAGCACCTGCACGCGGTCGTCCGGCTGGTCGTCGCGCTGGCCGTCATCGTCGCGCCGCTGCTCGCCGCGGCCATCGGCCCGCACCACCTGGCAGGCGACAAGAACGTCTTCTCGCACGGCGGCGCGTCCTTCACCCTGATGCTGGTCGGCGCGCTGCTGCTGCCGGTCGCCGCATGGGTGCTCGGCAAGGTCGACGACCGGCAGGGCGTCTCCCTCGGCCGCGACCTGCGCGAGGCCCTGCGCGGCGGCGACCCGGACCAGGCACCGGCCCCCACCGGCTTCTTCATCGCCCTGGAGGGCGGCGACGGGGCCGGCAAGTCGACGCAGGTCGAGGCGCTCGCCGCGTGGATCCGCGGCAAGGGCCACGAGGTCGTGGTGACCCGCGAGCCGGGCGCCACCGCCATCGGCAAGCGGCTGCGCTCGATCATCCTGGACGTGTCCACCTCGGGCCTGTCCGACCGCGCCGAGGCGCTGATGTTCGCCGCCGACCGCGCCGAACACGTCAACAGCGTGATCCGACCCGCCCTCGAACGAGGCGCGGTCGTCATCACCGACCGGTACATCGACTCCTCCGTCGCGTACCAGGGCGCGGGCCGCAACCTCGCCCCCACCGAGATCGCCCGCATCTCCCGCTGGGCCACCGACGGCCTCGTACCGCACCTGACCGTCCTGCTGGACGTCTCCCCGGAGACCGCCCGCGAGCGCTTCACCGAGGCCCCGGACCGGATGGAGTCCGAGCCCGCCGAGTTCCACCAGCGCGTCCGCTCCGGCTTCCTGACCCTGGCCGCCGCCGATCCGGCGCGCTACCTGGTCGTGGACGCCGGCCAGGAGCCGGAGGCCGTCACCACCGTCGTACGCCACCGCCTCGACCAGGTGCTGCCGCTGTCCGAGGCCGAGATCAAGGCCCAGGAGGAGGCCCGCAAGGCCGCCGAGGAGGAAGCCCGGCGCAAGGCCGAGGAAGAGGCCGCGCGCAAGGCCGAGGAGGAGCGCAAGGAGCGCGAACGGCAGGAACAGCTCGCCAAGCTGCGCGCCGAGGAGGAAGAGCGCAAGCGCCGCGAGATCGAGGAGGCCAAGGCCCGCGAGGCCGCCCGCCAGGCCGAGGAGGCCCGGAAGCGCGCGGAGGAGGCCCGCCAGGCCGCCGAGGAGGAGCGTCAGCGACGCGAGGCCGAGGAGCGCGCCCGGCAGGCCGAGCAGGAACGGCTCCGCAAGCAGGCCGAGGAAGAGGCACGGCTGCGCAAGGAGGCCGAGGAACGCCGCCTGGAGAAGCAGCGCAAGGCCGAAGAGGCACTGCTGCGCGCCGAACAGGCCCGGCTGGCGGCCGCGGCCGCGGCGGAGGCCAAGGCCAAGGCCGACGCGGAAGCCCGGGCCAAGGAGGAGGCCGAGGCCGCGCGCAGGGCCGAGGAAGAGGCGGCCCGGGCGGCGGAGGCCGCGGAGGCACCCACGACGGAGACGCCGATGGCGGGGCTGGGCCGGCGCGACCGTACCGCACCAGCGCCTTCCCCCGACGCGGAGGAGACCACCGTCCTGCCGCAGCACCGGGACGCCCCGGGGGCCTCCGACGAGACCGCGGTACTGCCGCCCGTACGCCCCGAGGCGGGCCACGGCTGGCAGGAGCGCGAGGAGGCGCGGCGCGGGGACGACCCGGCGGACCGCGTACCGGCGTGGGTGTTCCGTAAGGAGAACGACGGCCGTACGGAGCGGCGGGCCGGGGCGTCAGGCGCGTCCGGCGTCCCGAGTGTGGAACGTACGCGGGAACTCCCGCAGATCGACCCGGCCACCGGCGAACCGGTCGAGCCCGCACCGCGCCGCCGCCCCGAGTGGGCCGAGGAGACCCCGCTGGACGACCTCCCGACCCTGGCCGACGAACTGCTCGGCCCGCGCGAGGACGAGGACGAGCAGCGGGGGCGCGGCCGGCGGGGGCGCCGGGGGTGAGACCGGCGGACCGATGATGTGTCCGTGAAAGGGAGAGCCCCTGGCCGTGGTCTTCGGACTACGGCCAGGGGCTCAGCCCTTCCCGAGCGACCACCCTCCACCCACTCCACCCCCTTCTCCCTCTTACGTACTTATCTCCCCCTGGCCTCTCCTCTCCTCCCGCTCCGGCTGTCAGTGGGAGGCCCCACAATGGAACGAGCGCGGGCGCGGAGCGACGGCACGGGCGAGCCGGCGTCGCGCGGGTGGCGCGAGGCACGGGCAGGACGGACAGGAACGGCGGGCAGCGAGATGGCTGTGTGGGACGACGTGGTCGGGCAGGAACGCCTGACGGAGCAGCTGGCCGCTGCCGCGCGCGACGCGGACGCGCTGGTCACCGCCGAGAGCACGGCGGCGGGCGGGGCGGCCGCGGGCGGTGCCGCCGGGGGCGCGACGGCCGTGGACGGGGCGGCAGCGGACGGCGCGGACCCGGCAGCGCGAACCGGCGCGTCCAAGATGACGCACGCCTGGCTGTTCACCGGCCCGCCCGGCTCCGGCCGCGCCACCGCCGCGCGCGCCTTCGCCGCCGCCCTCCAGTGCGTCAGCCCGGACCGCGCGCTCGGCGGCGCCCCCGGCTGCGGCTTCTGCGACGGCTGCCACACGAGCCTGGTGGGCACCCACGCCGACGTCGAGGTCGTCCGTACGGATCTGCTCTCGATCGGCGTGAAGGAGACCCGCGACCTGGTCCGCCGTTCCTCCATGTCCCCGTCCGGCGGCCGTTGGCAGGTCATCGTCCTGGAGGACGCCGACCGCCTCACCGAAGGCGCGGGCAACGTACTCCTCAAGGCCGTCGAGGAGCCCGCCCCCCGTACGGTCTGGCTGCTGTGCGCCCCCTCCATCGAGGACGTCCTGCCCACGATCCGCTCCCGCTGCCGGCACGTGACCCTGCGTACGCCGCCGGTCGCCGCCGTCGCCGACGCCCTCGTACGCCGGGACGGCATCGACCCCGACGCCGCCGCGGCCGCCGCCCGCGCCACCCAGGGGCACATCGGGCGGGCCCGCCGCCTGGCCACCGACGAACGGGCCCGCGCCCGCCGCGACGCCGTCCTCAAACTGCCCCTGCGCGTCGACGACATCGGCGGCTGCCTCAAGGGCGCCCAGGAACTGATCGACGCCGCGACGGAGGACGCGAAGCAGGTCGCCGAGGACGTCGACGCCAAGGAGACGGAAGAGCTGCGCGCCGCCCTCGGCGCCGCCGCCGGTACGGGCGGCCGCCTGCCGCGCGGTACGGCGGGCGCCATGAAGGAGCTCCAGGACAAGCAGAAGCGCCGCTCCACCCGCACCCAGCGCGACAGCCTCGACCTCGCCCTGACCGACCTCACCGGCTTCTACCGCGACGTCCTCGCCGTCCAGCTGAACGCCACGGTCCCGCTCGCCAACGACGAGGCCCGCGACAGCATCCGCCGTATCGCCTCCTCCTCCACCCCGGAACGCACGCTGCGCCGGATAGAAGCCGTCATCGCCTGCCGCCAGGCCCTCGACCGCAACGTGGCCCCCCTCCTCGCAGTCGAAGCCATGACAGCAGCCCTCCGCAAGGGCTGACCCACCCCGCCCTCCAGCCCCCACCACCCCTCAACCCACCCCATCCCTCAACCCCACCCCTCCTCCCTCACCCATACGAGCACACCCACTCACCCCCACGGACCGTCCCGACACAGATACGCTCCGTCCACCACCCCCTGACACCCGCCCCAACCCACCCCCACATCCGCACCCACTCCCACCGACCACCCTCACCACCACTGACCACCCCCGCCTATCCCTCTCCCCACCCCTCCCTTCGCCCATCCACCCACCCCCCCCCATCCACCCCCCCCATTCACCCACCCATCCATCCATCCATCCACCCCCCCACTCCTGCCGCTGCGACTCAGGGACCGAGGGACCGAGGGACCGCCATGGCCACCAGCCGCCTGCTCCGCACCGCCGGTACCGTCCTGACGGCCACCGCACTCTTCGTCTCCGGCTGCTCCTCGGGCAACCCTTCGCGCGGCGCCACGGCCTCCGGGCAGCCGACGGACGGCCGTACGGGCTCCGCCGGCGCGGCCCCCGACGCGGCGACGGCCTCCCTCAAGCCCCTCCCCACAGCCATCCCGTCGGCCCTGCGCCCGTACTACGACCAGAAACTCACCTGGCGCGAGTGCGGCATCGTCGGCTTCGAGTGCACGACGATGAAGGCCCCCCTCGATTACGCGCACCCGAGCGCCACCACCGACCTGAAACTGGCCGTCTCGCGCAAGAAGGCCACCGGACCGGGCAGCCGCCTCGGCTCCCTCATGGTCAACCCGGGTGGTCCGGGGGGTTCGGCGATCGACTACCTCCAGCAGTACGCGCCGGAGCCCGACTCCGTCCGGGCCCGCTACGACATGATCGCCATGGACCCGCGCGGCGTGGCCCGCAGCGAACCGGTCATCTGCCTGTCCAACGCCCAGATGGACGACTTCACCCGCGTCGACCAGACCCCCGACGACGACGCCGAGGTCGACCGCCTCACCACCGCCATGCGGACATTCGCCCAGGGCTGCCGTACCCGCTCCGGGGCCCGCCTCGGCCACGTATCGACCGTCGAGTCCGCCCGCGACATGGACGTCCTACGGGCTGTCCTCGGCGACGACAAGCTCACCTACGTAGGCGCCTCCTACGGCACCCTCCTCGGCGCCACGTACGCCGGCCTCTTCCCCTCCCGCGTCGGCCGCCTCGTCCTCGATGGCGCCATGGACCCGGCCCTGCCCGCCCGCGCGATGAACCGTGACCAGACCGCCGGCTTCAACACCGCCTTCACCGCCTTCGCCAAGGACTGCGCCAAACACCGCGACTGCCCCCTCGGCACCTCCGGCCCCGAAGAAGCAGGCCGCCGCCTCACCGCCCTCTTCAAGAAGCTCGACGCGCACCCCGTGCCGACCGGCAGCCCCCGCACCCTCACCGAATCCCTCGCCATCAGCGGTGTGACGGCCGCCATGTACGACGAGGGCGCCTGGCCGGTCCTGCGCGAATACCTCGCCCAAGCCCTGAAGGGCGACGGCCGCGGCCTGCTCGCCCTCTCCGACTCCTACTACGAGCGCGACCCGGACGGCACGTACGCCAACCAGATGTTCGCCAACCCCGCCGTGAACTGCCTCGACCTCCCCGGCTCCTTCTCCGGCCCCGACGAGGTACGCGCCGCCCTGCCCGCCTTCCGCAAGGCCTCCCCGGTCTTCGGCGAAAGCTTCGCCTGGGCCGCCCTGAACTGCGCGTACTGGCCGGTCAAACCCACCGGCGAACCCCACCGCATCACCGCCGACGGCGCCGCCCCGATCCTGGTCGTCGGCACCACCCGCGACCCGGCCACCCCCTACCCCTGGGCCCGCTCCCTCGCCTCCCAGCTCTCCTCCGCCACCCTCCTCACCTACGAGGGCGACGGCCACACCGCCTACGGCCGCGGCAGCGACTGCACCGACACCGCCATCAACACCTACCTCCTGGAAGGCACACCCCCACCCCCCGACAAGCACTGCACCTGACCCCACCCAAACCCGGTTCGGACCACCCCCATCCGATGTGTAGACTGGGCTCCGCACCACGCCGCCTTAGCTCAGTCGGCCAGAGCGACGCACTCGTAATGCGTAGGTCAAGGGTTCGATTCCCTTAGGCGGCTCTTGCGAAGCCCAGGTCACACCATGTGTGACCTGGGCGTTTTCGTTCATCGAATGCGGCGGCGGCGTTGTGAACGGGCCGCACGGGTGTCGACGGTCTCACTTCTGGTCTCAGTGGGGCCCGGATGCGGGGCTGACGGAGGCGACGGCGGCGGTACGAAGAACTCGCCCATGCGCCGCATGGCGTCCTTCGACAGGTGGGACCGGCCCTTGACGTATCGCCGGGTCTGACTGATCTGTGTGTGCCGCAGAATCTCCATGATGGTGGGCATGTCGACGCCCAGCTCATTCAGGATCGTCCCGGCGGTGTGGCGGCTTCCGTCGTACAGGCGGCGGTCATCGATCCCGGCCTCCTGGAGCAGTTCCTTGAACTCCTCGTAGTCGGCGCGCGGGTCCAGTGGCCGGCCGTCCGGCCGCGAAAACACCACATCGTGCTCTTGCCACAGATCCCCGGCGGCATCCCGTTCCGCATCCTGTCGGGCCTTGTGGTCGTAGAGGAAGGGAATGAAGACGGGCGGGATCGGCACGGCGTTTCGGCTCTTCTTGGTCTTGGGCCGGGTGAAGGTGAGCCCGCCTTCCTTGCGTTCCGGGCAGGCGCTCGCGTGCTTGGTGCACGTCTTGGTGCACGGCTTCGGGCAGCCGCGCTTGTAGTTCTTGTGCGTGGTGCAGTCCGGCGGGCACGGCTCGAAGCGGTGTAGGCGCGCTCCACAGGCGTGCGGGTCGTCGCAACCGTGTCGCCATGTGAGGCGCTGAAGCTGCCACGCGGGGTGGAACAGCTCCGCTTCCAGGTCGACGTACGGCCAGCGCAGTCCGAGCGTCTCGCCCTGCCGGAATCCCATGCCGACACCGACGATCCACCGCATGAGGGTGGGGCGCTTCGCCGCTGCTTCAAGGAAGGCTTTGGCCTCCTCCTTGGTGAAGGGGTTGGCCTCGGTCTCGTCGATGCTCGGCGGGTCGACGAGTGTGGCAACGTTCTCTCCGACGATGCGGCGCCGGTGAGCGATTTTCAGGGCGCGCGACAGGATGCGGTGGACCTTCACGACATGCGAGGGGGCGTGTCCGGCGTCGAGCATGGCCCGGTACATCCGCTCTAGGTGTTCGGGTTGCAACTTGTCGATGCGGTGCTTGCCGATGCCGGGCACGATGTCGTTCCGAGTCTTTGACCAGTAGTCATCGAGCGAGCGCGGTTTGAGCTTCAGGCTTGCGATATCGGTCAGGTAGGTCTCCATCCACGCCGCGACGGTCGGCTTCCGGCCGGCGGCGGGCGCGCGTCCCTGGTCCCGCTGGCGCTCCAGTTCCTTCACCTTGCGCTTGATCTCGGGCTCGGTCCGGGCCCGGCGGTGGCGGCGGTCAGGACCACCGTCGCTCTTCACGCCCATCGTCACGCGGCCGTGCCACCAGCCGTCGGCGCCGAAGTAGATGGATGAATCCATGTTGGCCTTGCGGGGGCTCATGTGCTCCTCCATGCGGGAGGCGCCCCGCGCGGGATGCTCGGGGCGCCTCGATGACGTGCTTGGGGTCAGTTGGGCAGTGGGGCGAGGTTCGCCACGTACGCCTCAAGGTCGGTCCGCCGAATGCGGCGTGCGCGGCCCAACTTGATGTACTTGAGGGTGCCTTCGGTCATCAGCTCGTAGACGGTCGAACGGCCGATGGCAAGCGCTTCGGCAGCCTCTTCGGGCTTGTACAGGAGTCGGTCGACGGGAGCGGCAATCGCAGTGCTCATCCGGGGTGCTCCTCGGCTGGTGTCGTGGGCCCTTCTTCCGGGGGATCCGCAACGTCCGCCACGCCGCCACATCGCAGGTCAGAGCCTTGATCGTGTGGCGGATCGCGGATTTGTGGCGGATCGGTGCCGCCACACCGGGACGGGTGTGGCGGCACCGGGGACCGGTCGGCGTCAGCCGGTCAGGGTGATCGGTGTGGCGGTTTCCGCGGGCGTGTGGCGGCTGCCCGTGGCGGTATCCGCCACGGATTCACCCTCGCTGACCTGCGGGTGTTGCGGCGTGGCGGACGTTGCGGATTCCACAGGGGGTGGGGGACAGTACCGCGTCCAGGCGTCCATGAGGTCTTCCGCGTAGTAGCCCTTGGGGGTGCCCATAGGAGTCCGCATGCTGCGCGGCTTGATCGGCTTGTTGGCCGGGGTGACGTACTGTCCCAGCAGCCGCGCGAGCGTGCGGGAGTTCAGCGGCTTGTCGTCCACATCACCCCACGGCGCGTCATCCATGGCCAGCAGACATTCGAGGATGGCGGCGGTGGGCATCCGCTCCTCCCCGCACAGCACCTTGTCCCGCAGGTCGGTCAGCAGCCGCACCCCCAACGACGCCTCATCGTTGTCGTGCCCGGCGCTGATCAGTTCCAGGCAGGCGGCGCGGGCCCGCTTCGGCCAGTGGCCGCCGGCCGCGTCCGCCACGGCCAGCAGCGGCTCCCACACATCGGCCGGCCGGTCGCTGACGCCCTCGGGCATCGTCGGCCACGCCCCGGCGACCTGATCGCGCACCGCATCGGCCCATTCGGCCAGCCGCTCGCGCAGGGCATGCCCTTGCCCTTCGTGGAGGCGCTGGCGGTAGGGCTCCACCTTCTCGTTCGGGGCGCGCTTGCGCATCCGGATGATGACCGAACGCGTCAGCACGGTGTCCGGCAGCGAGCCCAGTCCCGCCATGGCGACCGCGCAATAGGAGTTGAAGACCTGCGCGTTTTGGTTCGAGCCCTCCCCCACGCACCGCAGCGCGCCCCCGATGCGCCGGTACCCGGCGTTCAGGAACCCCCGCAACTGTTCATCGGCCCCGGCCTTAGGTCCGAAGATGGTGTCCACCTCATCGAAGAGGACGGTGGGTAGCCCGGCGGCGGAATCGACCAGCCGGTACAGGGCGTTGGCGGATGCCGAGACCGTGGCCACCGGCCGCGGGGTGAGCAGTTCCACGATCTCCAGCGCGCGGGACTTGCCCGATCCCGGTTCCGGGGACAGGAACGCGATCCGCGGCGTGGTCTCAAAGCAGTCGATCAGGTGGGCGTGCGCATCCCACAGGGCGACGGCCACGTACCCGGCCTCGGTGGGAAAGACGTTGAAGCGGCGATGGAAGGCCTCCACCTCGTTGAGCACGGCGGCCCCGTCGATCGTGTCGGTCATGCGGCAGCCCTCCCTTCCTGGGGGTTACGGAGCGGGCAGGTCTCGCGGTGCGCGGCGTGTTCTTCGATCAGGTCTCGCACCTGGCGGTGGCCGACGGCGCTGCGGTTACGGCCGCACCGGCACGTAGAGGTGGCCGTCGGCACGGCGCCGCGCGGGACCGTGATGCGCAGCCAGGCCACGGGGTACCGCCCGGCGCTCCGGTGCGGGTCAGGATGACAAGCTGAATCGACGCCCTGGCGGGCGGCGCCCTTCGGCGCCCCACGGCCTGCGGGGGTGCGGGCCGGTTCGGCGGGGCTGGGGCCAGTGGCGGTGCAGGCAGGCATTTCAGTGGGGGAGGAGGGGGTGGGGGTCATGCCGTCTCCCTGGGCCGGGCGGTGCGGATCGACCAGTTCAGGGCGCTGCGCAGCGTCGAGCGGCACTGGTGCGGCGGCAGGCCGGTGGACTCCGCCGCCGACTGAAATGCTTCTTCGACCACGTGCCGGGGGATGTCGCCCCATGCCACGAAGCGCCCCAGCTTGCGGGCGCTGGTGAACAATGCCGCCTCCCGGCCGCCTTCCTGTGCCGCCGCCACCACGGCGGTCTCGCGTTCCAGGGCGACTTGAGCGCAGCGGGTACCGCCGCGCGGCACCCGGACCGGCACGGGCGCCCGTACGGGCTGCTGGACGGGCGTGAGGGCGTCCAGCAGCCACCCGGGCAGCGGAGCCACCGGAACGTCGTCCAGCACCTCGTACGCCCCCGCCGCCGTGGCGCTGCCCGCGCCGACGACGTAGCCACCCCACGCGCGGGTGTCGACCAGCGGCGCGAGGCGGCCCGCGCTGTTACCCAGCCGCACCCCGTCCGGCGCGGCGAAATACAGGTGCGTCCCGCCGCTCGCGGTCCGCGCCCGGTAGGTAGTGGGGACAGCCTGCCCGGCGCGCTCGCAGAGCGCCTCGAAGACCGTCGCGCCGTCCGGCGCGTTCCTCATGCCCTTGTTCTTGGGCAGGTCGAGGTCCACGACGACCAGCCCGGACGGGCCGGCGGCCACGCCGACGTTGTACGGGGCGTGGGCCCACGCGCGCTCGATGCGTTCGGGGTCGGTGGTGGCGCGCTGCTCCCACTTGCGGTGCCCGCCGGCGCACTCGCCGGTGCGGGGGCACTGGGCTTCGCCGTGCAGCGCCGGGCGCTTGTCCCCCGGCCGCAGCGGGTGCACGTGCCAGCCACGGTCCGCGGCGGCCAGCGCCGCAGCCAGCAGCGGCACCTGCGGAAGGTCGATGGGCAGGGGCGCGCTCATCCGGTGGTCCTCCTTTGCGGGAGGTGGCCGCGCCTGCGGCGCAGATGGCGCTGGCGGGCCATGTCGCCCCAATGGGGCAGCCAGATTGCGGCCAGCGGCCAGTCCGGGGCGCACGGGCAGGCGTCGAAGGCGGGCCGAATGCTGCCGCTGCCGAAGCACTGCGGGCAGTGAGGATCGGGCAGCCGGTGCAGGGCCAGAACGGGCCGGATGCGGCCGGTGCCGGGCCAGTAGCGCACTTCCAGACGGGCGCGCGGCCGGGACGGCCTGGAGCCGTCTGGCCGGGCGGGGGCATGTTGGGTCATGCTGGAGACCTCCAGTGCTCTGTTGAGTTGTGCTGGGAGGAGAGGGCGGCCCCGGTTCTTTGGAGAGATGCGGGGTCGCCCTCGGCACGTCTAGGCGATGTCCAGGGTGAGTTGGACCGGAGCGGGGGCCGTGGCTTCGAGTACGTCGGCGGCGAGCAGCGCGCGGTAGGCGGTGGTGGCCTGTTGGATGACGACGCCGTTGCCGAGGATTTTGAGCTGGTCGGCGCGGGACAGGGCCAGGTCTGTGCCGGTGACCCAGCCGGGTTCGGCGCCCATCATCCATTCCACGAAGGCCGGGGACAGGCGGCGGTTGCCCTTGGTGCCCGGTTCGGTCGGCTCGGGCGCGGGCCGTCCCAGGACCGCTTCCCAGCGGTGGATGGCGGGGCCGTAGTCGGTGCCGTTGGTGGCCACCCAGCGCCTGTCCAGGCGGACGGCCTGACCGGGCAGGTAGTAGTTCCCGGCCTTGTCGCGCTGGTTGGGCCCGCCGTGCGGCCCGTCGGACGCTTTGGGGGTGGGCAGCAGATGCAAACGGACGATGTCCGTCAAGGTGGGGCCGTACCCGCTGCCGTACGGCGTTCCGTCCGCGCGGAAGTTCGCCGTCCCACGCGAATCGGCTGCCGCCGGGGTGGGCAGCAGGTTGACCACGACCTCGTTCAGCGGTCGGCCGTTGCGCTCCGCCAGGTTCGAGGCGCCGCACTTCCAGTCGCGGGCGAGCGGGGTGGGTAGCAGGGTCACGGCGGTGCGCAGGTTCATGCCGCCCTTGCGCTTGGGCGAGAGACCGGGGCCGCCGGTGCCGTCGGCGGCGGCCGGGGTGGGCAGCAGCCTCAGCCGTCCGCCGGGGGTAGCAAGAAGACCACTTCGTCCTCCAGCGTCGGCCCGTGTCCCCCGGCTTTGCGTTTGTCCGGGTGCTGGGGTCCGCCGTTGCGTCCGAGCTGGGAGGTGGGGGTTTTCAGCAGCGGGATAGGCGACGGCGAACCAGCGGTCGCGGCGGTGGCAGGCGCCGACTTCGGGATCTCCAGCGCGTAGGCACATCCACCGCGCGTCGTACCTGATCGCGGCCAGGTCGGCGGCGACGACGTCGAGTCCCCGGCTTCGGAGGGCGGCGACGTTTTCCAGGAAGACGAGGCGGGGTCGAAGGTGGCGAATGGCTTGGGCGATGGTTTTCCACAGTCCGGAGCGGTCACCGGCGATTCCTCCCCGAGGTCCGGCGTTGGAGATGTCCTGGCAGGGAAAGCCGGCGGTGAGCGCCGCCGGGCGTGGCAGGTCGGCGGCTAGGGCGGCCCAGTCGACGGCTGTGATGTCGCCGAGGTTGCGGGCGTGGGGCATGCGGGCGGCCAGCAGGCGGGAGGCGGCCGGGTCCTTCTCGCCGGCCAGGAGAGTGGGCAGGCCGGTGACAGCTTCCACGGCCAGGTCAAGCGCGCCGGAGCCGGTGCACAGACTGATGTTGCCGCCTTCCTGTGGCGCGGCGGGGGGTTGGGTCATGTTGGAGACCTCCAGTGCTGCTCTGTTGAGTTGTGCTGGGAGGAGAGGGCGGCCCCGGTTCTTTGGAGAGATGCGGGGTCGCCCTCGTGTGTGCGAGGGGTCTGAGATTCGCGCGGGGCTTTCGTCAGCGACCGCGGCGCGGGGGCGGGTGCCGGGGGCGGCGCCGCAGTTGCTCCGTGCGCATGGCCACGTCTTCCAGGGCGTAAGCCAGGTCGGTGGCGCGCGGATGCGGGGCGCCGGTCTGCTGCTCGAAGTCGCCCACCAGCTCGGTCACGAGCCGGTGCAGGTGAGCGATGCACGGTTCGTGGAGCGGGTCGGCGGAGACTTCGGTGTACCCGGCCCGGTCCGGAATCCCTGTCACCGTGATGCGCTCACCGTGGGGGTCGGCCGTCCAGCGTCCGGTGTCCGGGTCCTGCACCGCCGCCGTCAGCTCGGCCACCCACTGCTTGGCCTCTTGGTCGAAGTGGTCGAATTCCTCTTCGTCCCAGTGGCGGCCGTCCGGGCCGCGAAGGAGCCGGTTCACGGTGCCTCGTGTGCGGGTCGGCCAGGGACCATCGGCCATTCGCCGTTGACGTGGGCGGACGGGTCGGTGCGCCGCTTGTGTTCTTGCAGTCCGGCGGCCTGTTCGGCGGCCCAAGCGATCTGCCGCTGGTGCAGGTCGGGCAGGGCCGTTGCGGCCAGGTCGGGGAAGGCGCGGGGAAGGCGCCAGGCCAGGCGGGCGGCGGCCATTGCGTCGTGTGCGGCGTCGTTGGGCCCGTCGTGGCGCACCTGGTAGTGGCGGCACAGCTCCGGCAGGGTGCGCCGGCCGCGCCGGTAGCGGTCCAGGTGCTTGTCGATGACGTACGGGTCGATGACCGGCGCCGCCTGGTCGGCGGGGAAGTCGATGTCGTGGCGGGCGCATTCGCGAGCCAGGACCGTGAGGGCGTAGGGGGCGCGGAAGACCACCAGCGGTACGCGCCACTGCCCACGGGGCCCGGTCACGGCTGCGGCGATTTCGGGCAGGGCGTCGACCACCGGCCTGCCGTCGGCCTGGGCTTGCTCCGTGGTGATGTGGTGGACGGCGGTGGCTTCGACGGGGATTTCGATGCCGGGGTCCAGCAGCCAGGTGGTGGTCTCGGCGGGAGCGCCGCCGCCGACGGCGACGACGGCCGCGGCGACGATACGGGCAGTCTCCGGGTCGGTGCCGGTGGTCTCGACATCCAGGGCCAGCATCCGGCCGTCCTGCCAGGGCAGACCGTACTGAGTTTCGGTCACGGGGGGTTCCTTTCCCTTGGCCACTGTGCGTGCCTGTTGAGGGGCAGGGGTGGAGGGGGTGGCGGAGCCTGGAAACGGGGGTGTCCGGGGTCTGCCGGCGGGGTGCCTCCATCAGGTCCATCAGGTCCATCAGGGCGGCGTTTCGGCAGGTGAGGGCTGATGGAGGCGGGTGATGGACCCTCTGATGGAGTTCTCCATCAGATTCCGGCGCCTCTATCACCTGCCTCCATCAGCTTTCGGCTACTCTGCGTAGCTCTCGGTGGCGTCTTCGCGTGCCTCGATGGCGGCCTGGACCCGGGCGCGGGAGACGCACACCACGCCGGCTTTGCCGTTGTCGGCCCGTGTCGCCTTCGGTTCGGCGCCCGCCTCGCGCAGTACCCGCGTGAGGTCGTGCAGTTCCCAGCTTGCGTAGATGTGCGGGTGCTTGCTGATGAGCCGCCGCAGGACTTCCTGGGTCTGGACGCGCTTGCCGTCCCCCAGTGCTTCGAGCACGTTGGTCAGGTGGTCGGCTTCCTCCGCGGGGTCCGCGCGGGTCTGCGTCTGGACGCCGGCCCGGAGGGCCTTGGCCCGTTCGGCGATTTCCTTGGCCGCGTCGATGTCGATGTAGTGCGTGCGCACGGTCACCGACGACTGGCCGGGGGCGAGCTTGATTCCGTCGCCGGCGACCACGAGCGTGCCCTTGTCGAGTCCCTGGCGCAGCTTGTGCGGGGCGGCGCCGCCCGCCAGGGCCTGGGCCCCGACGGCCATCTCCGCCTGCGACTCGGTGCCGACCACGAGCGAGGCCCGGATGTGGTTGCCCTCGCGGGACCGTTTGGGCAGGTTCTCGTTGGTCGGGTCCTGCGTGCCCTCCCAGGTCGTGACGCTCACCGCGCGTCCCTGGTCGTGGATCTTTTTGATGGCCTGGAAGTAGCGGCTGTCGGCTTTCGATCCCCCGTAGGGCGCGCCGTACTTGACCGTCCCGTTGTCCGTGACATGCGTTTCTCGGGCGCCGGAGCCGTAGGCGACCTGGGCCTCATCGATGATGACCACCAGGGGATCGAACCGCGGGTCAGCCAGGATCTTGTCCTGTGACCAGCCCTTTTGGGTCAGCTCGTTCATGAGCGCGATCCGGCGCCCCATCTCCTCTACGGCCTCCTCGGCCATCTCCGTGGCCGCGATGACGTGCTCATCGGTCGGTCCCTCGATGAGCACTTCGGCCAGTCCCCGGAGCATCGACCAGTCACCGACGCCCTTGAGGTCCGCGAGGCGGAACTTGACCCGGGGATCAAAGGCGAGCCACAGGGCCAGGGCCCGCAGAGAGGCGGTTTTGCCCTGGTTGGACAGGCCCGTGATGAGCAGGTGCCGCTGGAAGAGCGAAATCAGCGCCGTGTCGCCGCGCAGGTCCTGGCCCCACGGTGCGCGGCCCGACTTGTAGTCGGCGCTCACCTCTGGGTCTGTGACCAGCGGGGACGGGCCGATCGGCTCATCGAGGGCGCCGGAGTCGGCGATCCACATGCGCACGGTGCGGGGCGCCGGCGGAATGCTCATGTGCAGTTCGTGTTCGTGGCGGCTCATGTTCTCCGCCAGCTTGCGGCGCTTGCCCAGGATCTCTTCCGTTGAGACGCCGGACGGCAAGGTGACATCGACCTCCACGCCGCGCCCGGCGAGGGTGATCGGCCCGAGCATGCCCGCGGCCCCGTCGGCCGCGTCCTTGATGGCCTTCTTCAAGGCGGTGTTGCCCAGGTCGGACAGGGCCTTGACCACGATGGACGGGGTGATCGGTACATCGTCCACGGTCGCGGAGGCGGGCCGTGCCCAGGCGGGCGCCGTGCCCTGGGCCTGTCCCGCCTTCCACAGGTGTGCAAGCGCCCCGAAGAGCATCAGAGCCAGCGCGGGGCCCCAGGCCACGGACACGAACCAGCACACGGCCTGGATCGCGTCGATCGCGGCCAGCGTCGGGGCGATGACGTCGTGCAGCTGGTGGCTGTGCACGGCCATGCAGGCACCGAGCAGCAGTAGGCCGCCCTCTGCCCCGGCGGTGGCGATGGCGGCCGACTTGGCCATGTGCGGCACGCCCGTGATCAGCTCCATGCGCCGGCGGTGCCGGTCGGCGCGGAACTTGTCGGCCTTCTCCTGCCATTCACTGGCCAGTTCGTGGTTCCCGGCCGCGACCGCGGCGGCGCGCATCTGGTGGTGCACGGTTACCGTGCGGCCGTGCCAGGCCCGCTTGGCGACGACCCCGGCACCGCCGAGGACATAGGCGCCGTTGCGGGCCATCAGACGCGCCCCCTTGCGGGTGCGCTCGTGCATGACCACGGTGCGCGGCAGACGGGCGGTGCGCTTCCACGCCGAGACGGACGATGCCCCCGCACCGTCGGGCGGTGCGCCATCGTCCTGCGGAGCCGGTACCGGCTCGGTGTCGGCGTCCGCGGGCGGTGGCGCGGGTGCGGGCTTGGTGAGGTCGACGGGCGGGTGGCCGGTGCGGGCGCGGTGTTCTTCGAGGTCGTGCACCGTGCCCATGGCCGGGGCCGGGGCTTCCGGCGCCAGATCAGTCATGATGGTCTCCTCCGGCCCGCGCAGTGCGGGCGGGTTGGGCCCGGGACGGCCGGTGTGCTTGCCGGCCAGGCGGCCGTCCCGGGGCGCAGCTACTGGGATCGGGCGTTCTGTGCGGCGCGCTTGCGGGCGCCGTCCAGAATGCGGTCGAACTTCGCTTGCAAGTCGGCTTGGTCCACCTCGGGCCCGGCCAGCTCGCGCTTACACATCCGCGCACCGAGCCAGACCAGTTGGGCCTTCTCGGCGGCGGTCAGGGGCGGGTCCTGCGC
Source organism: Streptomyces sp. NPDC052496 (assembly GCF_040679095.1). Classification (NCBI taxonomy): domain Bacteria; kingdom Bacillati; phylum Actinomycetota; class Actinomycetes; order Kitasatosporales; family Streptomycetaceae; genus Streptomyces; species Streptomyces sp. NPDC052496. Next base: position 182,612 of record NZ_JBFAUH010000005.1, read on the forward strand.
CATACGCGCTCCGTTCGGTCAGGCGGTGCCGGTCAGGGGGTGGGTGCTGGACGGGATGGCGGCCGGGCGGGCCATGGGGCAGGCCGTCAGGTGCGCATCGGTCCACTCCCAGGCGGCCCGCAGACCGTCCCGGTAGGGGCCGTCGACGTACGCGCGGGCGTCGCCGCGGACCTCGCCGATGCCGAACGGCACGACCGTGCCGCAGGCGTGGCAGCGGGCCACGGCCTGCACGGCCACGTCAACGGCCACGTCGGTGTCGGGGTTGAGCGAGCGCATGTGCCAGCCGGGCGGCATCGGAATGCCCGCGGTGCGGCGCGCACCGGTCGTGCTCTGCGAAAACTCCATGTGCCGATCTCCTTCGGGTCGGCGCCGGGCGGACTGCCCGGCGTCCCCCTCACCGCCCGGAACACCTCCGGGCGGATCGGGGGCGGCCGGTCAGCCGACCGGGCGCAGCTCGGAGGGGCGGCACGGCACGGGGCCGATGAGCAGGCCGGCGCCGTGGACGGTCCAGCGGCCGTCTGTGCGGTGGGTCGGCGGTGCTTCGTCCACAATCCGCCCCGTACGGCCGGCCGCGCGGGGGTCGTCCTCGCACGAGGTGATCAGAACCTTCTGACCTGCGTGGAAGCTCACGGTGCGCCTACAGGGCGCCACGGCGCTGGAGTTCCCGGGCGATCTCGTCCTGATCGATGACGTGATCGGCGGCCAGCAGGTCATTGCCGGAGGCGGCGCAGTTCAGCTGCTTCTGCTCCCCCAGCAGGGCGTACGAGTCGTGCAACTCGCGGTCGGTGTAGCGGGAGTAGTCGGGCTCCTGCGACGCGTCCCGAATGTACTTGCGCATGGAGATCGGTCCTTTCGACGGGTGGACCGGGGTTGTCCCGGCTCCCCTTGCCGCCCCGGTGGTGCCGGGGCGACGCGGGCAGCCGTCCGCCTTCAGCGGCGGGCCGCGGGCTTGCCGCCCGGGGCGGGCGGGGAGACGGCGCGCACCACGCTGACCACGCCCCACACCCCGACTGCGACGATCAGGCCGCCGATGACGAGGATCGTGGCGACGGAGACGGTGGCGGCGGCCAGCAGTGGCCCGAAGTACACGCCCGCGGCCACCGCCCCGGCGCCCGCGCCGGCGCCGAGGGCGACGCGCTGCACCGTGCGGTCCGGCGGCGCCTGGTGAATGTGCTGGACGATGACGCGGTGCCCGCCCTCGTCGGCGTGCGGCAGGGGTTCGGGCCGGTAGACGACATCGCCCGCGCTCTGCTGCGCGCGGGGAACGGGAAGCTGGTTGTCGAACTGATAGCGACGCCGGGGCATCACGACTCCTCACACGAAGAAAGACGGAGGGGGTAGGCGGCGCGCTGTGGGCCGGATTCGGCGCAGGGCACGCACATGCCGAGGGAGCGGGGGATGCAGTAGCCGGCATCCGTGCGGCACTGCGGGCAAAGGCGGCGGGCGCGCATCATCGCGGCGTGCGCACGCCAGCGGCCTGGCGTCATCGGCCGGACCGGCCGGGCCAGGTCGATGCGGTAGAGGTAGGCGACCAGCGGACCGCGGCGCCGCCGCGGCCGTTTGAGCTGCGCGGCCACCGGCTGCGCACCGGGCCGCAAGCCCCGGGCGCGCAGTTGGCGGCGGGTGGCATAGCCGTCCGGGGCCAGGCGCCACCGGAACACCGGCAGCGCCCCCATCACGACACCGCACGTTCGGACGCGGCCCGTTCGGCTTGCAGCGTCTCGCGCAGGACACGGGCCTTGGCCGGGGCGCAGTGGACCGCCCGGCGGATCGCCTCGGCTGTCAGCTCTTCGATTGGCCAGCCCTCGGTCGCCGCCCGGGCCTCGATGAGCAACTGTTCGGCGGTGCGCTTCGGCGGAGCCGATCGGGCCGACTGCGGCACCCGCCCGGTCGCCCGGCGCGGCCGGGCCGATGCGGCGGCCACCACCGCGACCGGCCGCACCACCACCGGCGTCGGATCGGGGGCCGGGGCCGTCGATCCCACGTCGACCGACACCGGGGCCGGGCCGGTCGATTGTTCCAGCTCACCCGTAGACCGTTTTACGGTACTAGAGGTCGTTTTTTGCGGTTTTGCTTCCAGGGCCGGTGCCGGGCCCGGGTCGGGGACCTCAGCCGTGGGGGCGGGGGTCTGGGCCTGGCGCATCCGATCGGCCGATTGCACGGCCTGGCGGTGCAGATCGGGCGTCATGCCCGGCGCGTCGGCGCCGTGCACGATCGACCATGCCCTATCCCACGCGTCGTCCGGCGTCAGGTGATCGATCGGGGCAGCGGACAGCAGCCGATCGGCGACCTTGCACACCTCGCGGTGGTGCCACCGCCGCCGCCGGGCGTGCCACCGCTCGCGCCGGGCCTCCTGGTCACCGGCCGCCACCGACAGGGTCGACACCCACTGGCGGATCTCGAAGACGGCAGGACCCAGCAGAGTGACGGCGGCCAGCCCGGCCCCCACCGTCGCGGCGTCGGCCGCGCTCAGGCCGTGGCCTGCCAGGCCCGTGCCATAGCCGTAGTTGACCCACGCCGCGAACCCGGCGCAGGCCACCACCAAGCCGCGCAGCAGCCAGCGCACCCAGCCAGCCAACTCGCGCTGGTCGGCGTAGGCGACACCGGCCGCCATCACCCACGCCGCCCCCTCCAGCGCCAGCGGCAGGGGCAGCAGCAGCGGCGAGACGCCGACGAAGTGCAGGACCTGCGCAGGCAGGGACGCCAGCCCGGAGGCGACGACCAGGGCGAGGGTGCCGCGCCGGTAGACATGCTCCGGCGTCAGCGCCGCCGCCCGCCGCCCGGCCCGCTCCGCACGGCGCCGCAACCGGGCGGCCCGGTCGGCGTCCCGGTCGGTGCGGGCCTGGTCCCGCAGGCGCGCGGCCCGCTCATCTTCGGCCCGCTGCCGCGCGGCCCGCCGTTCCTCGGCCGCCGCGGCGTCCAGACGGCGTTGTTCGCGCCAGGTGGCCACGTCGCTCATGCCGGGCCCCCGAGCGGGCCGGTGCGGGTGTAGTCGAGAGCGGCGTCAAGGAGGTGGCGCTGTTCGGCGAGCTGCCCGGCGCGGTAGGCGCGTGGGTGCAGGCGGCGATAGAGGCGGTGGCGCAGCGTGGGGCGGGGCCGACGCTTCACAGGGCACCTCCCGCCGTCAGGGCGGCGGCCATGACCAGCAGGGCGCCCCCGACAAACGTCAGGTCGATAGCGCGGCGCAGCCGGCCGTACTTGCCCAGCGCGATACGCGACAACACCCGGATGTGGTCGGCCCGGCGGTCGATGCGCAGATCGTCGCGGACCTCCTCGCCGGTCAGCGTCGCCCACCGCGGGAAGCCCGCCGACCTTCCGGTCAGGCTGGGCCGGACCGTGGCCAGCAGCAGCCCGACGGCGGCCAGCAGGGCCGCGATGCCCAGCGCGCCGACCAGACGGGCCGCCGACGGCACCCGCAGGGCCGTCGCGGCCGTGGCCACACCGGCCAGCACCGCCCCCTCGAAGGCGATCAGGAGGGCGACCTTGGTGTCGGTGCGGGCGATCTCCTCCTTCACCTCGGCGTGCGCGGCGGCCAACGCCTCGTGCAGGGTGCTCATGCCCCCACCTCCGGGCGCTCCGTGGTGGTGCGGTTGGCCAGGTCGCGGCGGGCGGCCAGCAGACGGCGGCGGGCGCGGCGGATGCGCTGCTCGTCCAGCTCGCTCGGCGTGCGGTCCAGGACCGAGATTTCCGCGTCCAGCACGTCGAGCGCCGCCGTGATGACGGGCATTTCCTGCTCGATGGCGTCCAGTTCCGCCGCCGTCGGCTCCCGCTCCGGGGCCCCGACGGCCGTCAGCATTCGTACAGTGGTCATGGGTCGTGTGTCCTCTCAGGCGGGACGGCCCGAAGCGGCCCCGGGGAGGCACCCCCGGGGCCGCGGCCGTTCAAGCAGGGCGCGGCCGGACGGCCGGCGCCGAAAGGGATGTGGCTGTGCCCTCAGCAGGCCGGGCGGACGGCCGCGATGATGTCGGCGTGGTCGAACGCCAGCGGCGGCAGGCCGTCGAGCGGGAACCAGCGGGCGGCGCGGGCGTCGTCCCCCGCGGTGACGGGGGTTCCGGCGGGCACCAGGGCGAGGTAGGCGTCCGTGGCGTAGCGGCCGCGCGGGTCGCGGCCGGGCTCCGCCCACGTGCCGACCGGGCGCAGGTCCCGGGCGTCCACGTGCAGGCCGGTCTCCTCGGCCAGCTCACGGGCAGCGGCCTGGCGGCTGTGCTCTCCCGCATCGACGTGGCCGCCGGGCAAGGCCCACTGGCCCTCGTACGGCGGCCAGTCACGCTCGATCAGCAGCACCTGACCGTCCGGCGTCACGGCCACCACGTCAGCGGTGTAGCAGATGGTCGATCACGTCGGCTCCTTCCGGAGCCGGGTCTGTCCCGGCTCCCCTCACCGCCGGTACGAGACCGGCGGATCGGGCAGCCGACGGCCGGTCCCGGCCGGATAGCCGGGCAGCCGGCCACGCGGGCAGCGGCAGGTCAGGCGTTGAAGGTGATGCCGTGGCTGCCGCCGGTGATGTGCACGCCGTCCACGCCGTCCTCACGGACGTTGGTGCTGTCGTACTTTGTGCCAGTGCTGGTGTTCTCGTAGGTGTCACCGTCGCCGGTGTGCACGGCGCCGGTGCCGGCGTTGACGACGGTGTTGTTGTCCTCGTTGCGCTTGCCCATGACAGCTCCTGTTGTTGTCCCGGCCGGACCGGACCGTCCGGCCACCGCCCCCCGCACGCACACAGCGTGCCGAGCACGGCGGCCGGAGGGTCAGGCGGCGGACTGCTGAGGCGTCCAGGGCAGCGGCAGCGCGTCATCGGCGACGCGCGGCACCACGTGAATGTGCAGGTGGAACACCGTCTGCGTCGCGGCCTTGCCCTTGCTGGTGATGAGGTTCAGCGAACCGCCGATGCCGGCGGCGTACTCGGCGGCGCGGGCCATGGTCGCGCCGGTCACCGCGGGGTTCTCGGTGGCGTCGGCGACGTGCACGGCCGGGATGACCAGCACGTGGCCGTCGGTGACCGGGCCGAGCGGCACGATCGCGATCGCGTCGTCCCAGCGGGCCACCACCGTGGCCGGCGCCTCACCGGCGACGATGCGGCAGAACACACAGTTCGTGGAGCACTTCGACATGACGGAATCCCCTGTTGAGTCGGGAAGCAAAGGTCAGGCCGGTGATGCGGCCCGAGACGGCCCCGGCGGTATTCCGTCGGGGCCGTGCCCTGTTCGCAGATGCCGCAGCCGGTGGACTAGCGGTCGAAGGTGTGGCTGATGTGAATGTCGGCGTGGTCACCGTTGATGACCGTGGTGTCGCCGTTGCTCTGGGCGCCGTTGATCTGCTCACCGGTGCCCAGGTGGGTCGGGGCGTCGATGGACTCGATCCGCGTCTGCGCAAGGGCCGCGATGTCGATGCCGTCGTTGCCGCGGTTCTTCGCCATGAAGGCTCCTTCGTGATGCCGACCGGACGGTCCGGCCGCCGCACCCCACACCGGGCGAAGGGTGCGGAGCACGGCGGGCGGGCCGATCAGATGCCGTTGATGCACCGCGCCGCAGCGGCCACGAACGCCGCGTGGGCGGCGCGGGCGTCGTCCCCGCGGGTGTCCATGTCGGCCTGTGTGGTGGTGTCGTCCACCTCGCTCAGTGCGAACGACGTGCCGACAGCGGCGTCGGCGCGGTGCAGGAGGCCGGTGTCGTCGGTGACCAGGCGCAGGGCATCCTGTGCGTCGGTCACCTCGGAGCGGGTGTTCCAGCTCTCGAAGCGGGCCGCTTCCTGCTGCTCCGTCGAAGCGTCCAGGGTCCGCAGCTTCCAGCGGGTGTAGAGGGTGCGGCGGTGCGCCTTCAGCGCCCGGATCAGCGCCAGTGCGGCGTCCTGCTGTTCACGCCGCAGTCGCTCGCGCAGCGCGGCCTGCTCGCTGCGGGCGGTGCTGTGGCTCTGTAAGACGCCGGCGACCAGGGCACCGCCGAGGGTGCCGAGTACGGCGATGATGCTGGTGATCGTGGTTTCCATCAGGTGCCTCTCGAAGTCGAGGTCAGCGGAGTACGAGCGATCACGGCGCCCCGCCGCCCGGCGTCGCCTGATGGCGGGCTGGACGGCGGGAACCGTGAGCACTGGTGCTCAACCGCGCGGAAAGTTGGGGTGCGCGGTGGTGACGCGGTGGGCGTAGCCAGCGCCGTGCCGGTCCAGCACGGGCGGCGCCCCAAGCGTTCGTCGCATCGGAACCTCCCAGGTAGGAGGGGCAGTTACGGGGTGTCTCCTTCGGGAACACGAGCTCCCGTTTCAGGCGTATGGAGACGTGACCTTTCGGTCTAAGCCCTCCGGATGACAAGGCCCCGGGCGCCTCCCCCCGTCCACCGCGGGGCTCCTGGTCGTGCGGTTGTGCAGGTGAACCCATCCCGGCCTGACCAACTTGGCTAGCCCGGTAGGCACGAGAACAACGTAGCCAGTCTGGCTAGTCATGTCAACACCTGGCTAGCCTGGCTGCTCTGATCGCGGTGAAAGGACGTAGCATCGAGGCATGACCTTCACACCCGAACCCTTGGACCCGGACGACGACCGGCCGCCGTTTGAGCAGGTGGCGAGCAGCCTTGGCGCCGCCATTCGGACGAAGAAGCTAGGCCCCGGCGACAAGCTCCCCTCGCACAAGACACTGACCGAGCTGTACGGATTCGCTCGCGCCACGATCCAGCGGGCCCTCCGCGACCTGGAGGACGAAGGTCTCGTTGTGTCCCGTAAGGGCAGCGGCGTGTACGTCCGCAACCGCACTGAACGGCCGGCCGGTCTCCGCCCGTATGTCGAGCAGGCGTTTGCCAGTACCAACGTCTCGATCGACTTCGCCGGCTTTTCAAGCGAGACCCTGCACAGCGCCCTTCAAGAGCCCATCGACAAGATTCGCGTTGGCCGCCTGACCCCTTCGAGCATCGCCATCCGAATCCTGGTGCCGGACATGTCGGTGCCACACGCCGCGCCTGTGCGACGCGAAGACGGGACGGACGACCCACGCCTACGCCGCCGGATGCACGACATGATGGTCGGCTTCACGCGCAGCATCACCAACTCGATCCATGAGTTGAGCGTTCTCGGTCTGGTACCGGAAACCAAGGTGAGCGTGCGTGTCCACACAGGGACGCAGTTCTTCAAGCTGTACGTGATCAACAAGGAAGACGCGTTTTTCGGGTACTACCCCATCCGCCCCAACAAGGTGGTCGCGGAGGGCGAGGCCATTGAGATCTACGACCTCGTAGGGGCCGATGCCACGCTTTTCCACTACTCGGTGAACGAAGGCGAGTCGTCGAGTGGAGCGCAGCAGGTCGAGCAGGCGCGCATGTGGTTCGACAGCGTTTGGGACACCATCGGAAGGGACCTCGGCCCTGATGGAAAGTGACAAGCTCACCACGGTCATCGGGGAGTCCAGCGGGATTCTCTTCGACTTCGACGGGCCGATCTGCGACGTGTTCGCAGGTCTGCCCGCCCCCGGCGTCGCCCAGGACCTCACGGAAGTCGTGGCTGGACACGACGTGCCCCTTGGCGGCAAGGCACGCGGCCTTGAAGACCCGATGGAGATTCTGCGCCTCGCAGTGCAAGGCGGCGAACCAGTCATCCGAGTAGTCGAGGAAACACTGACTAAAGCCGAAGTGTCGGCCGTGAAGGTAGCGGGCCCACCGATTCCCGGCGCGGTCGCTGCCCTCGAAGCGGCGCACTCATCCGGGCGAAAGACTGCCGTGGTCAGCAACAATTCCACAGCCTGTGTACGGGCATTTCTGACTCAACACAACCTTCATCACCTAGTGCACGAGGTGATCGGACGCACCGCCTATCGACCGGACCTGATGAAGCCCGACCCTCACTCGCTATTGATCGCCGCCGAACGACTTGGCGTTCCCCCGAAACGCTGCACGCTCATTGGTGACTCGGTGACAGACATCGAAGCTGCCCGTACTGCCGGAGCGATGTCGATCGGCTTCGCCAACAAGCCTCACAAGGACCTCGCCCTGACCGAAGCCAGGGCTGACGTGGTGATCACCGACATGGCCGACGTGGCCGGCGCTCTCGCATCGAGCCCCTGGTAGCGCCCCTCCGAGCGACCAAGCGGCAGGGGCGCCGTCATCGCGGGGAGCCCAGGTAAGAGCCATCGGAGGCGGTCCGGACTCCGCCTCGCGCGACCAGCGAGGTACCGGGTTCGACCGGTCTCAGTTCTGGTCTCGTTGCCGACTCGATCCGAGACGGTGCGTGAGCGTCCGCCGTCGTCCGATAACCCGCCTGACCAGCGTTGAGAGACGGCGGTGGACTACCACGGACCAAGATCGGACAACTCGTAATGCGTAGGTCAAGGGTTCGATTCCCTTAGGCGGCTCAAAGAGAGCCCAGGTCACCTAATCTGTGACCTGGGCTTTTTCTTATGTCGAGCCCCTTCGAGGCCGGAACTCAATGATCGTTGCCCCTCATCACGTCCGTCGCCTGCCCATCCGGTTCGGCGGTCGTCTCGACGGTCTGCTCGGCAAGGCGGACGAGAGCCCCCCGCGCGGCCTGCTCGATTCGGGGATCGACTCTGACTTGGCGGGGGACTGGAAGCCCCGGGGCGGTGTGGTGGTGGCGAGAGGGACGGTCTCGGCTTTGGGCCTGGGGGGAGTTCGCCTGCCGGGGCGGTGGGTGTGGCAGCGGACACGGAGGATCCGCCTCCGAGGCGTGTGAGTGCGGGATGAGAGCGCGCTCCTGGCGGGCTCTACACGGCAGTCACGGGCGTACCGTCGAGACATGGATGGCGACGACATACGCGCGGTTCAAGAACTCCACAGGACAGCCCTCGGGCATGCTGTGAGCGCAGCGGCGGAGGGGCGCGGCGCGGACGCCCACGGCTTCCTACAGATTTACTTTTTGCTGCAAGGCGTAATTGCGGGCCAGCACAGCCCACGCGGAACAGACCTGCCTTCCACGTACGACACGTGCGGAGAAACGACGGCCGACGTGCACAAACGGTATGCGACAGAGTCCTCGTTCGAGGCATCCACCGATCCGCACGCACGACAGTCCGGGCCTTCAAAAGATGAGTACACGCTGCCGACCCCTCCTGAGAGGCAAGCCGCCCTGCGTAAGGAGTCGGACGAGGCGTACCGAGAGCCGGGTTCCAACTGAACGCGTAACGACTGGGGTTGCCTTCAGTAGGGGACCAGCGGCAGGCGTACGGTGGCACGCCGTAGCCCGAGCGGGCCGAACGGCGAGCCGCGGTGGATGCCGGTCAACTGCCCCCCGGAAGTCGGACGCGCGGCGAGGTCACGTACAACGATCAGCAGCGGCCGGGTGGCGAGTGAAGCTTCCCAGGCGACGCGCAGGTGCACGTCGCCGAGCGCGGCGGCGACCTAGCCGCTTCCCACAGGGAGCTGTTGACGCTCCCGGCCTTTACTCGCCTTCACGGTGGTTCATCTGGCATGGACGTACCGTTGCGTGGAATGGTCACGCAATACATCCCATCCTGCGTTCGCTTGGTCAAGCGAACGCATGTGATGCGCCACCAGGCGGGCGTTGTGTCGGTTCCTTGGCCCAACTAAGTCGCATCTTCGCTCGGCTAGCGAGTCGCACCGGCCGTGAACGTTCCCAGGAGGTTGGCTGCCTCGATCTCGTCGATTTCGACCAGAGAAGCATCCGACCCCTTCTCTTCAGCAGCCGTAATCCGATCTGTGGGTTCCCAGCGCAGGTTCTTCCCGAACGATTCGTCGCGCTGCGCGTTTCGAAGCTTGCGGCGCCGTAGGAGTGGAGCACCATCGCCGACGGCCGCGTAGTACGTGATGCGCCCATTGGCGTCGACGGCATCAAGGACGGTGTCGTCGAGCGTGGAGAGGGCGGGGCTACGGAGATGGCCTTGCAAGGGCCCCGGCTTGAAAAGTACTCCTGTCAGGTCGAGGAAACCGGCGTTGTCACGAACGAACTCTCCCCCACGCTCATAGAAGAGAATCAGCGGTTCATAGAGATCGGGGAGGTCAGGAGTCGCCGACGGGCTCCGTCTGCGCAGTTCATTCAGGCGCACTGCACCCGAGCAGGTGCGCCTGACGGCCCCGGTGGGTACGCCGCTCAGGTATTCTTCAAGATGTGCGGCGAGGCCCGTAGGCAGATGAAATTCTGCGTCTACGTATGGCGTGACATCGAAGAAAGGCCACTCACTGTCGGCCGAGTACGCCTGAGCCCACAGGGCCGCCCGTCGCATGTACTCACGCAGCAGAATGCGACGAGACATGACGTGCCCGAACGCATGATCCCAGTCTCCCATCCAGGTCACCGCTCGAAGACGGTTGAGTGTGAGGGATGACGTCCGGTCGTTCACTTGAGGTCAATCCCCTTCGAGTGCAGCTCCTGGAAGAGGGCTGCCAACACCGCGTCAATGTTTGCGAGGTTGGGTGCCAGCTCGGCCTTCGGGGTATCGAAACGCATCGCGCGAACGTGGTTGAGCCCGCCTCGGTTCTCATTGAGTGCGAGTTCATGCATGCCCGCATCGCGCGGCTCACGAGGCCAGGTACGCTAATACCCTGACTCTCCCGGGTCGCTGTCGCGGCAGCCGAGGCGACCGGCTTTCTCGGTGTCCGCACCGCCCTGGCTGTGCGCCAGGTCAGCCTTGACCCGCGAGCTCTCGCAGCCTGTCCAGCTCTATCACGTCGGGTTTATGGTCCGCGTCGAGGCCGGCCAATTCCGCCAGTGCCTGTGAGGGAGACAGGCCCCGGTCGTACGCGGAAGCGAGTCGCTCCAGCCAAGAGAGCGAAACTCTGTAAGTTTCATCGTCGTCGAGGTCTCGCGGTTCGAAACTCGCGCCGTTCTCCGCATCCGAGGCCCAGAGGTATCCGAGCACGCCGTGTCCGGCGCGCACGGGGGCGTACTGGACGATCCCCTTCACCGAGCGTTTGTAGCCGATGTGGCCGAACCCGGGTGCGTGCCTGAAGACGCTGTACCGGCGGGGGATTTCGAAACTCGTCCACACATCAGATGCGGTGCCGTCTTCATCGTAATAATTTTCGACGCCTGTTTCGGTCGGCTTGCCGAAGTGCGTGGGATCGTCCGGGTCGGTCTCCGAGTTCAATGCTTCCGACAGGTCGCGGAGCGCGGCCGACAGTCGTGGCGCGTTAGCCGTGTACACGGCGTGCTGAGCGCGACCTCTCAGATCGTGTGGCATCCATGCGTCGGAAGGGGTAGTCAGGGCAATACCGACATGGTCGAGAAGCAGTGAAGCCCCGACCTGGAAAAGCCGTTCCTCGCGGGATTCCCCGTCATCGGTAACGATGACCCCGGTGCTTTCAGTGTCGGCGTAGACCGACCCGATCTTCCCCGGGCGCAGTCCCGCCTTGACCGCGTCGGTCAGCTGTTGGGCGGGGTCGGGCCATGTGGGGTCGAGCTCAAGGTTTCCCCGGAACAGGTAAGAGTTCGACTGCCCGGCTTCGTGGACGGACACGGACACTCTTGGAGGATCGATCACGAGGCGATGCCTGCGCAGGACAGCGTAGGCGGTCAGCAGTTCACGGAGGCACGCGGCGACCTTGTCCTCAGTGTGCTCGTCCCGCCCCCAAGTCCAACGAGCGACAGGCGTACTCGCGATCACAGTGTTCCTTCCGGCATGAACGTACCATTGGGCGGGACGATGATAATCCCGTCCTCGACCCGAATGATGAACTGGATGTTGGTGTTGCCGTAAATATCGGTGAGACGCTGTCGAGCCCGCATGGCCTCGTGTTCCGCGATCGTGCCCTTGGTGTCGATGACGAAAGTCCTGAAATCGGCCCCCGACTCATCCAGCTGCTTGAGATTGTCAAATATCTTCTTGATGAGCCTTTTGGGATTCTTGACCTCTTTGAACTGGTAACCGTGGACATTGCCATCCGCGTCGCGAGCCATCACGTCGAGGTCGGTGTGCTCGCCTGTCCGAACTCCCGGCTTCAGCTCGATGCCGCCTTTGATCTCGAAGGCAATGTCGCGCAAGCCTGTTTCGTGCAGTCGGTTGGCCAGTCGAATTTGTTCGATACCGCCAGCCATCTTGTCGGCTTGGCTGAGGCTCGACACTACTTGATCAAAGTGTTCGGTGCCCTTGAACCTGCCCGACGCAATGGTGTCAGCAATCTCGCGTCCTGCTGGGATGCTGGCCAGATTGGTCAAGACCTTTTCAAGGTCGTCGGCTTTGACCTTGGTGCCACGCAGTTGCGTCCGGATCAGCTCCTCCTGCCGGCCCCCGCGCTCCAGGGGGCCGGATCCGTCACGCGGCCTCTCCCAGCCTCCGGTGTCACCGAGCCCGTCTCCGAAGGTGGTGCCTGGTCCCACCCTCGTTCCGCCTTCAGGCTTCGCCCCGAGGGAACTGGAGCCGCTCTCCGAGTTGCTCGGAGGCGCTGTATGGCCACCGTTGGGTGAGCTTCCCGTCTGGCTGTCGGTGTGACCATGTTGGCTCTGCGCGCTGGGACTGTCACGATGTCCGCCGCCTTGACCGACGTGCGGTCCATGGCTGGCCGACGGGCGGACGGTGTGGTCGTCGGCGCGGCCGCCGGGCAGGTGGTCGGTGCGGCCCCCCGAAGGAGCGTCACCGGCCGACCCCTTGGGAATGCCATCACCCGCGCGCATCGGTTCGGATGCGTCCGAACCGATGCGCACCACGTCGTCTCCGCGACCACCGACGCCGACAAGGGCCGGCTGTCCTTTCCGGGCCGGGGTCTCGGGCACCGGCGTATCCGCGTCCGCCTTCGGATTCGGGGCGTTCTCCGCCATGGCCTTGTCGCCCTTTTGGAAGAGGCTGCCATCCTCTTTGTAGAGGGAGCCGTCTTCAGCCAGGTACGCTCCAGGGCCGTCGAAGGGGTTCTTCACCGAGTTCGGCGGAAGAACGACCGTGCCGTCGGGCAACTTGATGTTTCCGTTGGGGAGCTTGGTCGCTCCGTTCGGGACGGCAATGCCCTTGGGCAGCTGCACCATTCCGTCCGGCCTCTGTACGGCTCCCTCGGGCAGGCTGTATGCGCCCTCGGAAATGGTCGGCATCTCGATGTGACCGGCGTCCCTGAGGCGTGCCATGACGTCACCGACCCTGGTCACCCCCGCCCCAGCCCCCTTGAGGACATAAGTCATCGGGTCGACGGCCTGACCCACCCTGCCGCCGAAGGAGAGGGCCTTGGCGGCGGTTCCTGCTTTGCCCGCGCCCGATACGGCCGCGCCGCCGCCGCGGGTGGCGATGGCGGTGAGGATGTTGAAGACAGCTCCGCCCGCGGCGCGGGAGTTGTTTGTGCCCCATTGGTCCCAGGCCAGCATGGCCTTGCCGGTCTCGACCAGCGCCGTCCGTGAGTTCCGCAGCCAGGAGGGGAGCATGTTGCCGGGGACGGTCAGGTAGGCGGTGCCCAGGGCGGGTATGGCGGCGATGGTGATGGCGGTGGAGAGCTTGGCCACGTTGACCCAGGCCTCGCCGGCGGCGTCCCAGCCGTCGACGCCGACCAGGGTGCCCAGACCCTTGACCGTGCCCCACAGGCCATCGACGACGAATCCCTTGCCGAAGTCGTAGACGTGTTCCCACACCTGCCAGGCGGGGACGGACTCCTCGACCGCGTCGCCCCAGGGCAGGCTCTTGGACTGCTTGAGGGCCTCGGCGTCGTAGCCGTACATGCCCTTCTGGTTGGTGCCGTCGTTCGTCCTGAGGGCGGTGCCGCCCACCAGAGCGACGATCTTCCCATGGCAGTCGGTTTCGGCCCTCTGGAAGGCCGCCCAGACTTCGGCGATCTTGTTGCGGCGGGCGAGGTTCTCCTCGACCAGGTCGCCGTCCTCGTTCCAGTCCTCGTCGGCGGCGTCGCCGGCCCGGAAGTCGGCGGCTTCCCGTTTGAGCTGCTCCAGCTGGTCGACCAGCGGGGTGATCTCGTGAGCGTAGGTGCTCAGAGCCTTGGAGATGACCTGTACGTCGTGGTCGAGGTCGCGTGCCGTGCGCGCCACCGGTTCGGTGACGCCGAACAGTTGGTCCGCCTCGGGCGCCTTGTAGAACGCGGAGAGGCCGCCGAAGGACGTGTGGACGTCCGAGCCAGCTGTCTTGATCTTGGTGCCGTCTTGGGCCAGCGCCTTCACCTTGGTCTGGAGCAGGCCGAGATCACCGGTGTAGACCGGTACTCCGGCCGGGTCGACCGGCGCGTCGTTCACTGCTTCCCCCCGAAGTCCTTGAGAGCGTCCAGCCGCACGGCGCGGGCGGCGTTCTGGGCGTTCCTGGCTGCCTCCAGGTCGCCCTCGACGTACTCACCGGTGGCTCTGGCGGCGCCCAGGATGGCGGCCTGGGCGCGGTCGGTCATCGCCTTCATGTCCCCCTGACGGTGGGACGCGTACTCGGCGATCGCGGCGGCGACCGGTCCCGTGGCCTTCTGCGGCATCATGCCGGGGGCCACCGGACCCACCGGCTTGTACGCCGTCAGCACCGGCGCACCGTTCGGCAGCGTCGTGGCCTGCGAGCCCGGCACCGCCGTACCGGCCGCCCGCGCTGCCTCCTGAAGGTCCGCGAGCAGCGTGTTGAGTGCGTTGACCAGGTCCTCGGCGTGTGCGCCGACGGCCTTCAACTGCCCCTGCACACCCTGCGGCTGAATGTCCCATGACGCCATGTACGCCCCCCATACCGGCAAAACCGTAGCGCCGCCCGCATGCTCCGTGCGGCGCTGCCACCCCGTGATGCGCGAGCCGTCGGCGTACCGGGGAAGGGAACTCCCCTCCTGGTGCGCCGGTTCGGCTCAGCCGATGTTGTCGACCGCGGCCTTGGCGCGGGCGAGTGTCTGGTGGGCCGTCCCGTCGTTCTTCTCCAGCGTCGACCGCAGAAGCTGGATGATGCTCTTGACCTCCTGCGACGCGCGATTCCAGCGCATCTCCTTGCCGTGGTACTCGTCGGCGACACCGTCCGCCGTGAAGTCGGCCATCGCGGCCTTCACCTGCGCGTCGCGCTCCGCGATCACCTGTTCCAGGCGCGCGATCACGGACTGGATGTTGCCCTGTGCCTCCGCCGACGCGCCCGTGTCGTACGAACGGCGGTCCATGCCAGCAGCCATGACGTTCGATCCCCCTGTGCTCTTCGGATACTTCCTTGGCGGACGGGCGGGCGTCAGCGGCCCGAGAAGCGCGCCGCGTCGAAGTTCGCCGCCGCCATCTGCGACCGCGCGTTGTCGGCCTGCTCCTGGTCACCGGAGCCGAACGCCGACTCCATACCGGTCTGGCCGCCCACGATCGCGGACAGCGCGCTGTTCAGGGCTGCCGTGATCTCGTCGGCGCGCGACTTGAACGAGTCGAAGGCCGCCTTGCCCGCTCCGTTGAACTTGCTCTCCAGCGGCTGCGCCGCCTGGACGAGCTGGTGGATCAGTGCCCCCAGCTCCGTACCCGAACCCTGGGACTGCGACCTCAGGGTCGAGAGCGTCTGTGCCCCCATGTCGAACTTCATCAGGCCCCCCACCAGACGTGCCGATCGTATGTACGCATCTCTATCAACCGGGTCATCAACGGTGCAATCCGTATCTCCGATCCTAGGACGAGGGTGTGACAGTGACCGGGACAGCGGCACGGGGCCCACGTGGTGCGCCGGGAGCGTAGGTATCACCGAGACGCCGCGCCGTGCGCCCTCAAGCCCCCTTCAGGTGCCGCATCAGGTGCTCGTAGTCCCGCCACCCCGACACGTCCGACGGATCCCCGGGCAACGGGTAGTACAGGGCCGGCCTGGCCTTCGGGCCGAGGCGGACGGGCGCTGTGGCCAGTGGCGTGCACAGGGCACGGTCGTCGGGCATCCGGTGCACCTCCTCCGCGCCGAGTACGAACGCCACGGGGACGCCGGGGCCCTCGAAGCGGGCCGGCACTGCGAGGTCGCGGCGGGCCTTGCGGATCTGTATGAGCATCGACTGGAGGTGGTGACGGGTGGCCAGCACCTCCGCGGCCCGGGGGAGGGCCTCCACCGGTGGCTCCTCGACGGCCCCGTAGCCGCACATCAGCGTGACGTCTTCCTCCACCCCCGCCTTCGTACGGCTGATGCGTACCGTCGCGAGGGCGGGCCGCGCCGGGGAGCCGACGACCACGGCCCAGGTCGGTTCGGGCGCCCTTGCGTAGGCGAGGTCGGTCAGGTGACGCGGCGACCAGGGGAGGCCGGCGGGTTCCGCGGTTCCCCAGCCGGCCGGAGGTTCGCCGGTCAGCTCGCGCCACAGCGCTTCCAGCGCGCCGCCGAGAACCAGCCGTTCGTGTGCCGGGTGGACGGTGCGGAAGGTGACGGCCAGCTGCCGCTCGCCGGTGGGGGCGACCTCCTGGAAGGAGGCGGCCAGAGTGGCGCGCGGGTCGTCGATGGTCGCGTCGGGAGCCGCGACCGGTGCGAACATCTCGCCCTGCCAGCACAGTACGGCTCCGGTCAGCCCGTCGTAATAGCCGTCCCGTTCGTCCCGTACGACCCAGCGTGACGGCCAGCTGCCGAGGTTGTCCCGGACGGCGGGGGAGAGGGTGGTGCCCGCCGGGGTGACGACCTGGAGCCCCAGGCCGACGCGGGCGGCGGTACGGAACGCGTCGGAGAACCAGGCGGTCATGGCGACCACCGGGCGGTCCTGGATGAGGACGGCGACCTTTTCGGTGAGGACATCGATGGCGGGCTGCGTGGTGGCGGGGGCGGGCGCGACGCTCATGCCGTCGGTCGGCACCACGGCCAGGTTGCGCGCGGCCTCCGGGGGCCAGGCGGAGCCGCCGGAGAGGGTGGCCAGCCGGGCCGCGAAGGTGCCCGCGAGCCGTTCGGCCGTTTCGACGCCGGTGGTGGCGCGGGCCTCGGTCCACCAGTAAGGGACCGGTGGCGCCGTGGCACCGAGCAGCCGCTCGGCCTCACCCTCCACCTGTACGAGCAGGGGCGCCTCCACGGAGACGAGAGGGCGTCCCTCCGCGTCGCACAGGCGCAGCACCGCGCCTTCCCCCGCAGTGTCGACCAGCTTGTCGGGCCCGCCGGAGAGCAGGCCCGCCAGCAGGCTCCAGGGGTTGGGCATGCGCTCGGTGAGAGCGACGACGTCCTTGGTCATGTGGTCGTCCGGTCCTTCGTCGTCCGTGGCTCGGCTGGTGTACGTCGGGTGGCTCGCGCGAGGGCTCGGGTCACTCGGAGGCGTACACCGTCTGGATCAGGCGGTGGGGCCGGCCCCTGCGGACGAGTACGCCGCGGCCGGCGGGCTGCTGGGAGGCGTACAGGCCGGGAAACAGCTGGCCCTCGCCGCGGTCGCCCGCCATGAGGAGCGCCGTGGCCCCCGATTCGCGCAGGCTCTGCACGAGGGGCTCGTACATGCCGCGTGCGGCGCCGGCGACGCGGCGCGTCAGGACGAAGTGGAGGCCGATGTCCGCAGCGGCCGGTATGTACGGCAGGAACGGGGCCAGCGGTTCCTGGCCTGCGGTGGTCAGTACGTCGTAATCGTCGACGAGGACCACGATCCGTGGGCCGCCGCCCCAGCTGCCGGGTTCCAGCTCCTCCAGGCGCGCGGTGTCGTCGGGCAGCCGCTGCTCCAGTACGGTCGCGATGCCGTTGGCGAGGCCCGCACACAGCTTGGTGTTGTACGCGTAGCCGCCGTTGAACTCCTCGGGGACCGTGCCGCGCAGGCCGCGTCGCGGATCCATGACGGCGAAGACCAGCTCGTCCTCGCCGTAGCGCTCGATGAGTCCGCCGGCGACGGCTTTCAGAAGGTTCGTCTTGCCGCACTCGCTGTCGCCGAGGACGAGTAGGTGCTGGTCGTGGGCGAACAGGTCGAGCAGGACGGGTTCGAGTGCCGTCTGGTCCAGGCCGATCGGCACCCGCGTGGGTTCGGCGGCCGGACCCGGCAGGAGCTGCGGCTCCAGGAGGTGCGGGAGGACCCGTACCGGCTGGGCGACCTCGCCGCTCCAGGACGCCCGGACCGTGCGGGCCGTCCGCTCCAGGACCGCGCCCAGCTCCGCGGTGTCGGCGATGCCGTCCGTACGGGGCAGCGCGGTCTGGGCGAAGAGCCGTCCGTCGGTGAGGGCCCGGCCGGGCTCGTCCGGGGCGAGGGTGGCGGCGAGCTTGTGGTCGATGCAGGACTCGCCCGGGTCGTTCAGCCGCAGCTCGACGCGGGTGCCGAAGTTCGACTGCACGGCGATGCGCGCGTCGTTCCAGCGGAGCATGGCGGCGACGACGTGGACGCCGTAACCGCCGCCGCGTCTGAGGATGTCGGTGACGTGGTCGTCCAGTTCCTCGAAGTCGTCGCGCAGGCCGCCGAATCCGTCGATGACCAGGACGATCTCGGCGGAGGCCAGTCCGGGCAGCCGGCCCGCCGCGTGCAGGTCACGCAACTGGTCGAGGGAGTCGATGCCGTGCTCGCGGAACAGCTCCTCCCGGATTGTGAGCATGTTCCGTACCTCTTCGACGGTCCGCGCCGCGCGTTCCCGGTCGGCACGCCCCGCGACGCCGCCGACGTGCGGCAGGGCCGAGAGGGCCTGGAGCCCGCCGCCGACCAGGTCGAGGCCGTAGACGCCGACCTCCTGCGGGGTGTGGGTCAGTGCGAGCGAGAGGACGAAGGTACGCAGGAGGGTGGTCTTGCCGGACTGCGGTCCGCCGATGAGCGCGGCGTGGCCGCCGGCCACGGTGAGGTCCAGGTACCACTGGCCCTGCCACTGCCTGGCCGGGTCGTCGAGCAGGCCGAGTGGCACCCGGAGCGGGGACCGGTTCCTGCCCGCCGGCCGAACGCGGTCCGCCGGCGGACCCTCCGGGTCTCCTCCGGTCGTGGAGCCCCGCGCGTCCAGGAGCTGCATTCCGCGCCGTCCCACGTCCAGCGGCCCGGCGACGGTGTCCAGTGCGATCGCTGCGGGCAACGGGGGCAACCAGATGCGGCGTACCGTGCCGGGGGCTTCCGCCAGTTGCTCGACCATGACCCCCAGCTCGGTCGGCCCGGTCTCGCGACGGCGCACGGCCGGCTCCTCCGCGTCCGCGGCCTGCCCGCTGCCCGTGGTGTTGAAGGCGTCGTAGGGGAGCGCGCGGGGCGCGGTGTCCTCCTCGTCCGTACGTTGTACGGGGCCTCGGTAGGGGCCCGAGACGTAGCTCGCCTTGAACCGGTCGTAGTGGCTGGTGTCGACCTTGAGGTAGCCGAAACCGGGCAAGGGCGGCAGGTGGAAGGCGTCCGTGGTGTCCAGGACCGTACGGGACTCGTCGGCGGAGAAAGTACGCAGGCCGAGCCGGTACGAGAGGAAGGTGTCCAGCCCTTTGAGGTTGCCGCCCTCGATGCGCTGGCTGGACAGCAGGAGGTGGACGCCGATGGAGCGGCCGATGCGGCCGATGGACAGGAACAGGTCGATGAAGTCCGGCCTGGCGGCGAGCAGTTCGCCGAACTCGTCGATGACGACGAACAGATGCGGCAGGGGCTCCAGGCCGGGCCGCCGGGTGTTGCGCAGCGCGGTGTAGTCACCGATGTCGGCGATGTTCCCGGCGTCCTTGAGGACCTGCTGGCGTCGCTTGACCTCGCCGGCGAGCGAGGCGTGGACGCGTTCGACGAGGCCGGCCTGGTTCTCCAGGTTGGTGATGACACCGGCGACGTGCGGCAGGCCGGCGAACGGCGCGAAGGTCGCGCCGCCCTTGTAGTCGACGAGGACCAGGGCCAGGTCCTCCGGCGGGTGCGTGGCCACCAGGGCGAGGACGAGGGTACGCAGCAGCTCCGACTTCCCGGAGCCGGTGGCACCGACGCACAGGCCGTGCGGGCCCATGCCCAGCTCCGACGATTCCTTCAGGTCCAGGAGCACCGGTTCGTGGGAGTCGTTGATGCCGATCGGTACGCGCAGGAAGGCGCGTTCGCCGCGCGGCGCCCACAGGCTGTGGATGTCGAGCCGTGCCACGTCGTCGATGCCGAGGAGACCGGCGAAGTCGACCGGCCCGGACAGGGGAGCGTCCACGAGTGACTCGGCGGACAGGCGCAGCGGCGCCAGCATCCGGGCCAGCCCCTCGGCGAACGGGGCACCGACCCCGTCCACGGTGCCGTGCGCGCTGACCGGTTCCGGCTCACGCAGGTCCTCGACGACCACCTGGTCACCGTCGACGGTGATCCGGATGCTGACCTGGCCGGGCTCCTGGACCCGCCGGCCGAGCAGGTGCAGGACGGTGACGCCCATGTCGCGCAGGCCGACCGCCTCGTCGGGGCGCGGCAGTTCCACGGCGTCCGCGCCGTGTCCGTCAGCGACGACGAGCAGCCGGGAGGTCAGGGACAGGGCGTCCTTTCCGGAGAGGCCGCGCCGTACCTCGGCGGCGTACGAGGCACGCCGGCGCAGTTCGGGGCCGAGCTGCCGGGCGAGCTGCGGGGCGGAGGGTGCGGTGCGCCGGGCGGCGACGGGACCGTCGTACTGCTCCGTATCCAGCAGGTGCGGGAGCCACTTGGCCCATTCCCAGTCGGCGATCCGGTGGCCGGGCACGGCCAGCGCCACACCCACGTCGTCGGGGGCGTGCAGGACGGCCGTCTGGACGAGAAGGGCCCGCGTGACGCGCAGGCAGTCCTCGCGGGGGCCGATGACACTGACGTTGCCGACGCGGTCGAGCGGGACGGTGAGCGGGAGATCGGTGCCGGTGCGGAAGCGGGCCATCAGGGCGGACGCCTCGTTGAGCATGAAGCGGTCGGGCGGCGTGAGGACCGATGAGCCCTGTTGAGTGATCCGCAGGTCGCGCACCGGTATCTCACCGGTGCCGACGCGTACGCGCAGGAAGTCACGGTCGGTGCGCCGGCGCTCCCACACCCGGGCCGGGTCGCGGACCATGTCGTACAAGGCGGGCGGCGGCGGGTCGAGGACGTCCGCGCTGCTGCGCCGCTCGCGCTCCTCACCGGCGAGTTCCTCGCGCAGGTCCTCCAGATAGGTGAGGTACGCCTCGCGCTGGGTGCGCCGGGTGCGCTGGGCTTTGCCGCGCTGCGAGAGGACGAGCACGACCGAACCGATGACGGTGACGAGCAGGATGATCGCGCCGAGCACGGCGAACTGGCTGTTGCGTACGACGGTCATCATCACCACGGACGACATGACGCCCGCGACCGGCAGCAGCGACATCGCGAAGTTGCCCGCCTTCCCCTCCGGGAGGTTGGGCGGTGCCTCGATGAGGCGGGGCTCGGGGGCGGCCGGGGGCTTGGTGGTCCTGGCCGGGCGGTGGATCAGTCGGGTACTCATCGGCGTCCGTCGTTCGCGGTCGGGCTCGGCATCCGGTCAGTGGGGCTGCTGGGCGAGGTGGAAGACCTCCGCGGCGAGGCGGGCGGTGGCTTCCCTGGTCGGGTGGGCGAGCGAGGCGGTGTGGAGCGGGCCGCCGGACGCCAGGTGGCGGTCGTACGGCAGGGTGTGGACGCGGACCCCGGTGGACCGGAGTTCCCGGGTGGCGGCGTCGAGGTCGAGCCCCGGGTGGGGCGTCAGTTCGGTGAGGACGACGGTGGTGCCGGTGATCAAGCGGCGGGGCAGGCCCTGCATCCACCGGAGCACCGCGTACGTACTGCCGATGCCTTCTGGCGTGGCCGGGCTGGTCAGGACACGGCTGTGAGCTGCGGCGAGCGCGACCCGGCCGACTTCGGCGGGCAGCGTCTCGCAGTCGATGACCATCACGCCGAAGTAGCGGCGCAGGGCGACCACGGCCCGTTCGTACGCCCGGCTGTCCAGGCTCGCGCCGATTCGGCCCTGGCTCGCGGGCAGCAGCCAGGCGTTGTCCGGGAGCCGGACGAGGTGCTCGGTGACGTCGGACAGCGTCATGTCGGGGGTGACGAGATCGGCGACGTCACTGGTGGTCCAGCGCACCGTCTCGGCGCCCAGACGCAGTGGCAGCGAGCCGAGCGCCGGGTCGGCCTCCAGGAAGAGGACCGGGTCCTGCCGGTAGTGCGCGTACGCGGTGCCGAGCAGTGCGGCGACCGTGGACTTGCCGGAGCCGCCCCGGATGGAGGTGACGGCGATCTGTCGGCCCGTCGTCACGGGGCGCTGGAGCACCTCGGCGGTACGGGTGGCTTCGGCGACCTCACGGGCGGCCGACGAGTAGAGCGTACGGCGCAGGGCGCGTACGGCTCGCGCGGCGACGGACTCGCCGTGCCGGTGCTTGCGGGACACCATGCCAGCCGGCCCGTCGCCCAGTACGGTGCAGGCCTCGGGGGTGCTGCGGGACGGATGTAAACGGGCGTCTTCGGCGGCCGGTGCCTGCGGAGTTCGTTCCTGGTGCTGGGGGTCGGCCTGGGCGGAGGCTGCGTCCTGCTGAACGGTCTCCGGCCTTGGCTTCCGGGTGGTTTCCTCCTGAGCAGGTTCCGGCTCCCGGATGGCTTCTTTCCGAACAGCTTCCGGTCCCGGCTCCCGGGCGCTCTCCACGGGGTGTTCCGGACCTGACGGGGAATCGCTGTGCGCCGACTCTGCTCCGCTCTGCGCAGCCTGCTGAGGAACGCCCCGCAGGTCACGCAGTACGTCACGCTGCCAGTCGCCTCCGTTCGGCATACCCGCCCTTCTCCCCCCGACGTGCTGCCCCTCGCGGAGCACCTGCAATACGACTCAGAACCGGTTGAGCAGCTGTCCGTACACGCCGAACACACCGAAAGCGAGCGGGAAGAGCCCCACCATGCCGATGGATTCGACCAGGTCGGCCACGCGCCGCAGGCGCACCTGCACATGCTCGGGAAGCTGCACCGCCAGCACGAGCAGGGGCAGTACCGCGGCCGCGCACAGCACCGCGAGGGGCCCGGCGGCCCCCGCGTGCTCCATCCACACCACGACGAGCCGTATGACGAGGCACGACGCGGCGGCGAAGAGCGCGACGACCTCGGCGACCAGCGGAAAAGCCCGTGCCTTCGACATCAGGACCACGACGACGAGCGAGGCCGACACCACGGTCCACACGGAAGGCCGCGCCGCCAGGGTGAGCAGCCAGCCGGCGGCGGCCGCCGAGACGGCCGTGACCGCCGTCGACAGGGCGAGGCCGCGGTGCGTCACCGCCAGCGCGGTACTCACCTGATGCCGGCTGACCGAAGCACCGCCCGACCGACGGTCGTCGAGCGCGGTGAGCCCGGACGCCATCAGGGCGAGCCGCGGCAGCAGGCCGAGCAGCATCAGGGAGAAGACGGCCATGACCGCGCCCAGCCGGGCCGGTTCGGCCTGCACGGCGGCGGCCGCCTCCCATGCGACGGTGACCGCGCCGGTCGTCACGGCACCGACGAGCCCGCCCTTGCCGAGCGGCGAGAAGTAACCGAGGAACACCAGCGCCAGGACCAGCGCGCCCGCCACGGCCGCGAGGCGCGCCGCGCCCGGCCAGGCGTACGCGTCGGCGGCCGTCCACGCGGCGAGGACGCCGAGCCCGCCGGCCGTGGCCAGCAGAGCGGTCGCCAGGCCCCGGTTGCCGCGCCCGAGCTTGGCGACCAGCGCACCGGCCGGCAACAGCACCAGGGTGACGGCCGCCAGGACACCGGCCAAGGCACTGAGGGGGACTTCGCGGCGGGCGAGCAACGCGGCGGCCATCGCGAAGACGACGGTGGCGACACCAGCGCCCGCCCTGCGGGCCGCGGGCCGCCAGCGCCAGGCCCGTACGTCGAGATCGTCGGCCACTTGGTCGGTGACGTCGTGCACCACGGGAGCGGGCGGCGCGGAGTGCGTCCTGACCAGCCGGAGTACGGCGCCGTCGGCGATTCCGGCGGACGCCAGCGTGCTGTCGTGCGGCAGCGCGGAACCGTCGGACGTGATCAGCTGCCGGGACATCGGACGTGGCTCCGGCCGGTCGTCCAGCAGCGTCAGGATGTCCGGGATCAGCTGTCCCACCGGTGTGTCGGAAAGCAGCACGATGTCGGCCCGGCGCCGCTCACCGACCAACGTCACCCGGCTCAGCCGCGCCTGCGAAGTTGTCGCTCTGCTCACCACTTGCGGGAACCTACCATCGGGGCACCGCCGAACTCCCGGGCCGGCCGGGCACACCGGTGTTCTTGGCCGCTACTCGTTCTCGTTTCAAGGAAATCGCCCCCCGTCGCGCCTGGTTCCCGCGTCTCTGCGGAAAAGTCGTAATGCCCGCCCCCATGCGAACAACGCATTTCTAGGAAGTCGCCGACTTTGCCGGCTTCGCCGACTGCCCCGGATTCTCCGGTTTCTCCGGCTGCTCGTACTGCCGTATCTGGCGCTGCTGCTTCTCCTGCTCGGCCTTCTGCTGCGCCAGCGTGTGCTGCAGGAACGACCATGCGACGCAGCCCGCACACAGGACGGCCGCGACGACGATCCCGGCGAACACCTTCCCGAGGCGTTCGTCCGCCGTGCGCCGCCCTCGCTGGGCACCGAACAGCAGAGCATCACGCATCCTGCGCCGGCGTACCGCCACCGACTCCAGCAACTGACTGTCGTAATCCCGAGCCATTTCTCCCCCCCCATGCCCTACCTCTGCAACATAGGGCATGGGTGTGACAAAGGGGCACCCGATTGCTGCCTGGGAGCCAGATCGGCGGGGGCGGGGGCGGGGACGGGTGAGGTGGAGCGTCAGGGGGGGCGTCAGGGGTGGGGGAGTCAGGAGTGGGAGAGCCAGGGGTTGACGCAAATATTTCGCGTTAAGGTGGGAGGGTGAGTGAAAGGGTGCGTGAGGGTTCCGGGGGCGGGGCCGCGGCCGGTAAGGGGAGTCGGAAGGCCGCTGCTCGGCCTGGGGGGCGTAGTGCGCGGGTGCAGGAGTCGGTGCACCGGGCCGTGCGGGAGCTGATCGCCGAGCAGGGGCGGGACGGGCTGACGGTGCCGCTGGTCGCGGCGCGGGCCGGGGTGACGCCGTCGACTGTGTACCGGCGGTGGGGTGACCTGCAGGAACTGCTGTCGGACGTGGCGGTGGAGCGGCTGCGGCCGGAGGGCGCGCCCGAGGATCACGGGTCGTTGCGTGCCGATCTCGGCGCCTGGACCGAGCAGTTCCTGGAGGAGATGGCCTCTTCGGCCGGCCGTGCGTACACCCGGGACGCGCTGGCGGGCGACCCGGACGGCAGCAACGCCGGGCAGTGCTCCGAGTACGCGGCTGAGCAGCTGCGGATCCTGCTGGAGCGGGCGGCCGGGCGAGGGGAAGCCGTACCGGCGTTGGAAGAGGCCATGGATGTGGTCGTGGCGCCGGTGATGTACCGGACCCTGTTCCGGCCGGGGCCGGAGACAGAGGTGGAGGCGAAGAAGGCCGGGGCAGCCGGCTCCGGGGCCGTTGCTGACTACGCCCGGCGCCTGGTGGAGCGGCTGCTGCCCGGCTGACGGTCAGGACGGGGCGATCTCCGGGACCGGCCGGTGCGCGGTCTCGTAGGCGTGGCCGAGTTGCAGGAGGGTGGATTCGCCCAGCGGGCGGCCGATGAGCTGCATGCCGATGGGCAGGCCCTGGTCGTCGAAGCCGACGGGGAGGGAGAGGGCGGGGAAACCGGTGAGGTTGGCGGGGGCGGAGAGGCGTACGTAGGCGTCGGAGACGGCTTCTGTCGTGCCGTCGGACCAGGTGAAGGTCTGCTGGTCGGAGCGGGCGGCGGTGGCGGGGACGGTGGGGGCGGCTATCGCGTCGAGATGACCGCCGGTGCCCTGGAAGAGGTCCAGCCAGGCCTGGTGCATGAGGGTCCGGGTGCGCTGGGCGCGGATGTAGTCGGTCGCGGGGACGAATTCGCCGGCTTCGAGGAGCGTCCGTACGTCGTCGGAGTACAGGTCGGGGACGGTCCGCAGGCTGTCCTGGTGGTACGCCGTGGCCTCGGGAACCATGTGGCCCCACTGGACGGCCTGGACGTACTCCGTCATCGGGACGTGTACGGGTACGGCGACGGCCCCGAGCGCGGTGAGGGCGTCGACGGCGGCACGGACGCCGGCTGCCACCTGGGGCTGCACGTGGTCGAAGTAGTAGTTCACGGGGACGCCGATGCGCAGGCCGGTGATCGGTGCGCCGAGGGCGCGGGTGTAGTCCTCGCGGGGGTGGTCCAGGGAGGCCGGATCGCGCGGGTCGTGGCCGGCGAGCGCCTGGAGGACCAGGGCCGCGTCACCGACGGTACGGGTGAGCGGGCCCACGTGGTCCAGCGACCACGACAGGGACGTCACGCCGTACCGGGAGACCAGGCCGTACGTCGGCTTCAGGCCGACGACGTGGTTGAGCGCGGCGGGCACCCGGATCGAGCCGCCGGTGTCGGTACCCAGGGCGAAGGTGGCCGTGCCGGCGGCGACGGCGGCCGCTGAACCGCCGCTGGAGCCCCCGGCCACGTGCTCGGGTGACCAGGCGTTCCGGGTCTGCGGGGTCGTCAGCCCGTACGCGAACTCGTGGGTGTGCGTCTTGCCGATCAGCACCGCACCGGCTGCCCGGAGCCGCTCCGTCACGGCGGCGTCCGCGTCCGGTGTGTGGTCGGCCCGTACCCGGGAGCTGGCCGTGGTCGGTACGCCGGCGACGTCGATGAGGTCCTTCAGCGCCACGGGGATGCCGTGCAGCGGGCCGCGGTGGTGCCCGGCGGCGATCTCCCGCTCGGCCTCCGCGGCGGAGTGCAGCGCTGCCTCGCCGGTCACCGTCACGTACGCGCCGGCCTTCGGGTCCACGGCGGCGATCCGGTCGAGGACGGAGGTGGTGAGTTCGACGGGGGAGAGGGCGCGGTCCGCTATGAGGCGGGCGGCTTCGGTGAGGGGGAGGTGGTGGGGGAGAGGGGCGACGGGTGAGGGGGTGTGTGTCATGAGGTCTTCCGGGGGTGGAGGGGGGCGGTGTGAGGGGCTGCGGTGAAGGAGGAGGCAGGAGGTGTGTCGCCCAGGGGGAGGGTGCGGAGGGAGCTGATGACGGAGTCGATGGCGTTGACGGTCGCGGTGACGCCGGGCAGCCGGTCTTCGGCGAGGGGGAGTCCGGCCCGGTGGGCCAGGCGGGTGATGTCGTCGGGGGTGAGGTCGGGGGAGGGGGGCACGGTGTCTCCAGGGGCTTGATGGGGGTGGGTGGGGCTTGCTGGGGGTTGGGTGAGGGCTGGGGTGAGGGCTGGGGTGAGGGCTGGGGTGAGGGCTGGGAGGGCGTGGCGTTAAAGCTAAGGCTTTGCGTTTGGGGAGCCTAGGGGGCTAGTCTCGGTTAAGGCAAATATTTAGCTTTTGGTTGCCGGGGGAGGCGATCCCGCCCCGTACTCGGCTCTGTCGACGCCCCTAGCCCCACTCCCGCCCCCGGTCCCACTCCCGCCCTCGGCCCCACCCCCGCCCTCGGTCCCACCCTTGCCGCATGGAGGTCTCGTGTCCCCCCGCCCCGCGCACACCTGGCACGTCGGCGACATCGTCGTGCACCGCATCGACGAAGTCGTGCTGCCGCCCGAGACCGGTGCCTGGCTGCTTCCCGGCGCGACGCCGGAGCTCGTGTCCGAAGTCCCCTGGCTCGCGCCGGAGTTCGTGCACCCTGACGGAACCCTGCGTGCCGCCGTGCACACCTTCGCGCTGGAGATCGGAGGTTTGCGCGTACTGGTCGACACGGGTATCGGTAACGGCAAGACACGCGCCAACCCCGCCTGGCACCAGCTCGACACGCCCTACCTCGACCGGCTGGCCGCCGCCGGCTTCCCGCCGGAGCAGATCGATTACGTCATCCTCACGCACCTCCACGCGGACCACGTCGGCTGGAACACCCGTCGCGCCCCCGACGGCAGTTGGCAGCCGACGTTCCCGCGCGCCCGCTACCTCACTTCACGCACGGAGTACGCCTATTGGTCCGGCGTCGAGATGGAGGAGAGCCGCCGCCAGATGTTCCGCGACTCGGTCGCACCCGTACGGGAACACGGTCTGCTCGACCTGATCGACGTCACCGAGCCCGGCACCGAGATCCTTCCGGGCCTGACCCTCGTACCGGCGCCCGGTCACACGCCCGGCCAGAGCGCGGTCGCCCTGCACAGCCAGGGCGAGTCGGCGATCATCACCGGCGACTGCGTGCACCACCCCGTGCAGCTGGCGCACCCGCAGCTGTGCAGCAGCGTCGACATCGACCCGGAGGAGGCCGTACGGACGCGCCGGCGGCTGTTCGACGAGGTGGCGCGCAGCGGGGCCCTGATGCTGGGAAGCCACTTCGCGGCGCCGACGGGCGGTCTGGTGCGGCGGGAGGAGGGGAGTGCCGGGGCGGGTACCGGGACCGGGGCGGGTGCCGGAATCGGAGCGGGTGCCGGAGTCGATTCGGGTGAGGGGCTGCGGTATCGGCTGGTGCCCCTGGGCGGCGAGTGACAGCCCCTCGGCGCTCTACGCTCTCCCTGAGGGACGGCTTCCGTACCGCGCGCCCCCGCATGGCGGCATTCTTGAATGCTTAAGGGCATATCGGGGCAAGGCTGTCGCTGTCGTTGCTGTCGGTGGTGGGCGCGCCCGGGAGGCCCTGATGAACCAGAGATCGGTCCGTGTCGCGGCAGTCACCGGATGTGCCCTGCTGATCGCGTCCCTGACGCCGGTATGGGCAGGCAGCGCGAATGCCAGTTCGGGAACCGCCGGTCGGGTGACGGCTCCCCTCACCGATGTCGTGGACATTCCCTGGCTCACCGGCCCGGTGGTCGTCGCGCACCGGGGCGCCTCACAGGTGGCTCCGGAGAACACCCTGGCCGCGGTGGACGCGGCGGACCGTCAAGGTTTCAAGTGGGTCGAGAACGATGTGCAGCAGACCCGGGACGGGAAGCTGGTGGTGATGCACGACGCCACGCTGACGCGGACCACCAATGTCCGGCGCGTGTTCCCCCATCGCGCCCCCTGGCGGGTACGGGACTTCACGGCCGCCGAGATCGCTCGGCTGGACGCCGGGAGCTGGTTCAACAAGCGCTTCGCACGTGAACGGGTGCCGACGCTCGCGGAGTTCCTGCGGCGCATGGAGGACCACGACCTGCGGCTGCTGCTGGAGATCAAGAACCCGCAGCAGTACCCCGGCATCGAGGCGCGCATCGTCAAGGAGCTGTCGGGCGCGGGCTGGCTCGGCCGCGGGCACGTGCGCCGCCGGCTGGTGGTGCAGAGCTTCAGCGCGAGCAGCGTGCAGACGGTGCACCGCCTGGTGCCCAGCGTCCGTACGGGGTTCCTCGGCAACCCGCCGCTGAACGCGCTCGCCTCGTACGCGCGCTACGTCGACCAGATCAACCCGCAGCTGTCCAAGGTGAACGCGCAGTACGTGACCGCCGTCCACCGGCTGCGCGGCGTGCACGGCCGCCGGATGGAGGTCTTCGCCTGGGACGTGCCGCTGCGGAATTACGCCCGGATCGCATCGGCTTACGGCTTCGACGGGGTCATCGTCTGAGGAGGACGGCGGCTGCTGGGCGCGATGCGGGGGGAGGGAAAACCGGGGCTACGGCGGCTAGGGGGCTGCGGGGGTTACGGGAGTTGCAGAAGTTACGAGAGCTACGGGAGTTACGGAGTTACGGCATGAGCGCCGTAAGGCAGGCGCTCGCCGGCTCCGGCCGGTCGTCTCGTAGGGTCGCGGGGGCGGCCGTCACCGACCACAGGTGAGCAGCCACCCCAGAGCGAGACCCGAGCCCCATGCCCCGGGTGACAGAAGGAGCAAGGACCGACCATGACGGACAGCGCGCGCACCGGCAGCGCTTGGAGCGGGGACGAGCTGGACCTCGACGCGTACCTCGCGCGGATCGGTTACGAGGGCGAGCGCGCGCCGACGGCGGCCACCCTGCGGGAGCTGCACGCCCGGCACGCCGCCACCTTCGCCTTCGAGAACCTGGAGATCGTCCTGGGGCGGCCGGTCCTCCTGGACCTGAAGTCCCTCCAGGAGAAGATGGTCGGCCGCCGCCGCGGCGGTTACTGCTACGAGCAGAACCTGTTGTACGCCGCCGCGCTGGACCGGCTCGGCTTCCAGGTCACGGGCCTGGGCGCCCGTATCCGCATGGGTGAGGCCACCAAGATCCGGCCGGTCACCCACGCCCTGCTCAAGGTACGGCTGGACGGCGAGGGCTGGATCACCGACGTGGGCTTCGGCGGCGAGGCGCTGCTGGCGCCGGTCCCGCTGCGGGACGGTGTCGAGGTCCGGCAGGGCGGCTGGACGTTCGGCCTGGTGCGGGAAGGGGCGCCGGCGCGGGAAGAGGGACGAGCAGGGGGACCGGCGGGGGCGGACAACACGTCGGGCGGCACGCCGGACGGCACCTGGGTGCTGCGCTCGCGGCACGAGGACGGCTGGTTCGACCTGTACGCGTTCGGCCCGGAAGCCCGACACCCGGCGGACTACGGCGTCTTCAATTACTACATCTCCACCCACCCGCGCTCGCCGTTCACCGGCCGTACGGTCGTCCAGCAGCCCGGTCCGGACCTGCGGCGCACCCTGATCGGTACGGAGCTGACGCTGACCCGCCCCGACTGGTCCCGCGAGGTGCGCCAGGTCCCGGCCGAGGAGATCCCGGCCGTACTGGAGGCGGACTTCGGGCTCGTACTGGACGAGCGGGACGCGGCCGACCTGGTGGCACTGCACCGGGAGGAGCCGGTCGCGTGAAGGTGCCGGCCGCTCGCGGGGGCTACCGGACGACCGCGAACCCCTCGATCTCCACCAGCGCCGCCTCGTCCCACAGCCGTGTCGCGCCGATGACCGCCATCGCCGGGTAGTCGGTGCCGACCAGGCGCTTCCACACCTGGCCGATGGCCGCCGCGTTGCTGCGGTAGTCGGCCACGTCCACGGTGAAGACGGTCAGTTTGGCCAGGTCGGCGGGGCCCGCTCCGGCGGCCTGGGCCGCGGTCAGGAGGTTGGCGAGCGCCCGTTCGAACTGCGCGACGATGCCGTCACCGACGATGCGGCCCGCGCCGTCGAGCGCGGTCTGGCCGGCCAGGAACACGATCGTGCCCGGCGCGGCCCGTACGGCATGACTGAATCCGGTCGGCGGCGACAGCTCGGACGGGTTCACCCGCTCCAGACCGCCCGCCGGCGCGGGCGGCGCTCCTACCGGGCCCGGCCCGCCACTTTTCCGTTCGTCCCGTTCCCGCTGCGCTTCCCGCCCGTCCCGCTCCGCACTCATGACCCGTGTGCCCCCTCCGTAGTCAACCCGCATCGTCCTCCCAAGGATTGCAGCGCATTCCGCTTCTCCTGCGGAAGGTGTGGATGCTGTGGAAGCGGTCCGGCCACCCCCCTCACCCCGAAACCCCCAAGTCCGCCCCCATCCCCGCCCCCACCGACCCCTCCCCACCAAGCGCCCCCGTCCTCGCATACGGGCGGAAACGGGCGAACGCCGCCTCATGATGGAACGGCCGGGCCTGATCCGCCGCTACCGTGTCCCGGTGTTCGGGCCGCTGTGCACCGTAGGCGTACGCCGTCATCTCGCGCAGGCTGCGCCATATGGAGAAGGTGCCGACGAAGCGGGGCGGCCGGGCGAGCGCGGCCGAGAAGGTCATGGCAGGGTCGGTGGCGGCCCGGCCGGACGCGCGGGAGTTGGCGCGCAGGAACCGGCCGAGGCCCCTGAGCCGGGTCTCGCCCAGCGTGAGGACGGCCACCTCTTCGTCGTCGTCCGCCGGGCGGGTGCCGGGCGCGACGTCGAGGGCCATGCCGGACCAGGAGCCGCGTACCCCGAGCGGTTCGAGGCGGACGTGCCGGCCCGGGGCGAAGTGTCGGGCCAGCGGGTGCTCCGCGAGGAAACGGTCCAGCGCGGCGTCGTCCTCCCAGGACGCGAACAGTGCCGCGCGCCCGGGACGCAGCCGCGGCAGGCCGGCCGCGATGTCACCGGTGAGCGTGGTCTGCGCGTGCCGCAGCCCGGGCAGGGTGCCGGGGCGTGGGCGGGAGCGCAGGACGTCCGGGACGGCGCGGAGGCCGATGTCGGCGAGATGCACGGAAACGATCATGTCGAACCCCGTTCCAGGGCACCGGACGCCCGGCCCGGCACCCCTCAGCCGTTATTACTAACGCGTATACTTTGCGGTACACCAACTGGTACGACGGTACCGCCAGTATCCGCCTCAGTCACCGCGAAGGCGAGCCCATGAGCCACATCGAGCGGACCCGCGCCGCCCGCGCCGAGACCCGTACGCACATCGAGGACACCGCCGCCCGCCTCTTCGCCGAACGCGGTTACGCCGGCACCACCATCGGCGACATCGCCGCCGAGGCCGGCCTGAGCAAGCCGATGCTCTACCGCCACTTCGACTCCAAGAAGGAACTCCACCTCGCCCTCCTGGAACGGCACCGGGACGAACTGGCCGCCGCGCCCGTCGAGCAGCTCCTGCACGGTGAGGGCGACCTGGTCACGCGCATGACGGCGATGTACGACGCCTGGTTCGGCCACGTCCAGTCGCACCCGTACACCTGGCGCATGATGTTCCGCGACACCACCGGCGACCCGGAGGTGCAGGACTTCCACCGCGCACTGCAACGCCGTCAGCGCGATACCGATGTGGCGCTGCTGCGCGCGTACGTACCGGGGCTGCCGGAGGCGGAACTGGAGCCCCTGGGAGAGGCGATCCGCAGCTCCCTGTACGGGCTGGCGCTGTGGTGGCTGGACCGGCCCGAGGAGCCGCGGGAGGTGCTGGTCGCGGCGATGGTGCGGATCACCCGGGGGCTGGTCGCTACGGCCGGCGGCTGAGTACGGCCTGCGGCCCCACACGCACCTGGAGCGCCGCACGCAGCTGCCCCGTCCAGGCAGCCGTCGTCTCCCGCGCAATGCGGGAATCCGGTGCGAACATCTCGAAGCCGTGCCAGGCTCCCGGCACGTAATGCAGCGCGACCCGCACGTCGGCGTCCATCAGCCGGCGGGCATAGGCAAGCCCGGTGTCCCGCAGCGGATCGAGGCCGCAGACGACGACGCAGGCGGCGGGCAGGCCGCGCAGGTCGGTGGCGCGGGCCGCTGCCGCGTACGGGTACGTGGCGGCGCCCTCGGGCGCGTAGTGCCGCCAGCCGCGCTGGATGAACGCGCCGTCCGGCAGCCGCGGATCGCCGTCCGCGGGCGTGGGGCCCGTACCGGCCGTGTCGTCCAGGTCCGGTACGACCAGCGACTGGTGGACGAGGGCCGGGCCGCCCCGGTCACGGGCCATCAGGGCGACGGCGGCGGCGAGCCCGGCCCCGGCGGACTGCCCGCCGACCGCGAGGCGCGCGGGATCGACACCGAGCGCCGCAGCCTGACCGGCCGTCCATTCCAGAGCGAGGTGACAGTCCTCCACCGCCGCCGGGCACGGATGTTCCGGGGCGAGGCGGTACTCCACGGAAACCACCGCGGCCCGCACCTCGCGGACCAGCTCGATCGCCGTACGGTCCTCACCGGGCGGCGCCTGCCCGAACGTGTAACCGCCGCCGTGGAAGTGCAGCACCCCGGGCAACGGGCCCGGCGCGTCCGACGGCCGGTAGATCTCCACCGCCAGCAGCGAACCGTCCGGCCGCGGCACCGCGTACCGTTCGCTCGTCACCCCGGCGCGGTCCGCCGGGAAGTGGCGGGCCAGCGCGTGCAGGCCGGCGCGGGTGCCCTCGATGTCGGCGTACGGGTCGAGCAGCGGAGGCAGCTCCTCCAGTACCGGCGCAAGCTCAGGATGGACACGCACAGCAGGCACTCGTTCCTTCCCTCCCCGTCCCCGCACCTCATTCCTCCCTCCGTCTACCCCGTCACCTCACTTCGCATCGGCGTAGCACTCCACCACCGCCGTACTGAACGGAAACCGCACCGGCGTCGCACCGAACGCGATCCGCCCGGCCAGCTCGGCGGCTTCCGCGACGGCCGCGGCCGCCGTCCCGGCCTCCTCCTCGGGAGCGTGCACGATCACCTCGTCGTGCTGGAAGAAGACCAGTTCCGCGCGGAGCGGCGCCAGCGACCGGCGCAGCGCGGCCAGCATCAGCAGCGCCCAGTCGGCGGCGCTGCCCTGGACCACGAAGTTGCGGGTGAAGCGGCCGCGGGCCCGGGCGCCCGCCGTGCTGCCGTACGCCGGGGCCTCCTCCTGCGGCAGGCCCGCCTCGTCGGGCGGTGCCACGGAGGCCGGCGGGCACGTACGCCCCAGCCAGGTCCGTACGAGACGGCCTTCCTCGCCCGCGCGGGCCGCCACGTCCACGTACTCCACCGCGTCCGGGTACCGCCGCCGCAGGTCCGCCAGGTGCTTGAGGGCGTCCCCGGACGTCTGGCCGTAAATGGCACCCAGCAGCGCCAACTTCGCCTGCGCCCGGTCGCCCCCGAAGGCACGCGCCGCCAGGTCGGCGTACAGGTCGCGGCCGCTGCCCGCCACCTCCATCAGCCCCCGGTCCCGGGAAACCGCCGCCAGCACCCGCGGCTCCATCTGCTCCGCGTCCGCGACCACCAGCCGCCAGCCCGGGTCGGCCACCACGGCCCGGCGCACCACCTTCGGGATCTGGAGCGCGCCGCCGCCGTTGGTCGTCCAGCGGCCCGAGACCGTGCCTCCGGGCAGGTACTCCGGGCGGAACCGGCCCTCGTGCACCCACTGCTGCAACCAGGCCCAGCCGTGCGCCGTGTGCAGCCGGTACAGGCGCTTGTACTCCAGCAGCGGCGCCACCGCCGGATGCCGCACCTCCTGCAGCTCCCACTTACGGGTCGACCGCAGCGCGATGCCGGCGCCGGCGAACGCCTTGACGATCTCGCCCGGCAGGTCCGGGCGCACCCGCACACCCTCCCCGAACGCCCGCGAGACCTCCTCGGCCAGCTCCGCCATCCGGCGCGGCTCCAGACCCCCCGGGTAGCGCTCGCCGAGCAGTTCGTCCAGCAGCTCCCGGTGCACGTCGGCCCGCCACGGCAGCCCGGTCCGCCGCATCTCCGCGGCGACGAGCATCCCGGCCGACTCGGCGGCCAGCAGCAGCCGCATCCGGTCCGGGTGCTCGGCCCGCTCCGTACGCTCCAGCTGCCCGGCGTACACCTCCAGCAGCGCCGTGAACTCGTCCACCCCCGGCGGCAGCGGCACCGGGCCCGGCTCGAACAGCGACGGCTGGGTCTCCGCGCCGCGCACCGGCGGATCGTCGGGCACCGGCAGCCGGTGCCGCCGCGCCCACGCCGCGGCGAGCGACCGCGGCTGGCCCGACTGGCCCTCCTCGTGCCCGATCAGCAGCGCCTCGGCCGCCTCGACGTCGTAGCACCGCTCGACGCGGACGCCGGCCGCGAGCAGCGTGCGGTACGTCTCCGCGGTCGACCGCCACACCCAGCGCTCCGCCTCCGGACACGCCCGTACGGCCTCCGCCACGCTCGCCGCGCGGACCGGCACCCCCACGGGACGCCCGGCGGCGTCCACGGCACACGCCGCCACACCCCCGTCACCGCATCCCCCGACCACCCACCGCATACGTTCACTTTCCCATCCGGCCCCTCTCGCGGCCTTTCTCACATCTCACGGGCTCCCGCGCCCGGCTCCCGAAAACCGGCATGCGCCCGCTCCGCCCCTCACACCCCGCCGCCCGCACCTCGCGCTCCCCACCCGCGCCCCGCACGCCTCACCCCGCGCACGTCCCCCCGCACCCCTCAGCCAGTAACCACCTCCAACTCCCGCCCCAAACAGCCCCCCAGCCTCTCGACCTCCTCCCTCAGCCCTTCGAGCCCCTTCAGCCCCTCCAGCCCCTCCGGCCCCCTCAACGCCACCCCCGAAAGGTCAGCACCCTCGAACACCGATATCCGCAGGACCGACGAGTCCGTCAGGGACCACACACCGACGACCCGGCCCCCGAGCACGACCACCGGGGATATCCACCCCGCCGCGCGGCTCACCTCCGCACGGTGGGCGGGCGGGACCAGGCGTGCGTCGGAGGTGCCGGGCCCCAGGACGTACTGGTCGAAGCCGGGGAGCAGGCGCAGCTCGTCGGCCGGGGCCGGGGCCGGGGCCGTACCGGCCAGGTCCTCCACGTCGTCCGCCATCACGAACGCCCGCTCCCCGTCCACGGACACCTCCGCCAGCTGGCCGCGCAGCGCCTCGAACCACCCCCGCAGCACGCCCTTGCGGGTGGCCCCCCGCAGCAGCCACGCGTCGAACACCGCGGGCGTCGCCGGTCCGTGCGCGCGCAGATAGGCGGGGATCACGGTGGCCGCCGCCTCCTCCGGGTCCGGTATGCCGCGCCAGCCCGGCACCCAGGACCGGGGCGACGTGAACGTCACATGCCGGCCACGGGCCGGCCCCTGGCACAGCCGGCCCGTCCACGCCAGCGGCTTCAGAACCGTGCTCCATCCGGACGTCAGCTGCTCTCCGAGCCCGGCCAGGCCCTTTCGCGCGAGCACCGCGTCGGTCAGCTCCCGCCGGGTCAGCACCTGCCCGTCCAGAATCTCGTCGACCGCCTCGCCCAGCGCCGCCAGCTGCGAAGGATCCACTCCGAAGGTCCGCTGCCAGGCGGGCTTCTCCCAGGTCCGCGCGGCGGCGAGCAGCGAGAGATACGCACCCGCCCCGGACGCGGGCAGCAGATGCAGCGTGCCCCGCATGGCCCACGTCCTGACGAGTGAACGCGCTTCCAGCGCCTCCCGCACGCCCGCGACCGAGGGCTCCACCTGCCGCACCGCGACCGCCAGCTCCGCCGACGAGGCGACCTGCGCCTGCACCCCCGCCAGCCGCCCGACGATCTCCTCGGCCGGCGCGTCCGTCCGCGGCGCGAGGCTCTGCCGCCGCAGCCGCCAGGCCAGCACCTGCTCGTGACTCACCCGCACATCCCCGTTCATGTGCCCATTGCACACCACCCCACTGACAACGGCCCCGCCCCCGCCGCACCACTGCCCCGCCGCACCATTGCCCCCGCCGCTGCTGCCACCGCCATGTCACGCCACTGCCACTGCCACCGCCGCCCCAGCCCCGCCCCCGCCCGTCAAGTCATGTCGTCAACCCTGACGTTGGCCGGTTAGCTCCCCTACCCGGCCCACCTGACTAGGGGGAGAATGCGCGCGCCGACCCAGGTCACGCACCCCGCACCCATATCCCCGCCCACGGCAGACAAGGGAGTCGCCCGTATGGCCATCGCGCACCGCGCCATCGGTTCTGGACCGCACCCGGTGATCGTTCTCCACGACTGGTTCGGCACCTCGGCCAACTGGGGTTCCGTCCTGGACTTCCTGGACCGGGAGGCCTTCACGTACGCCTTCCTCGACTGCCGCGGCTACGGCGACCGCAAGTACGTACCGGGCCGCTACGACCTGCCGGAGATCGCCGGCGATGCGCTGGCCCTCGCCGACCAGCTCGGCTGGGAGCGGTTCTCCCTGGTGGGCCACTCGATGGGCGCCGAGGCGGCGCAGCAGGTGCTGGTCCGCGCGCCCCATCGGGTGAACCGGTTGCTCGGTCTCGCACCGGTCCCTGCCGGTACGTACCCGATGGATGACGCGACGCGCGAGCTGTTCTACGGGGCCTCGGCGGACCCGGAGAAGCGGCGCGCGATCATCGACCTGGTGACGGGCCACCGCGCCGGCCGGATCTGGCTGGACCGTATGGTGCGCCACTCCCTCGACATCTCCCGGGTGGAGGCGCACGCGGCCTATCTCGCCAGCTGGCAGCAGCTCGACCTCTCGGAGGCGGTGGCGGACGCGGCGAAGCGGTACTCCGTGCCCGTACGGGTGGTCGTCGGCGCGTACGACCTCGCGCTGACCGCCGGCCTCATGCGCGAGACCTGGCAGCGGTGGTACCCCGAGGTGGAGATCGTCACGATCGAGGGCTCGGGGCACTATCCGATGCACGAGACACCGGTGGCACTGGCCACGACCATGGAGGAGTTCCTCCGCGGCTGACCCGGGCCCGCGCGGCTTCCGTGGCCCCTTCCCGCGAACAGGCCCGCACCCGCTTCCTCTGCCAGCATGGCTACGTATCACCCGTAATGCCGCAAACCATGCGTAAAACGGGTGTACCGCCCGCCGTGCGCCGTCCCGGTGGGCGCGACGGCCGACGGAGCGAGGTGCGGGCATGCGGGTGGCTCTGGCGCAGACGGACTGCGGGCTGGGCGAGGTCGACGCGAACCTCGCCACCGCGCGGGAGGAGGTCGAGAAGTCGGCGGAGCAGGGTGCCGACGTCGTCGTCTTCCCGGAACTGAGTCTGCACGGGTACCACCTGGGCGCCCTCTCCCGGGACGCCTCGATCGAGGCCCAGGACCCGCGGCTGCGCGACCTGAGCCTGCTCGGCCCGGACGTCCTCGTGGGCTTCCACGAGCACACGGTCCTGCGCGCCTACAACACGGCCGCGTACTACGCCGACGGCGCGCTGCTGCACGCGCACCGCAAGCTGTACCTCCCGAACTACCTCTCCTGGGAGGAGCGCAAGCACGTCAGCCCGGGCCAGTCGCTGCGCGCGTACGACCTGACGAAATCACCGAGCGGCGGCCGGGGGGCGACGCTGGTCTGCAACGACGCCTGGCAGCCGGTGCTGCCCTGGATCGCCGTGCAGGACGGCGCTGAGGTGCTGTTCGTCCCCACCAACAGCGCGGCCAGCCTCGACCCGGAGGCGATGGACACCGGCTCCTACTGGGACACGCTGCTCTCCTACACGGCGCGGATGCTCCAGTGCTGGATCGTCTTCGTCAACCGGGTGGGCAACGAGCACGGTGCCGCCTTCTGGGGCGGCTCGCGGGTGGTGGATCCGCGCGGCACGGTGGTGGCGCAGGCGCCGAAGTGGGAGACGGCGCTGGTCACGGTGGACATCGACCTCTCCGAGGCGCGCCGCCAGCGCCGCGCCGTCCCCCTGGTCGCGGAGGCCCGCCTCGGTCTCATCGACCGCGAGGTGCGGCGCCTGATCGACGAGGGCGGGGACAGTTGAGGTGGCCCGGGGGGAGGGCACACTCGTTCGGATGAAGAGTCACCCGAATGCCGGCGTGGTCTCGCTTAAGGTGGCAGTGTCGCTCCGCACGAAGGAGGTCCACCGTGGCACTGACCGTTCCGGAACCCGAACCGTGGGCCGCCGATGAGCGGGCACCCGCATCGGCCGAGGATGCCTTCGAAGCGTTGAGCGCGGCAGCCCCCAAGGGATGGCGCGTGGAGCTGATCGAAGGGGAAATCCACGTGGTACCACCTCCCGTAGGCAGGCACGAAGAGATCGTGTCGGAACTTTCAGGGCAGGTGCGGGATCACCGTAAGGACCTGGGGCGCTACACGAACATCGGGCTTTCCGTCCCGGGAGCCTCGTCCACCGGAAAGGTGATTCCCGACCTGGCGGTCGCCCCGAAGGGGAGCTTCGACGACGACATCGGCTATCACGACCCCTCGCCGGTCATGCTGGTCGTCGAGGTGCTCTCGTCCTCGACGGCGGGGCACGACCGGATCAAGAAGCTGCGCGGGTACGCCCGTGCCGGTATCCCCTGCTACCTGCTGATCGACCGTGCCGCCAACCTCGCCATCCTCTGCTCGAAGCCCTCTGGCGAGCGATACCTGTCCATGACGGAGATCGACCTGGCCGAGAAGGTCATCCCGCTGCCGGATCCTCTCAACTTCGATCTCGACACCACCCAGTTCTGAGCTGCTGGGCCGGCCCGCCCCGAGTTCCGCAAGCGAGGCGGGCCGCACCCGCACCCCCTACCAGCTCGACTTCCGCACCCCCGGCAGGAACCCCGCGTGCGCCTGCTCGCGGAGCTTGACGCGGGAGAGGCCGAACGCGCGGAAGTAGCCGCGCGGGCGGCCGTCGACGCTGTCGCGGTTGCGTACGCGGGTGGCGCTCGCGTCGCGCGGCTGGCGGGTGAGTTCGCGCTGGGCGGCCAGCCGCTCCTCCTCCGGGGTGTGCGGGTTGCGGATGACGGACTTCAGCAGGGCCCGCCGGGCGGCGTAGCGCGCCACTGTGGCGCGCCGCTTCTCGTTCTTCGCGATCTTGCTCTTCTTCGCCATCAGACCTTCTCCCCTCGGGCGCGGATCCGGGCGACGGCCGCCTCGATCCCGATCGTGTCCACGGTCTTGATCCCCTTCGTGCTGAGCGTGAGGCGGACGTGCCGCCCCTCGCTCGCCAGCCAGTAGCGCTTGCGCTGGATGTTGGGGTCGAACCGCCGTGACGTGCGGCGGTGGGAGTGCGAGACGGACTTGCCGAAGCCGGGGCTGCGGCCGGTGAGCTGGCAGTGGGCGGACAAGGTCAGTACCTCCTAATGAAAATGGAAACCATTTCTGTATAGTAGCGCCCATGGCCCGCAACGAACTACGACCCGTGATCAAGCTCCGGTCCACCGCCGGCACCGGCTACACCTACGTCACCCGCAAGAACCGCCGTAACCACCCCGACCGGCTGGTGCTGAAGAAGTACGACCCGGTCGCCGGCCGCCACGTCGACTTCCGAGAGGAGCGCTGAGCTACGCCATGAAGCCTGGAATCCACCCCGCCTACGGGCCCGTCGTCTTCCGTGACCGGGCCGCCGATTACGCCTTCCTGACCCGGTCGACCGCCACCAGCGACAAGACGATCGAGTGGGAGGACGGCAACACGTACCCGGTCATCGACGTCGAGATCTCCTCGGCGAGCCACCCCTTCTACACGGGGACGGCGCGCGTGCTGGACACCGCGGGGCGCGTCGAGCGGTTCGAGCGCCGGTACGGGAAGCGCGGGGCCCGCTGATGGGCGGCCCGTCGAGGGAGGGCGCGCCCGGCGGCCCCGGGGGCGGCTTCGGGGACCGGCTGTCCGTGGTGATCGTCGGCGGGCTGCACTCGGACGCCCGCCGGACCGCGGTGGAGCGGCTGCTGCACGCCGTGCCCGGCAGCGTCGCGCTCCACCACGATCTCGCCTCCGCCACTGAAGGAACGGTTCGCCGGACCGTGCGGGACGCCGGCGGCGTACTCGACACGGGCGAGGCGCCGCTGGTCAACGACTGCGCCTGCTGCGCGCTCCGCGAGGACCTGGTCCCCGAACTGGAGCGGCTGGCCGACGGCCGCACCTGCCGGCTGGCCGTCGTCGAACTGTGGGACTCCGTCGAGCCCAAGGCCATGGCCGAGGTCGTCACCGCCTGCGGCGGCGAGACCCTGGCGCTGACCGGTGTGATCACGGCCGTCGACCCGGCGCTGCTG
Organism: Streptomyces sp. NPDC052496; assembly: GCF_040679095.1. Taxonomy (NCBI): domain Bacteria; kingdom Bacillati; phylum Actinomycetota; class Actinomycetes; order Kitasatosporales; family Streptomycetaceae; genus Streptomyces; species Streptomyces sp. NPDC052496. The sequence continues at coordinate 223,314 of NZ_JBFAUH010000005.1, forward strand.
CTGCCGTACCTGGGCTGCGGCGACGACCTGACCGAGGCCGGGCTGGCCGCGGCCGCCTCCGACCAGCGGACCGTCGCGGACACCTGGGCCCGCCAGCTGGAATATCCGCCGGTGCTCGCCGTCGTACCGGGTGAGGAGGAGGGCGACGCCGCCGATCTGGCGCTGCTCGCGCAACTGCACCCGACGGCGCGGCTGGTGGACGCCGACTCCCCGGGCGAGCTGGCCGCTGCGGCGCTGGCCGGATTCGACGTGGAGGCGGCCGCCGCGCGGCAGCATCCGGCGTGCGCGCTGCTTCCACAGGAGGCCGAAGCGGACGGCGTCGGGACGCTCGTCTGGCACCGCACCCGGCCCTTCCACCCGGCCCGGCTGTACGCGGCGCTGGAGGACCTCACCTGTGTGGCGGCCCGCAGCCGTGGCCGGTTCTGGCTGGCGGACCGGCCGGACACGCTGCTGTCCTGGGACGCGGCGGGCGGCGCCCTGTGCGTCGAGAACGCGGGCCCGTGGCTGGCCGCGCTGCCGGACGCCGCCTGGGACCTGGTGCCGCCGGTACGCCGCGCCGCGGCCGCGCTGGACTGGCACCCCGAGCACGGCGACCGCGCCCAGCACCTGGTCTTCACCTCGCCGGGGCTGGACCGGGACGGGCTGACGTCGTTGCTGGAGTCCTGCCTGCTGACGGACGAGGAGTACGCGGGCGGGCCGCCGGCGTGGCAGCGGCTGACCCCGGCGTTCGACGAACTCCTCGATCCGGTTTCGTAACCGCGCCTGCTTGCCTGCTCGCCTGCTCGCCTGCTCGCCTGCCCGGCCGGCTGTCGATCCCCCCGACCGTCGTCCCCCGGCTGCCCGCCCAGCCGACCGCCCGCCCAGCCGGCCGCGACCGGTCCGTACGTCCCGGCCTCCCCACCTCCCGGCCCCCTCCCGACCTCCCGCCCCCAACCTCCAACGACCCAGGAGCCCCATGCCCCGCCGTCACGACCCCCGTAAGAAGACCGCGCCCCGTCCCAATCCGCTGGACGCCGCGGGCATCACCTACATCGATTACAAGGACACCGACCTGCTGCGGAAGTTCATCTCCGACCGCGGCAAGATCCGCAGCCGCCGGGTCACGCGGGTGAGCGCGCAGCAGCAGCGGCAGCTGTCCCGTGCGATCAAGAACGCGCGGGAGATGGCGCTGCTGCCGTACTCGTCCAAGTGAGGGCCACCCGGCCGTCGCTTTGCCGCTGCTTACGGAGAAGTCCGGCCCACTGACCGGCCTTCCGGAACACCGCGAGGTGTTGCGGAAGGCCGGTTCTCGTGTTCCGGGGAACTCTGGCGTCCGGTGATGCGTCCCGTGAGCATGGTGTTCGACGTGCTGTGACCGGTGCGCCACGGGCCGTCGTGCACGTGCATCCGACCATGCATCTGCATATGAACGAAGCTATGATCCCAACCAGTTGCAGTTGACACCGGTTTCCGCTGGGCGCACTGCTGCTGACAGACCATCACCGACCACCGACCGCTCAGCGCGCGCCACGTCCCGTCACCGCTGACCACCGCATCCACCGGGAGACACCTGTGCCCGACGCATACAACGGCATGGCCGCTACGGATCTCCACGGTGTGGCCTGGCAGAAGAGCCGGCACAGCAACTCGCAGGGGTCGTGCGTGGAGTTCGCGCGCCTGCCGGGCGGCGAGATCGCCGTACGCAACTCCCGCTTCCCGGACGGGCCGGCGCTCGTCTACACCCCGGCCGAGGTCGAGGCGATGATCCTGGGCGTCAAGGACGGCGAATTCGACCACCTGGTACGGGACTGACCGGTACGGCCCGCCCGCGCGCGCCCGCGTCCGCGCGCCTGCCCGGACGGTCGCGGCCGTCCGGGCAGGCCGGCGGAGGCTCCGTGGCCCCCGGGCCCCGTGCCCCCGAGGCCCCGGAGCGTCCGCCGCTCACGGCAGCCGGAACTGCGCCCAAACGATCTTTCCGTGCGGTGCGCCGGCCAGCGGCTGCCAGCCCCAGCCGTCGCTGAAGGAGTCGACCAGGTACAGGCCGCGCCCCGACTCGGCGCCGGCGTCGGCGTCCTCGACCTCCGGGGACGCGTCGCTGGAGTCACGTACCGCGCACACCAGCCGGGACGACCACCGCATCAGGTGCAGACGGGCCGGCAGGATGCCCGGAGCGTGGACCGGCGCGCCGCCGCGGGCCGACCCGTATGCCTCGGCATCGGCCGGGTCGCAGGCGTCGGCGCGGGCCGGCTCGTACGGATCGGGAGCGCCGGCCGGGGCGGCGTGCCGCAGCGCGTTGGTGACCAGCTCGGAGACGACCAGGGCGACGCTGTCGAAGATCTCCTCCAGCTCCCACCGGTGCAGCGTCTCGCGGGTGAAGTGCCGTGCGCCGCGCACGGATTCGTAGCGGGGTGGCAGCGAGTAGGAGACGGATCCGGAGACGGCCGGGGGGTCGACGGGAGGAAAGCCCTGCCATAACGGCTGGAGCATGGTCAAAACCTTGGTCCCCATGCGAGGCACTCCTGGCGTTCGCGGACGTCAAGACCCCGGCCGGGCAGCCGGATCTGGCGGTCTGGCGGATCTTTCCCGAGCGTGCATGTGTGCGCTGTCCATGGTTCCCAATGCGTACGCCAGATGCAAGGGCAGATGCACGTGCACGTGCCCTGTTTGGGAGCGCCCGTGCCACTTCACGCGTATTTCTTCCTACGTGTTCTTGTGGAGCGGCTGCCCGGACCTCCCACATCAGTAACCGGATGAGCACTCAACGAAGCCCGGACGTGGCAGACTGCGGGCCACTGTTGGACGGGGTGGGCCATGGGAGGGTCACAAAGGTGTCCGCAAGTGAATCGAGCGGGTCCGTCGTGCGGCGCATCCTGCTGGGGGCACAGCTCCGCAGGCTGCGTGAATCGCGCGGGATCACCCGCGAGGCGGCCGGCTACTCCATCCGCGCGTCCGAGTCGAAGATCAGCCGGATGGAACTGGGCCGGGTCAGCTTCAAGGCACGGGACGTCGAGGACCTGCTCACGCTCTACGGCGTGAACGATCCGCAGGAGCGCGAGGCCCTGCTGGTGCTGGCCCGCGAGGCCAACGTCGCGGGCTGGTGGCACAGTTACGGCGATGTGCTGCCCGGCTGGTTTCAGACATATGTGGGCCTGGAGGGGGCCGCTTCCCTCATCCGCGCCTACGAGGTGCAGTTCGTGCACGGGCTTCTGCAAACGCAGGAGTACGCGCACGCGGTCGTGCGCCGCGGTATGCCGGGGGCGAGTGCGGCGGAGATCGACCGCCGGGTCGCACTGCGCCTGGAGCGGCAGAAGTTGCTGCTGGCAGAGCGCCCGCCGGAGTTCCACTGCGTGCTCGACGAAGCGGCGCTGCGCCGCCCGTACGGTGACCGTGAGGTGATGCGCGGACAACTGCGGCACCTGATCGAACTGTCCGAACGGCCGAATGTGCGCTTGCAGGTGATGCCGTTCAGCTTCGGCGGGCACGCGGGGGAGAGCGGCGCCTTCACCACCCTCGGTTTCCCGGAGCCCGGGCTGCCCGACGTCGTTTACCTGGAGCAGCTGACCAGCGCGCTCTACCTCGACAAGCGCGACGAAGTCGCCCAGTACGCACGGGTCATGGACCGTCTCCAGGAGGACAGTCCGAATCCGGCCGAGACCAGAGACCTGATACGTGGTCTACTCCAACTGACTTAACCCGTAGGTAGCATGAGTTCCAATCAGGAGTCAGCACCCCCCGGCTAGGGCGCTGCGACCGGCGCCCTGTCCTCCAGATTGGGATTTCGCATGTCCTACTTCGACGAGTTGGCCTACCAGTACATCGACGGCGAATGGCGGGCCGGAAGCGGCTCGTGGGACATCGTCGATTTCAATCCCTACGACGGGGAGAAGCTGGCGTCCATCACCGTGGCCACGGTCGACGAGATCGACCAGGCCTACCGCGCCGCCGAACGCGCACAGGGGGAGTGGGGGGCCACCAACCCGTACACCCGCAGGCTGGTCTTCGAACGCGCACTGCGGATCATCGACGACCGGGAGCAGGAGCTGGGCGCCGCGATCGCCGCGGAGGTCGGCGGCACCCACGCCAAGGTGGCTTTCGAGCTCCACCTCGTGCGGGAATTCCTCCGCGAGGCAATCCAGTTGGCGCTCCGGGCCGAGGGCCGCATATTGCCCTCCCCGGTGGACGGCAAGGAGAACCGGCTCTACCGGCTCCCGGTCGGTGTCGTGGGTGTCATCAGCCCGTTCAATTTCCCCTTCCTGCTGTCGGTCAAGTCGGTGGCGCCCGCGCTCGCGCTCGGCAACGCCGTGGTGCTCAAGCCGCACCAGAACACCCCGATCTGCGGCGGCGGCCTGGTCGCCAAGGTCTTCGAGGAGGCCGGGCTGCCCGCCGGCCTGCTGAACGTCGTGGTGACCGACATCGCGGAGATCGGTGACGCGCTCATCGAACACCCGGTGCCGAAGGTCATCTCCTTCACCGGCTCCGAAAAGGTCGGCCGCCATGTCGCGACCGTCGCCGCCTCGCACTTCAAGCGCACGGTCCTGGAGCTGGGCGGCAACAGCGCGCTGGTCGTCCTGGACGACGCCGACATCGGTTACGCGGTGGACGCGGCCGTGTTCAGCCGCTTCGTGCACCAGGGGCAGGTCTGCATGGCCGCCAACCGGGTGCTGGTCGACCGCGCGGTGGAACAGGAATTCACCGAGAAGTTCGTCGCCAAGGTCAAGAGCCTGAAGGTCGGCGACCCGAGCGACCCGGCCACCCACATCGGCCCGCTGATCAACGAGGGTCAGGCGGAGGCCGTCGCCGCGGTGGTGGACCGCGCCGTCGCCGAGGGCGGCACCGCGCTGCTGCGCGGCACCGTGCGCGGCACCCTGGTCGCGCCGACCGTCCTGGCCGGGCTGCCGGAGGACTCCGTCGCGCTCAGTCAGGAGATGTTCGGGCCGGTCGTGGCGCTGGTGCCGTTCGACGGTGACGAGGAGGCCGTACGGATCACCAACGCCTCGCCGTACGGGCTCAGCGGCGCGGTGCACACCGCCGACATCGAGCGGGGCGTGCGGTTCGCCAAGCGCGTCGAGACCGGCATGATCCACATCAATGACGGCACGGTGCACGACGAGCCGATCGTCCCCTTCGGCGGCGAGAAGGCGTCCGGGCTCGGGCGGCTGAACGGCGATGCGATGGTGGAGTCCTTCACCACCACGAAGTGGATCTCCATCCAGCATGGGCGGTCGCGGTTCCCGTTCTAGGGGATCTGGCTGTTCCTGGGCGTCCTGACTGTTCCTGGGCGTCCGGGCCGTCCTGACTGCTCCTGGTCGTCCGGGCCGTCCTGACTGCTCTTGGCTGTTCCTGGTAGCCCTGGTAGCCCTGGTAGCCCTGGTAGCCCTGGTAGCCCTGGCCGTCCGGGCCGTCCGGGCCGCCCGAGCCGTCCTGGGCGTTCCGGGCCGTTCCTGACAGGTCCCCGCCGGCTCGCTCTGCGGCCCGGCGGGGACCTTTTTCGCTCGCGGCCCGGTTGAGGACAGAACCTGTCCTCAACCCTTCGTACCTTTCTTTCTGTCGGACCGCGGCAGCAGCGCCGCGGCCCTCGCGAAAGGCGGATCCCATGCCCACTCACGTTCCGGCCGAAGCCCACGGTGACGAGCGCGGCGCGCTCCTGGCCTTCCTGGAGGCGCAGCGCGGCGGCCTGCGCCGGTCCGTCCTCGGCCTCACCGACGAACAGGCCGCACAGAAGCCGTCCGCCAGCGAACTGTCCCTGTCCGGCCTGATCAAGCACGTCGCGGAGGTCGAGCAGGGTTGGGTGGAGACCGCCCAGCAGCTGCCGCACTCGATCGAACGCGACATGGACACCTGGCACCTGAGCTTCCAGCTGGAGGGCGCGGAGACCGTCGCGTCGGTCCTCGCCTTCTGGGACGAGGTGGCCCGTAGGACCGAGGAGTTCGTCCGGTCGCTGCCGGACCTGAACGCCACCTTCCCGCTGCCCGAGGCGCCCTGGTACCCGCCGAAGGCGGAGCAGTCGATGCGCTGGCTCGTGCTGCACCTGATCGAGGAGACTGCCCGGCATGCCGGGCACGCGGACATCATCCGCGAGTCCCTGGACGGCAAGACGGCCTTCACACTGGTCGACGAGGAGCGCGCGGCGCAGGGCTGAGGCCGGCGGCCGTCGCCCTCGGGTCCGCGCTCCGTCGCCCTGGGATCCACGCCCCGTCGCCCCCGGATCCACGCCCCGTCGTTCTCAGCCCTCGCTCTCCCGCAGGTCCGCCGCCCGGCGCAGCGCGTCGTGCGCGGACTGCCGGTCCGTGTCGCTGAGCTCGACCGCGTCCGCGCGGTCGAGCCAGGGGGCGGCGGCGTGCAAGCCGTCCAACTGGGCAGCCATCTCGGCGCGGAGCACGAGCAGCTGCACGTGCTGGAGCGGTGACGGCCCGGTGTCGTCACCTGCGCCGCTCTCCAGGGCCCGGTCGACGATCCGGGCCGCAGCGGCGTGATCGCCCTTGGATTCCCCGAGCAGCGTGGCCTGGTGCAGGGCCCGTGCGTAGCGCTCCTTCGGGACGGCGGAGTGCTCGACGCTGTCGGCGATCGGCCGGCCGATCCGTATGCAGTTGCCGCCGGGGTCGGTCAGCAGGAACTGCCGTACGCCGTACGACATGTCCTTCAGCGCCCCGATCCGTGGCAGGCCGCGCGTCGGCACCCTGCCGAGCGCGGCTTTCAGGCCGGCCCGGAAGGACGCGTAGAGCCCGTCCACGTCGTCGGTCAGGACGTAGCAGGTGCTGTACGAGGTGGTCGGGTCGTGCGCCTTCATGCCGAAGAAGTGCAGCTCGATGTCGCGCAGGCGGACGCCGCAGTACGGATTCGGGCTCTTCTGGTACGAGATCACCTCGAATCCGAGGGCCCGGTAGAAGTCGAGGAGTTCGTCGATGGACGGGCACGGGAGGATCGGAATCACGGTCTCGGCCATGCCGGTGAGCGTAGAGCGCCCGGAGCGGGTATTCAAACTTGAATAGGTGGGCGGACTAGGCTGGCCGCAGCGCGAGCGTGAAGGATGCGAGGAAACGATGTCGGCGATCCGGCTGTTGGTTCTGGGGGCCGTGCGCCAGCACGGGCGGGCGCACGGGTACCAGGTGCGCAACGACCTGGAGTACTGGGGCGCCCATGAGTGGTCCAACGCCAAACCCGGGTCGATCTACCACGCGCTCAAGCAGATGGCCAAGCAAGGGCTGATGCTCGCGCACGACGTCGCGCCCAGCCCGGCCGGCGGCCCGCCGCGTACGGAGTACGAGCTGACCGAGGCCGGTACGGAGGAGTTCTTCAAGCTGCTGCGCGAGTCGCTGTCCCAGTACGACCGCAAGGTCGACGAGCTGAGCGCGGCGGTCGGCTTCATCGTCGACCTGCCCCGTGAAGAGGCCGTGGCCCTGCTGAAGGAGCGGGTGCGGGGCCTGGAGGAGTGGCGGCTCTCGGTCACCGAGTACTACACGCCGGAGGACGGCCCGGAGCAGCTCGGCCACATCGGCGAGATCATGAACATGTGGGTGAACTCGGCGGACAGTGGCGCGGAGTGGACGCGGGGGCTGATCGAGCGGATCGAGGGCGGGGCGTACGTCTTCGCCGGTGAGGGCGAGCCGTTCGTGGCGGTGCTCGCGGAGGGGCAGGAGAACCCGTACGCGACGGGGGAGCCGGACCCTGAGTACGGCGTCGAGGCGCCCTCGTCCGACGAATAATCAAGTTTGACTACTGGGGGGCGGGGGAGTTAGCTTGCGTCGGTAGTCAAACTTGGCTACGTGTCCGGAGGAGGCACCGTGAGCCCTTCATCCATCCCCGCCCCCGTGCCCGTCCCCATTCCAGCCCTCACACCCACCCCCACCCCCACTCCCGCCATCGCCGTCGAGGGACTGCGCAAGACGTACGGAGGCAAGGCCGCCCTCGACGGCCTCGACCTGACCGTCGCCCAGGGCACCGTGCACGGCATCCTCGGCCCGAACGGCGCCGGCAAGACCACCCTCGTCCGCGTCCTGTCCACCCTGCTGCGCCCCGACGCGGGCACCGCCCGGGTCGCCAGCTTCGACGTACTGCGCCGGCCCGACGAGGTGCGCGTACGCATCGGACTGCTCGGCCAGCACGCCGCCGTCGACGAGGAGCTCAGCGGACGGCAGAACCTGGAGATGTTCGGCCGGCTCTACCACCTGGGAGGACGCGCGTCCGCGGCCCGCGCCGCCGAACTGCTGGAACGGTTCGGGCTGGCCGGCACCGGCACCAAGGCCGTCGGCAGGTACAGCGGCGGGATGCGCCGCCGGCTCGACCTCGCCGCCAGCCTGATCATGGCTCCGCCCGTCCTGTTCCTCGACGAGCCGACCACCGGCCTGGACCCGCGCGGCCGCACGGAGGTGTGGCAGGCGGTGCGCTCCCTGGTGGGCGGCGGTACGACCGTCCTGCTCACCACGCAGTACCTGGAGGAGGCCGACCAGCTCGCCGACCGGATCTCCGTCATCGACGACGGGCGGGTCATCGCGGACGGCACGGCCGACGCACTCAAGGCCCAGGTGGGCGGCGACCGGATCGACGTGGTCCTGCACCACGCGGACGACCTGGCGCGCGCGGCGGCCGTCCTGGAGACCGTCGCCGGGAGCGCCGTCACCGACGCCGACGCCCGGCGGGTCAGCGCGCCGGTCACCGACCGGATGGCGGCGCTCACCGAGACCGTACGGGCCCTGGCGGCCGCCGGCATCGACGCACAGGACATCGCCCTGCGCCGCCCCACCCTCGACGAAGTCTTCCTGCACCTGACCGACCGGCCCGCCGAGGAGACGACCGTACGTGCCGAGGGCGCGACCGTATCTGCCGAGGAGACGACCGTACGTGCCGAGGGCGCGACCGTACCCGCCGAGGGAACGCCCGTACCGACTGAGGGAACGCCCGTACCCGCCGAGGAGACGACCGCATGAGCACCATGACGCCGCAGATCACGGCATCAGCGCCCGCCCCCCGCTCGCCGCTCCGGAGGGCCGGGTGGCTCCTCGCCGACTCCTGGACCATGACCCGCCGCGGCCTGGCCCATTGGGCGCGGCAGCCGGTCCAGGTCGTCGTCGGGCTGGCCTTCCCCGTGCTGATGCTGGTGATGTTCGGCTACTTCCTCGGCGGTGGGATGGCGCTGCCGGGAGGCGGCGACTACAAGGAGTTCCTGGTCCCCGGCATGCTCGCGCTGACCATGGCCTTCGGCCTGGAGGCCACGATGGTCGCGGTCACCGGGGACCTCGACAAGGGCGTCATCGACCGCTTCCGGTCCATGCCGATGGCTCCCTCGGCCGTCCTGATCGGCCGCAGTGTCCTGGACATGCTGGAATCGGCGGTCAGCCTGCTGGTGATGATCGGCGCCGGGCTGCTGATGGGGTGGCGCTGGCACGGCGGCTTCGGGGCCGCGCTGTACGCGGTGGGTCTGCTGCTCCTGCTGCGGTTCGCGATGCTGTGGATCGGCCTCCACCTGGCCCTGCTAGCCGGCAAGCCGGAACTTGTCCAGGCCGTACAGATCCTGGTCTGGCCCCTCGGCTTCCTCTCCAGCGCGTTCGTCTCACCCGCGTCGATGCCGGCCTGGCTGGGCGCCGTCGCCGAGTGGAACCCGCTGTCCGCGACGGCGGGTGCGGTGCGCGAGCTCTTCGGAAACCCGCGGTGGCCGGGCGGCGGTTGGGCGTCCGAGCACGCGCAACTCCTGGCGGTCGGCTGGCCGCTGGTGCTGCTGGCGGTGTTCTTTCCGCTGGCGGTACGGCGGTTCGGAAGGATGGGGAAGTGAGGGATGGGGCGCTCACACCTCGATGGGGCTGCGGAGGTCGATGTTCACGGGGAACGGGACACTGGCCACCAACTGGTGGGTGTCCGTGCGCCGTTCCGGGCTCGGCGCGTATACGCCTGATACGGGGTGCAGCCGGAACGTGTGCACCACGGGCCGGTCGTCCGGGCCCCGCTCCACGCGCCAGTACGAGGCGATGCCGACCGCGGCGTACAGGCCGTGCTTGCCGCGGCGGTCCATGGTCCGGGTGAAAGGGGAGACGACCTCGACAGCCAGCACGGCGTTCTCGACAGGGGCGCATCCGAGGGGTGCGGAGATCGAGGCCGCGCTTTTCGAAGACGAGGATGTCGGGCTTCGGGACATTACGTTCATCGATCAGCGTGCACCGGTCGATGTTGACGGCGAAGTGATCAGGCCGGGCACTCCTGAGTCGGCCGGACGGTTCGTCCCGGACCTGGTCGTGCCACCAACTGGTCGCTCCGCGCACCATGATCCGCCCGTCCAGCAGCTCCCAGTCGAACGGCAGGACCGCACTTCCCACCTGGCCAAAGGTCCAGCCGTCCGTCGGCGGGTGCATCCAGCTGTCGGTCGTGGCGGGTTCCGCGCCCGGCTTGTCCGCGACTTCCGCGGTCGTTGTGTATCGCATGATCCGATCGTCTACGCGATTCTGCCCATGCGCCTCGCAAACAGCCGTGCGCCACTCGCACGGGTGACGCGCCCCTGTGCGCCCCGGTGCACCCCGGTCTCGTCCTCGATGGCCGCAGTCGCGATGGCCTCAGTGATGGAACGCCGTATTCCTGCCTCCCGCCCGGCCGCCCAAGGTGCCTCCCTGCGCCCGAAGTTCCGGAAGGAGTCGCTCCAGATCGGCCACGAACAGGTCGCTCAGATCATGTGAGAACCCGTTCCGGCACACGATGCGGAGGACGGAGAGATCGTCGCGGTCGGGCGGGAAGGTGTACGCGGGGATCAGCCAGCCGCGCTCCCGCATGCGGCGGGAGACGTCGAAGACGTCGAAGTCCGTCACGCCGTCGGCCGTGGTGAAGGCGAAGACCGGGAGCTCGTCGCCGCGGGTCAGCAGGCGGAAGTCGCCCAGCGCCTCGATGCGGTCGGCGAGGGAGCGGGCCACGTCGCGGGTGGCCTGCTGGACGGCGCGGTAGCCTTCGCGGCCGAGCCGGAGGAACGTGTAGTACTGGGCGGCGACCTGGGCGCCGGGCCGGGAGAAGTTGAGGGCGAAGGTGGGCATGTCGCCGCCCAGATAGTCCACGTGGAAGACCAGCTCTTCCGGGAGGGCCTGCCGGTCGCGCCACAGGGCCCAGCCGACCCCCGGGTAGACCAGTCCGTACTTGTGGCCCGAGGTGTTGACGGACGCCACGCGCGGCAGCCGGAAGTCCCAGACCAGGTCCTCGTCCAGGAACGGCGCGATCATGGCGCCGGACGCGCCGTCCACATGGACGGGGATGTCCAGGCCGGTACGCTCCTGGAGGTCGTCCAGGGCCGCGCAGATCTCCGCCACCGGCTCGTACGAACCGTCGAAGGTCGAGCCCAGTACGGCCACCACGCCGATGGTGTTCTCGTCGCAGAGCGCGGCGGCGGACTCGCCGTCCAGGTGAAAGCGGTCGCCCCGTAGGGGCACCTGGCGCGCCTCGACCTCCCAGAACGTACAGAACTTCTCCCAGCAGACCTGCACGTTCGCACCCATGACCAGGTTGGGACGGGCGGTCGCCGGGTAGCGGTCGGCGTTCGCCCGGGCCCAGCGGCGCTTGAGGGCCATCCCGGCGAGCATGCACGCCTCGCTGGAGCCGGTCGTCGAGCAGCCGACGGCGGCGGACGGGTCGGGGGCGTGCCACAGGTCGGCGAGCATGGCCACACACCGCTGCTCCAGTTCGGCGGTGCGCGGGTACTCGTCCTTGTCGATCATGTTCTTGTCGCGGCACTCCGCCATCAGCACATCGGCCTGCGGCTCCATCCAGGTGGTGACGAAGGTGGCCAGATTCAGCCGGGAGTTGCCGTCCAGCATCAGTTCGTCGTGGACCAGCTGGTAGGCCGCGTGCGGGCTGGTGGGGTCGTTCGGCAGTGCGTGCCGGGGCGGGGCCGCGGTCATGCCGGCGACCGGGTCGGCCTCGCCGTAGAAGGGGTTGACCGGCAGGTACGGCCGGCCGTCCTTGGCGTGTGCTCCCTCATGCAGTGGCATGGTGGCCGCGTACCCTCAGCCGCCCGCGGAAAGCCCCGCCTTCAGGGCCCGGGTGAACTTCACGACACGCCGCGCCTGGACGCCGGCGGCGGTGCGCGCCTCGTCGTCGAGCGGTGTGTCGGGCCCGCCGACGTGCGAGGTGCCGTACGGGTTTCCGTCCGCGAACTTGCTCGGGTCGGTGTAACCCGGCGTCACGACGATCCCGCCGAAGTGGTGGATCGTGGTGTAGAGCGCGAGCAGGGTGGTCTCCTGGCCGCCGTGTTTGGTCGCCGAGGCGGTGAAGCCGCTGTAGACCTTGTCGGCCAGCCTGCCCTCCTGCCACAGCCCGCCGAGCGTGTCGATGAACTGCTTGAGCTGCGAGGCGATGTTGCCGTACCGGGTGGGGGAGCCGAAGATCACCGCGTCCGCCCAGAGCATGTCGTCGGGCGAGGCCTCGGCGATGTCCGCGGTCGCCCGGACGTTCGCGGCCCAGGCGGGGTTCGACTCGACGGCGGCCTGTGGCGCCAGCTCCGCGGCGCGGCGCAGCCGCACCTCGGCACCGGCCTGCTCGGCGGCGTCCGCGACGGCCTTGGCGAGGTCGGTGACCGTACCGGTCGAGGAGTAGTAGATGACGGCGAGGCGGACGGTGCGGTTGCTGGGATCGGTCATGACGACACCTCCTACGGGGCCTACGGAGGCGACGATACGGGCATACAGGGCATTCGGCGCGCCTGTGACCGCATCCGGCGCGCATCCGGCGCGCGTCCGGCTCATCTCTGGACCGGCATCCGGCTCGCGTCGGACCTGCCGCCGATCTGTGTCCGACCCGCGCCCGGCTCGCTGTCGACCCGCGCCTGGCTCGCTGTCGGCCCGTGTCCGGCTCGCTGTCGACCCGCGCCTGGCTCGCTGTCGGCCCGTGTCCGGCTCGCTGTCGGCCCGTGTCCGGCTCGCCGCCGACCCGCGCCTGGCTCGCTGTCGGCCCGTGTCCGGCTCGCCGCCGACCCGCGCCTGGCTCGCTGTCGGCCCGTGTCCGGCTCGCTGTCGACCCGTGTCCGGCTCGCCGCCGACCCGCGCCCGGCTCGCTGTCGACCCGTGTCCAGCTCACCGCCGACCCGGCATCCGGCTCGCGTCCGACTGACGCCCAACTGACGCCCAACCGACGCCCAACCGACGCCCGACCCGCGTCCGCCCCGCATCCGACCGGCGCCGGACCCCCTTCCGGTCGCGAACCGGTCCCCACCCCCGCCCTGGCGCGCTATACCTGAACCGTCAACAACCGCACCGTGCAACGCCCTTGCGGAAGTATTGCGCCGAACCGTACCGGTACTTAGGCTTGCCTAACTTATCGCGCGGGACGGGGGAACGATCCGCCGGACCCGCCATGCCGTCACCCGGCCGCCGGTCCGGTGCGGGAGCGGTGTCCGAGGCGACCCGAAGGAGCGGACGTGGAAGCGAACGAGGAACGGGCGACACCGGCGCGCGAGGTCCGCGGGACCGTCACCCGGCTGCTGTTCGGGCAGCTGGCCACGTACGCGGTGGGCGCCGCCGTACGGATGGGGGTGCTGGACCGCATCGGGGACGGCACCCGTACGGCGGCCGACGTGGCCGCCGCGTGCGGCACCCACCCGCAGGCCACGCTGCGCCTGCTGCGCGCGCTGGCGGCCCTGGACCTGCTCACCGAGCACGAGGCGGGCGTCTTCGAGGCCACCGCCGCCGGTGCGCTGCTGCGCAGCGACACCCCGGACTCCATGGCCGCGCTGGCCCGCATCTTCAGCGAGCCGGTCATGACCCGGGCCCGGGAGCGCATGGAGGACAGTGTTCGCAGTGGTGAACCCGCCTTCGACATGATCTTCGGTACGGACTTCTTCAGCCACCTCAAGGGCGAACCGGAGCTGTCGGCGATCTTCAACACGGCGATGGGCCAGGGCACCCGGATCGCCGCCCAGGACGTCCCGTCCCACTACGACTTCGGCCGCTTCACCACCATCGTCGACGTGGGCGGCGGCGACGGCACCCTGCTCGCCGCGATCCTGCGGGCCCACCCCGCGCCGCGCGGCGTGATCTACGACAGCGCCGAGGGCCACGCCCAGGCCCCCGCGAAACTGGCCGCCGCGGGCGTCGCCGACCGCGTCACCCTGGAGACCGGCGACTTCTTCGCCGCTGCCCCGGCCGGTGGCGACCTCTACCTCCTCAAGAGCGTCATCCACGACTGGAACGACGACCAGTGCGCCGGCATCCTGGGCCACATCCGCCGCGTACTGCCCGCCGACGGCCGCCTCCTGATCATCGAACCGGTCCTCACCGACACCGTCCGGCCCGGCGCGACCGCCCTGCCCTACATGAGCGACCTCAACATGCTGGTCAACGTCGGCGGCCGGGAACGCACCCGCGCCGACTTCGAAGACCTCTGCACCAAGGCCGGCTTCAAGATCGCCGGCTTCACCCCACTACCGGCTCCCGACCCGTACGTCCTCATCGAGGCCGCCGCGGTCTGAGCCGGTACGGGCCGGCCGGCACCGCCCGCCCGGCCCGTCAGGGCGCCGCCCGGCAACCTGCCCGGCCGGGCGGCGCCGACGCGCGAGCGCGCCCCTACCGGTGGCCGCGGGGACCTCCGTGACGTAATCCCGTGGCCCCTACGAGGACGCGGTCGCGCTCGGCGGTCCGGCGCAGGCGCTCCTCGATCAGACCGGGCCCCGCTCCGGCAGCGATCGCGTCGAGACAGACCACCAGACACACGGCCCCGCCGTTGAGGACGTACCCGAGCCACCGGGGCGCCGGACGTGGCACCCGCAGACAGAAGTCCGGGTGGCCGTAATCGAGAGCGAGGTGCGGCCCTCGGGCCGTCAGCCGGTCGCCGACGACCGGAACGTGCCGCGAAGCGGCGCGGAGCCCCAGGGCGCCGGCCATGCCGCGCAAGCCGGCCTCGATGCGCCCGGCGGTCTCACCCGGGCGGCGCGGCGGCGGATGCGCGATCAGCAGCCAGGCGATGGTCCCGGCAGGCGAGGCCGTATCGAGCCACGTACTGACCACGACCCCGGCGACGAACCCGGGCCCCGGCACGCCCCGCGCCCAGATCACCACGCCAACTCCGCCCACACGACTTTCCCGAACGGACGATCCGCCACACCCCAACTGCTGGCGACGGCCTCGATGATCAGCAGCCCACGGCCTCGTTGGCGGTCTGGGCCGGGGGGGTTTGGGGCGGGGGCGGCGCCGTACGGGATCATGTACCTCGATCAGCGCTCCATCTGGACCAGCAGTCACGGTCAAGGCAAGACGGTCCCCCGGCTCGGTCCCATAGCGGATCGCATTAGTGACCAGTTCACTGACGACGAGTTCCACCTTGGCGACCATTTCCTCGGCAACACCAGGTACGGAAAGCTCGACGCTCCGTCGGGCATGGGCGCGAGCGCGTGCGGCTGCGCTCGGAATGCCAGGAAAGGTGCATGAAGACGTCGGTGGAATTGCTCTTTGGGCGGGTGCTGTGCGGGCGATGTCGTGCATGGTCCGACAACCCTTCATCGATATGGAGGTTGTCGTCGCCGTTGCTTCTGCCTCCCTGTGTATGCACGTGCGCATCCCTGGCTGACCAGGCGGGCAGGGCAGAAGTATCGCGACCTCCGCGTACGGATCAGGCGGACGATGCGCGTGCTGATCCGTACGGTCGCGGGACGGTGACGCAGGACGAACGTAGCGCCCGCCCAGGTCGCGTCTCAACAGTTGTACGTCTAAAGAGTGAGACTCCGGTGTACAACCCGTGCTGGCTGGGCGGACGCCCTCTCCATCGTCGGTGAGAGGAGGAGTATCCGCGCCCGGTTCAGGCCAGGCCGTCGAGCTTGCCCTGCTTGGCGTTCGAGAGGAGTGCGCACAGTCTGCCCCGTGATGTCCTGATCACCACCTGCGGATCGTCGCTCTCCCGTATGAGAATTTGTCCCTCGTGTTCGGCGATCTCGACGCAGTTGCCCTCTGCGTCGGTCGACTTCGACGATTTCCGCCACTGAATGTCCACGGCTCCCAGCCTTCACACTTGTTGCGCTACTTTGCGAACGAAATCGAAAGACTTCGCCGGAGTAAGGGCTCGTTCTTGGGTGCGGTCGAGAACCGCTCGGTAATTGTTGAGCCGCGTCTCCGCGTCCACGAAAGCCGGCCCTGCGGGCGTATCCGTCTGCACCGTGTCGAGCTGAGGTACGGGGCCGTGCACGTAGAGCGTCGAGCTCCCGGCATTCGGGAACCCCGCGCCGAAGGGGAGGATGCGGACCTCGACGTTGTCCCGGTCCATCTCTTTGAGCAGGTACTCGTGCTGAGCCCGAGTGACTGCTCGGCCGCCGAATTCCATCCGCAGCGCGGCTTCGTGAATCAAGAACATGCAGGAGGGAGGTGAGGGGCGGTCGAGTACGTCCCGGCGCCGCAACCGGTGCGAGAGTCGGCGGCGGAGGGCGGCGGGGTCGAGCGGAGGGACGGCTTCCGTGAAGACGGCGCGGGCGTAATCCTCGGTCTGGAGCAGGCCGGGCATGTGCATGATCTGCACCGCACGCAACGCGACTGCGTGGTGCTCCAGTTCGGACAGATCGAGTGCGCCACCCGAGAGGTCCCCTCGGTAGTCCTCCCACCACCCTTTGACACGCTCCTCCGCCATGGCGGCAAGAGCATCGACATACGCGGTGTCGGGACATGCGTAATGCGTCGCCCATGCGCGCACCCGGTCGCGGCTGACGCCGAATCGCCCGGATTCGGTGTTGCTGATGGTGGTCCGATCAGTGCTGAGCAGGACTGCGGCCTCGGCCAGCGTGAGGCCGGCGTGCTCACGCATCTTGCGCAATTCGGTGCCCACGCGTCGCTGTCGCGCTGTTGGCGCCTTCCTGGGTGGCATGCGTTCCCTTCCTGTCGGGAACTCAGTGTGGACTGTGTACCTACAGGGGGCTACCGCGTCTCGTGGATTATGCGAATCGGTACAACTGCTGAGACCGGGAAGCTACGGTCGTCTCACCAAGCGCTGCCCGTTGGCCAGGCCGAAGTGCAGTCCGCGCAGCCGCCATTGGGTGTGGAGGGAGCCGGGGGTCCGTGGTGAGCGGCACGTACGGCCGCGTCGGTCACCGGAATCAGACCGTCCTGTCTGGCCTGGCGTGGGACGTGAGAGGGGGACGTGACGTGCGGCTGGGGATCACTGGGCACAGGGGGCTTTCCGGGGGGACCGAAAGGGCCGTGCGGGAGGCTCTCCAGGCGCGCTTGCAGCGGTACGAGCCTGCGGGCCTGTGCGGTGTCTCCTGCCTCGCTGACGGGCCTGACGCGTGGTTCGCCGAGATGGTGCTCGTACTGGGAGGGCGTATCGAGACCGTCCTGCCGGCGGAGGGTTACCGGGCCGGGCTTCCTGAGGGGCATCACGCCACGTATGACGCCCTGCTCGGGCGGGCGGTGAGGGTGCATCGGACCGGCCTCCGGGAGTCGTGCCCAGAGGCTCACATGGCGGGCAGCGAGATTCTCGTGAGGTGTGTCGACCGGCTGCTGGCCGTGTGGGACGGCAAGGCGGCGCGCGGGTTCGGCGGGACGGCCGATGTGGTTGCCTACGCCCGGCGTACGGGGGTGCCGGTCGACGTCATCTGGCCGGCGGGGGCCACACGGGATTGACGGGCCGGGCGCTACAGGACCCCGCCCCTCACCCCCCGTTCGTCAGTGACAGTTTTGCCGCGAAGCCCAGGAATGCTGCTCCTGCCCCTGCCGACAGGCCTGCGGTCAGGCGTTTGCGGCGGCGGAAGGTGGCGGCCAGGTAGGTGCCGGTGAAGATGAGGAGGGTGAGGTAGGTGAGGCTGAAGAGTTGGGCCCAGGCGCCGAGGGTGAGGAAGGAGAGGACGGGGTGGGCGTAGTTCGGGTCGACGAACTGCACGAAGAAGGAGATGAAGAAGAGGATCGCCTTCGGGTTGAGGAGGCTGATCACCAGGGCGCGGCGGTACGGGCGTTCCTGCGCGGGTGCCGCGCCGGCCGTGGCCTTCTTGCGGAGTGACGTGGCGGCTTCCCGGTTGCGCCACAGGGACCACGCGCCGCGCAGCATGCCGACCGCCAGCCACGTCAGATAGCCCGCGCCGGCGAACTTCACGATCGAGAAGAGGACCGGGCTGGCCTGCAGGAGCGAGGCCACACCGCCTGCCGACAGGGTCATCAGTACGGTGTCGCCGCACAGGACGCCGGCCGCCGCGCGGTAGGCCGTGCGCGGGCCGCGGCGGGCCGCCACGGAGACGACGTACAGCGAGTTCGGGCCCGGCAGCAGCACGATGAGCGCGAGGCCCGCCAGGTAGGTCGGAAGGTCGGTTATCCCCAGCATGGCGGCAGGATGCCACTTGCGTCCCGTGCGTCCCACGGCTTTCCGGTATACGGACTTGCACCTCACGTGGCGTGAGGGCACATCGTGGAGTGCGTACCGAGAAGGATGGAGGGCGGGACGGTGGGATATTCGGTGGGGCAGGTCGCTGGGTTTGCCGGTGTGACGGTGCGTACTTTGCACCATTACGACGAGATCGGGCTGCTGGTGCCGGGGGAGCGCAGCCACGCGGGCCACCGGCGCTACAGCGACGCCGACCTCGACCGGCTCCAGCAGATCATGTTCTACCGGGAGCTCGGCTTCCCGCTCGACGAGGTGGCGGCCCTCCTGGACGATCCGGACGCCGACCCGCAGGAGCACCTGCGGCGGCAGCACGCGCTGCTGAGCGCCCGGATCGGCAAGCTCCAGGCGATGGCCGCCGCCGTCGAACACGCGATGGAGGCACGCAAGATGGGCGTCAACCTGACCCCGGAGGAGAAGTTCGAGGTGTTCGGGGACTTCGACCCGGACGATTACGCGGACGAGGTGCGCGAACGCTGGGGGAGCACCGACGCGTACAAGGAGTCGCAGCGCCGGACGGCCTCGTACACGAAGGAGGACTGGAAGCGGCTGACGGCGGAGTTCGACGCGATCCACCGGAAGATGGCCGGGCTGCTGGAGCGCGGGGTGCCGGCCGACTCGGCCGAGGCGATGGACGTGGCCGAGGAGCACCGCCGGTTCATCTCGTCCGGGTACTACGACTGCTCGTACGAGATGCACACCGGTCTCGGGGAGATGTACGTCGCGGACGAGCGTTTCACCGCCACCTATGAGGCCATCCGGCCCGGACTGGCCGTCTACCTGCGCGACGCGATGCTGGCCAACGCGGTCCGCAACAGCTGAGCCCGTACGGGGCAGGGGAGCGCGCCCCCTGGCCCGTACGGTCCGTGCGGAGGGCCGCTCAGGTGGCCTTCGGGGCGATGACGACGGCGGTGCCGTACGCGCAGACCTCCGTGCCCACGTCCGCCGCCTCCGTCACGTCGAAGCGGAACATCAGCACGGCGTTCGCGCCGCGCGCCCGTGCCTGCTCCACCAGCCGTTCCATCGCCTGGTTACGCGTCTCCACGAGCGTCTTCGTCAGGCCCTTCAGCTCGCCGCCGATCATCGACTTCAGCCCGGCCCCGATCTGGCTGCCCAGGTGGCGGGAGCGGACCGTCAGGCCGAAGACCTCGCCGATCACCCGCTGCACCTCGTATCCGGGGACGTCGTTGGTCGTCACCACCAGCACGTCGGCCTGCGCGGCCTGGCCGCCGCCGAACTCCTCGATGCCCATCGTGTGTCCTGTCCCTCCGCGCGGTGAGCCGCCTGGAGGCGGGCTCCTCGCGGGAGCCTCTCACGGGAGGGGGGTGAAAGCGGGGGGCCGGCGCGGCCGTGTCCGGACATGTGGCGGGGTGCGGGCGGACGGTTCCGTACGGCGGTGGCAAGCCGTGGTCCGGGCCGTGCGCGGGCCTCAGCGGGCGGCTGGAACCACGCCCCGTCATCCGGCGTTGATAGCTTTGGGCCGCACACTGCGCCTGTATCCCCGTCGTACCGCACGATCCGGCGCCCTCGACCCAGGAGCCTTCACCCCGTGAATACTCTCGCGCTCGGCCCCCAGTGGCTGGACCCGGACTACCTGATCGGCACGTTCGGGCTGATCGGCGTGCTGATCATCGTCTTCGCGGAGTCCGGCCTGCTGATCGGATTCTTCCTGCCGGGTGACTCGCTCCTGTTCACCACCGGCCTGCTGGTGACGACCGACAAGCTGGACAAGCCGCTGTGGCTGGTGTGTCTGCTGATCGTGCTCGCGGCGGTCCTCGGTGACCAGGCCGGTTATCTCTTCGGTCGCAAGGTCGGGCCCGCGCTCTTCAAGCGCCCGGACTCCAAGCTCTTCAAGCAGGAGAACGTGGAGAAGGCGCACGAGTTCTTCGAGAAGCACGGCCCGAAGTCGCTGATCCTGGCCCGTTTCGTGCCGATCGTACGGACGTTCACGCCCATCATCGCGGGCGTGAGCAAGATGAACTACCGCTCGTTCATCACCTTCAACGTCATCGGCGGCACCCTGTGGGGCGCCGGCGTCACCCTGCTCGGCGCCTCCCTGGGCAACATCGAGTTCGTCCACAAGCACATCGAGCTGATCCTGGTCGCCATCGTGCTGATCTCGGTCGTCCCGATCGCCATCGAGTACCTGCGCGCCCGCGGCAAGAACAAGAAGGCCGCCGCCCAGCAGCCGTACGACCCGACGGGGGCCGTCCAGCCGCCCCGCCAGCCCGGCAACGACGGCCGCCGCGGCCGGCACGCCAAGCGCTGAGCCGGCCGGCGCCGAGCCGCGGGCGCCGAGACCCCGGCCGCTACGGCCGCCGAGCCGTGACGGCATCCGGTGGCAGCCTCCGTACGGTGCTGCCGCCGGTGCTGCCACCGGTTCCGCGCCGCAATTCACGGGTTTCCCTCCAGAAGCAGGGGACACTCGCAGCCCATATGAACCTCAGTAAGGGCCCCGCCACGCGCGCCCCTGCCGACCATCAGGCATCGTGTCCTTGACGGTCGGCAGGAGGCGTACGAGGAGCGAAGACACGTGGCGTCGGAC
Source organism: Streptomyces sp. NPDC052496 (assembly GCF_040679095.1). Lineage (NCBI taxonomy): Bacteria > Bacillati > Actinomycetota > Actinomycetes > Kitasatosporales > Streptomycetaceae > Streptomyces > Streptomyces sp. NPDC052496. The sequence goes on from NZ_JBFAUH010000005.1 coordinate 244,144, forward strand.
GCACAGCGGGGCCAGCGCGGAACCAACGGCACGAACGGGAAGAACGGCGTGAACGGCGTCAAAGGCGCGCAGAGCGCCAGCAATGGCACGAACGGCGCAAACGAGCAGTCCGAGGACCGCAAGCCCCAGTCGGACGAGGCGCGCAGCGCCTTCACCCCGCCGCCCGGTGTGCCCTACCCGCAGGTGCCCGAGGAGGAGCACCCCACCTCCGAGTTCGCCCTCCCGGAAGGTCTGAAGCCCGAGGCGCCGGCCGAGCCGGAAGGTTCCGCCTTCACCCCGCCCGGCGGCAGCAGCGGCAGCACCACCGGCCAGCATCAGCTGCCCGACCGGACCCCGGCGGGCTGGCCCGCCTTCACGCCGCCGCACGGCATCCCCGTCATCAGCCTGACCAAGCAGACGCCCTGGCAGGACCGGATGCGCACGATGCTGCGGATGCCGGTCGGCGAGCGGCCGGTCCCCGAGCGGGCGGAGCGCGCCGAGGAGAGCGGGCCCGCGGTGCCGCGCGTCCTCGACCTGACCCTGCGTATCGGCGAGATCCTGCTGGCCGGCGGCGAGGGCGCGGAGGACGTGGAAGCCGCCATGTTCGGCGTCGCGCACGCGTACGGGCTGGAGCGCGTCGAGCCCACCGTCACCTTCACGCTGCTGTCGATCTCGTACCAGCCGTCCCTGGTCGACGACCCGGTGACGGCCAGCCGTACGGTGCGGCGGCGCGGCGTGGACTACACCCGGCTCTCCGCGGTCTTCCGCCTCGTCGACGACATCACCTCCGACGGCATCACCCTGGAGGAGGCGTACCGCGGCCTGGCCGAGATACGCCGTAACCGCCACCCGTACCCGAGCTGGGCGCTGACCCTCGCCTCCGGGCTGCTGTCCGGCGCGGCGAGCATGCTGGTCGGCGGCCAGCTGATCGTCTTCATCGCAGCCGCCATCGGCTCGATGCTCGGCGACCGGCTGGCCTGGCTGGCGTCCAGCCGCGGGCTGCCGGAGTTCTACCAGTTCGTGGTCGCGGCCATGCCGCCGGCCGCCATAGGGGTCGCCCTGAGCTTCTCGCACGTCGCCGTGCAGGCGTCCGCGGTGATCACCGGTGGGCTGTTCGCGCTGATCCCGGGGCGGGCGCTGGTGGCGGCCGTGCAGGACGGCCTGACGGGGTACTACATCACCGCGTCGGCCCGCCTGCTGGAAGTCGGCTACCTCATCGTCGGCATCGTCATCGGCGTGCTCGCCGCGCTCTACATCGGGCTCCAGCTCAATCCGGAGTACCTCTACCCGGCGGCCGGATTCGCGCTGTTCAACGACCCGCCGGTGCAGACCGTGGCCGCGATGCTGCTGGCGCTGGCCTTCTGCGTACTGCTCCAGCAGGAACGTCACACCGTCCTGTTCGCCACGCTCAACGGCGGCGTCGCCTGGGTCGTGTACGGCGCGCTCGCCAATGTCAGCAACATGAACGCGGTGCCCGCCACGGCCATCGCGGCCGGCCTCGTCGGCCTCTTCGGCCAGCTCCTCAGCCGCTACCGGTACGCGTCCGCGCTGCCGTACGTCACGGCCGCGATCGGGCCGCTGCTGCCCGGTAGCGCCACGTACTTCGGCCTGCTGAACTTCGCCCAGGGCGACATCGGCCCCGGCGTCTCGTCCCTCATCAAGGCCGCGTCCCTCGCGCTGGCCATCGCCGTCGGCGTGAACCTCGGAGGCGAGGTGGCCCGCCTCTTCATGAAGGCCCCCGGCGCCGCCCAGGAAGAGCCGGGCGAACGGCGCGCAGCAAAGCGGACGCGCGGCTTCTGACGGCAGGCCGCGCACCGGCGGCCCGGTCGCGCCGAGAGACGACGAAGGGCGGCACCCCGCGCAGGGGTGCCGCCCGTTCGCGTACGGTCGGAAGATCCGTCAGTGGTGGGCGCCGCCCTGCGCCTCCAGGCGCTTGTAGGACGCCTCGATCTCGGCCTCGGCCTCGGCGCGGCCGACCCAGTTCGCGCCCTCGACCGACTTGCCCGGCTCCAGGTCCTTGTAGACCTCGAAGAAGTGCTGGATCTCCAGGCGGTCGAACTCCGACACGTGGTGGATGTCGCGCAGGTGCTCCACGCGCGGGTCGGACGCCGGGACGCACAGCAGCTTGTCGTCGCCGCCGGCCTCGTCGGTCATCCGGAACATGCCGATGGCGCGGCACTTGATCAGGCATCCGGGGAACGTCGGCTCGTCCAGGATGACCAGCGCGTCCAGCGGGTCACCGTCCTCGCCGAGGGTGTTCTCGACGAAGCCGTAGTCGGCCGGGTAGCTGGTCGAGGTGAAGAGCCGACGGTCGAGACGGATCCGTCCGGTCTCGTGGTCCACCTCGTACTTGTTCCGCGAACCCTTCGGGATCTCGATGGTGACGTCGAACTCCACGGGTGGCTCCTCCATGATCAACACATACGTCTGGTGATTAAGTGTCCCCCACGCAGGTGTGTGGTGGCGAAAGGGGCTGGTCCTAAGTGCCGGAGACCAGATCGTGGCAGGTCAGGCGGCAGGCCGCGGGGCGGCTGGCGCAACGTTTCGCCCGGACGGCGACGGGCTCGGCACGGTCGACGGGTTCCGCCGCCGTGTCCATGACCCGTTCGGCGGCCGGCTCGGCGCGTACGGCCTACCGGTCCGCCACGGATTCCGCCCGTACCGCCTGGTGGTCCGCCTCCAGGCAGCAGCGGCAGACCGTACGGCTGACGGCGAGCTCCACCGTCCTGGGCCTGCTGGTCGCGGCCGGAGCGGTGGTGGCGGCCGGTCCGTGGGACTCCGGCCAGCGTACGGCCGAGCGCGCCCGCGCCGCGGCGCCCGGCGGTACGCGTGGCGAGCATCACGTTCCGGGCGGCGGCGCCCGCAAGCCCAGCGCGCCGCCCGTTCTGGCAGCGCTCGGCAGCCCCGCGCACGGCGCCGCGCCCGCGCCCAGCGCCGAAGGCATCAGGAACGCCCTCGCGCCGCTCATGAAGGACCCGGCGCTCGGCTCGCTGCGTACCGCCTCCGTCGTGGACGCCGTGACCGGCCGCGAACTCTTCGGCGCCGAACCGGCCCGCAACGCCACTCCCGCCTCCACGGTCAAGCTGGCCGTCGCCACCGCCGCGCTGTCCGCGCTCGGCCCCGAGCACCGCATCGACACCACCGTCGCCGAGAACGCCGGCGGGATCGTCCTGGTCGGCGGCGGCGACCCCACCCTCACCGCCCGCGCCCCGGAGCAGGACGCCCAGGACCAGCCCGCCAGCCTGCGCGCGCTGGCCGACGACACGGCCCGCGCGCTCAAGAAGCGCGGCGCGGACAAGGTCCGGCTCGGTTACGACACCTCGGCCTATACGGGCCCGCTCCTGCACCCCATAAGCCCCAACGAGAACATCGCCCCCGTCAGCCCCCTCATGGCCGACGAGGGACGCCTCGACGACACCCGCTCCGGACCGGCACCCCGCGACGGCGACCCGGCCGCCTCCGCGGCCCGTACCTTCGCCACGCTGCTCACCGAACGAGGCATCACGGTCGAGGGCACCCCCGCCAAGGCCACGGCCCCCGCCCAGGCCCGCCGCCTCGCCACCACCCGCTCCCTGCCGCTCTCCGGCCTCGTCGAGCGGATGCTGACCCACAGCGACAACGACATCGCCGAAGCCCTGGCCCGCCAGACGGCCCTGGCCACCGGCGAACCGGCCAGCTTCGACGGCGCGGGCAGGGCCGTACGCAAGACGCTGGCGAAGCTGAAACTGCCGCTGACCGACACCGTCTTCGAGGACGGCAGCGGCCTGGACCGCGACGACAAGGTCTCGGCGGCCCTCCTCACCCGCCTGCTTGTCCTGGCCACCTCCGCCGACCACCCTGAACTCCGTCCCATCGCCACCGGCCTCCCGGTCGCCGGCTTCACCGGCACCCTCAGCGGCCGCTACGCGGACGAAAGGGCGGGCGCCGGCACCGTACGCGCCAAAACCGGCACCCTCACCGGCGTGAACACCCTGGCCGGCACGGTCGTCGACGCCGACGGCCGCCTCCTGGCCTTCGCCTTCATGACCAACGACACCACCGACCCCCAGGCCGCCCAGCAGGCCTTGGATCACATGGCCACAGCAGTAGCCAACTGCGGTTGTCGATAAAACCGACCGACCAGCACCACGCCACCCACACCAGCCCCCCATCCACCCCGTCTCCACCCTCACGGGAGGGAGCGGGCCGGAGCGGCCTGCCGCGCAGGCCCGCCCCCGAACCTGACCGCCCCGCGCAGCGGCCACCGCCCGCCGCAGGCGCAACGACCCCGCACCCGAAACCGAAACCGGCACCGAAGATCCGGACCACCGCGCCCGAAGGGCGCCGCGCTACCCCAAGCGGATGCGCCCACGTACCGTGAACCCATGACGAGCATCGGTGGTGTGGAGATGGTCGACTGGAACCTCGCGGTAGCGACCGCGACCCGGTTCGTACGGCCGGGACCAGACGTGAGCCGCGACGAGGCGCGGGCGATCGTCGCCGAGCTGCGGCGGCACGCGAAGTCCTCCGAGGAGCACGTGCGCGCGTTCACCCGCATGGTGCAGCCGGAGACGGAGGGGGAGCCAGGCGCGGCGCAGCAGCACGCGCAGGACACGCCGGTCCTGGTCGTGGACCGGCCGGGCTGGATCAGGGCCAACGTGGCCGGCTTCCGGGCGGTGCTCAAGCCGCTGCTCCAGAAGATGGAGGAGCGCCGGTCCTCCGTACCGGGCGGCGCGGTGCTGGGCGCGGTCGGCGGCAAGGTGACCGGCGTGGAGCTGGGGATGCTGCTGTCGTTCCTGGCCTCGCGGGTCCTCGGGCAGTACGAGACGTTCGCGCCGGCGGGCCGTGACCTGCCGGCGGGCTCGCAGGGCGGCCGGCTGCTGCTCGTCGCGCCGAACATCGTGCACGTCGAGCGGGAGCTGGAGGTGGATCCGCACGACTTCCGGATGTGGGTCTGCCTGCACGAGGAGACGCACCGTACGCAGTTCACGGCCGTGCCCTGGCTGCGCGACCACATCGAGGGCGAGATCCAGTCGTTCCTCGGCGAGACCGAGATCGACCCGGGCACGCTGCTGGAGCGGCTGCGCGAGGCCGCCCAGTCGCTGACCGGCGGCCGGCCGGAGGGCGAGGAGGGCGACGACGGGAGCCGCAGCTTCGTCGACCTGGTGCAGACCCCGGCCCAGCGGGAGATCCTGGCCCGGCTGACGGCCGTGATGTCGCTCCTGGAGGGGCACGCCGATTATGTGATGGACGGTGTCGGCCCGGAGGTGGTGCCGTCCGTCGCGGAGATCCGCGAGAAGTTCCAGAAGCGGCGGGCCAGTGGCGCGGGCCGGCTGGACCAGGCGCTGCGCAAGCTGCTGGGGCTGGACGCGAAGCTGCGCCAGTACCGGGACGGCGAGCGGTTCGTCCGGGCGGTGGTCGACGAGGTCGGCATGGACGGCTTCAACCGGGTGTGGACGTCGCCGAACACGCTGCCGACCAAGCAGGAGATCGCCAAACCGGCGGACTGGGTCGCGCGGGTGCACCGCTAGAGGGCGGAGCCCGGCGGGGCGACGTCGTGAGCCGGGCGCACCGCGCGGCGGGTGAAAGCTCCCCTCAATCACTCTTCTGAGGGACCGTGACCGCAGGATGGGCGTGCAATGCTCGGGGAACTGCTCGTCTCTGTCACCATCTAGGCACTCTGTGTGACGAAAAAGCCGTAGACGGCCCGAGGCCCCCAGCTGACGATTGGAAACGGACATGGGTCCCCATCCAGCGGTCGCCGCGATACGCGTGGCGGTCCGCCGCGTACTGCACGACGTACTGAACCACCACTCCTCGCACTCCCCGGCCCCCGCCTCCCCCGCGCAGCAGCCGGTCACCGCGGGCCCCGCGCGGCCCGCCGGGGCGCCGCTGCCCTCCGCCGCCGCGGACGCGCCCCCCCTGGTGCTCGTCGCGTGCTCCGGCGGCGCCGACTCCATGGCACTCGCCTCCGCACTGGCCTTCGAAGCGCCCCGGCTGGGCGTACGGGCCGGCGGCATCACCGTCGACCACGGCCTCCAGGACGGCTCCGACATCCGCGCCGCCGAGGTCGTCCTGCGGCTGCGCTCCCTCGGCCTGGACCCGGTCGACGCGGTGGCCGTCGAGGTGGGCCGCGAGGGCGGGCCCGAGGCCGCCGCCCGGGACGCCCGTTACGCCGCGCTGGACGCCGCCGCCGAGCGGCACGGCGCCGCCGCCGTCCTCCTCGGTCACACCCGCGACGACCAGGCAGAGACGGTCCTGCTGGGGCTCGCCCGCGGCTCGGGCACCCGCTCGCTGTCCGGCATGGCGGCGAAGACCGGCCGCGGCGGCCGCTACCGCCGCCCGTTCCTGGAGGTCGACCGGCAGACCGCCCGTAAGGCGTGTCTGATCCAGTCGCTGCCCGTCTGGGACGACCCGCACAACGCCGACCCCCTGTACACCCGCTCCCGGCTGCGCCACGAGGGCCTGCCCGCGCTGGAGAAGGCGCTCGGCAAGGGCGTCGTGGAGGCCCTGGCCCGTACGGCGCAGCTGTCCCGGGACGACGCCGACGCCTTGGACGCCTGGGCCGCCGACGCCGAGCGCACGGTCCTCGACGAGCGCGGCACCCTCGACGTCACCCAGCTGTACGCGCTGCCCGCGGCCGTCCGCCGCCGGGTGCTGCGCCGGGCCGCCATCGCGGCGGGCGCTCCGGCCGGTTCGCTCTTCGCCCGCCACATCGAGGAGGTGGACCGGCTGATCACCGGCTGGCGGGGCCAGGGGACCGTCAACCTCCCCGGGCGCGTGGGTGTGCGACGGCAGGGTGGCAGACTGGTGATCCGGCAGGGCTGAGCCGCAGGACACCGAAGGGCACCGCCCCGCTTCACGAGTCTCACGACACCGAACCGAGCGAGAGTGGCACGGGTGGACGACAAGGACATGGGTTCCGACCTTCAGTCGGTGCTCATCAGCAAGGAAGAGATCGACGCGAAGCTGGCGGAGCTGGCGGCGAAGATCGACGCGGAGTACGCGGGCAAGGACCTGCTCATCGTCGGCGTCCTCAAGGGCGCCGTGATGGTCATGGCGGACCTGGCGCGCGCGCTGTCCACCCCCGTCACGATGGACTGGATGGCCGTGTCGTCGTACGGCGCGGGCACCCAGTCCTCCGGAGTGGTGCGCATCCTCAAGGACCTCGACACCGACATCAAGGGCAAGCACGTCCTGATCGTCGAGGACATCATCGACTCCGGCCTGACGCTGTCCTGGCTGCTGTCGAACCTCGGCTCGCGCGAGCCCGCCAGCCTGGAGGTCTGCACGCTGCTGCGCAAGCCCGACGCGGCGAAGGTCGCCATCGATGTGAAGTGGATCGGCTTCGACATCCCCAACGAGTTCGTCGTCGGCTACGGCCTGGACTTCGCGGAGAAGTACCGCAACCTGCCGTTCGTGGGCACGCTCGCACCGCACGTCTACGGCGGCTGAGCGGCGCCGGCCCGTCCGGCCGCCGTCATGAGCGGCCGGGGCCCGGACCGACCGCTGCCCGGCGGCGGGAACCCCGTGGGGTCGCCCGCCGTTGGAGCAGGGAGAACGGCATCCGAAGCTGCATTGTTAACCGTGGGCGGCGTCGTCGGGTGACAATGCTGGGGTACCGTCCGAAGGTCAGTCTTTTTTCGGGCCAGTAATACACCGTACGCACGACCAGCCCTCCACAGGGCTGTTGTGCCTCACTGTGGCAGGAGGGACGGGGCTCAGAGAGCTCCGTATGGATGGACGTGAAGCGATACTTCCGTGGGCCGGTCATGTGGATCGTGCTGGCCGTCCTCGCCGTGGTCGTGTTGATGCAGGTCGTCGGCTCGTCCGGCGGCTACAAGACGGTGGACACCGGTCAGGTCGTCAAGGCGATCACTGACAACAAGGTGAAATCCGCCGAGCTGACGACCGGCGACGAGAACAAGATCAAGGTCGAGCTGTCGGGCGACAACAAGGTCGACGGCTCCAACAAGCTCCAGGCGAGCTACATCGGCGACCAGGGCGTCGATCTGGCCAAGACCCTGCAGGCCAGGTACCAGACCGGCGAGATCAAGGACGGTTACACCGTCTCCCCGTCGAAGCAGAACCCGTTCGTCAGCATGCTGGTGACGCTGCTTCCCTTCATCCTCATCCCGGTCGTCTTCCTGTTCCTGCTGAATCAGACGCAGGGCGGCGGCTCCCGGGTGATGAACTTCGGGAAGTCCAAGGCCAAGCTGATCACCAAGGACACGCCGAAGACGACGTTCGCGGACGTTGCGGGGTCGGACGAGGCCGTCGAGGAGCTCCAGGAGATCAAGGAGTTCCTCCAGGAGCCGTCGAAGTTCCAGGCGGTCGGCGCCAAGATCCCCAAGGGTGTGCTGCTGTACGGCCCGCCGGGTACGGGCAAGACGCTGCTCGCGCGCGCCGTGGCCGGCGAGGCGGGCGTCCCGTTCTACTCGATCTCCGGCTCCGACTTCGTCGAGATGTTCGTCGGTGTGGGTGCCTCCCGGGTCCGTGACCTGTTCGAGCAGGCCAAGGCGAACGCCCCGGCGATCGTCTTCGTCGACGAGATCGACGCCGTCGGCCGGCACCGCGGCGCGGGCCTCGGCGGCGGTCACGACGAGCGTGAGCAGACGCTGAACCAGCTCCTCGTCGAGATGGACGGCTTCGACGTCAAGGGCGGCGTCATCCTGATCGCCGCCACGAACCGCCCGGACATCCTGGACCCGGCGCTGCTGCGCCCCGGCCGCTTCGACCGGCAGATCGCCGTCGACCGTCCGGACATGCAGGGCCGCCTGGAGATCCTCAAGGTCCACCAGAAGGGCAAGCCGGTCGCGCCGGACGTCGACCTGTCGGCCGTCGCCAAGCGCACCCCCGGCTTCACCGGTGCCGACCTGTCGAACGTGCTGAACGAGGCCGCTCTGCTGACGGCCCGCAGCGACGCCAAGCTGATCGACAACAAGTTCCTGGACGAGGCGATCGACCGCGTGGTGGCCGGGCCGCAGAAGCGCACCCGCATCATGTCCGAGAAGGAGAAGAAGATCACCGCGTACCACGAGGGCGGACACGCCCTGGTCGCGGCGGCTTCCCCGAACTCGGACCCGGTACACAAGATCACGATCTTGTCGCGCGGCCGGGCCCTGGGCTACACGATGGTCCTGCCGGACGAGGACAAGTACTCGACCACGCGCAACGAGATGCTCGACCAGCTGGCGTACATGCTCGGTGGCCGCGCGGCCGAGGAGCTGGTCTTCCACGACCCGACCACCGGCGCCGCGAACGACATCGAGAAGGCGACCGCGACGGCCCGTGCCATGGTCACCCAGTACGGCATGACCGAGCGGCTCGGCGCGATCAAGTTCGGGTCCGACAACTCCGAGCCGTTCCTCGGCCGTGAGATGGGCCACCAGCGCGACTACTCCGAAGAGGTCGCCGCGCTGGTCGACGAAGAGGTCAAGAAGCTCATCGAGACCGCGCACAACGAGGCGTGGGAGATCCTGGTCGAGAACCGCGACGTGCTCGACAACCTGGTGCTGCAGCTCCTGGAGAAGGAGACGCTGAACAAGGAAGAGGTCGCCGAGGTCTTCAAGCACATCGTCAAGCGCCCGGCCCGCCCGGCGTGGACGGGTTCCTCGCGGCGTACGCCGTCGACCCGCCCGCCCGTGCTGTCGCCGAAGGAGCTGGCGCCGGCCAACGGCTCCGCCCCCTCGGCCTCGCCGAGCGTCTCGACGGACAAGACCGAGGCTCCCGAGGACCAGAACCCCGAGGTCTGACCGCTCACGCGGCGGAGGTGGAACCCGGCGACCGGGTGTCCGCCCGGAAGCGCACCGGGCCCGTACGGAAGATTCCGTACGGGCCCGGTTCTCGTCGTCGGCGGCCCGTTCCGCCGGATCCGGTACGGGGTCCACAGCGGCCCCGGAATGAATGCGGCGCCTCACGGGTTCTAGCCTGGACGTGTGGTACTCCGCGTCCGGAGCGGGCGCAACAGGAACCAGGAACGAGGCACGAGATGACCGATCCGGTGACGCTGGACGGCGACGGCAAGATCGGCGAGTTCGACGAGAAGCGCGCCGAGAACGCCGTACGTGAGCTGCTGATCGCTGTCGGTGAGGATCCGGACCGCGAGGGCCTGCTGGAGACGCCGGCGCGGGTGGCGCGCGCGTACAAGGAGATCCTGGCGGGACTGCGCCAGGAGCCCGAGGACGTCCTGACGACCACCTTCGACCTGGGCCACGACGAGATGGTGCTGGTCAAGGACATCGAGATCGTGTCGCTGTGCGAGCACCACCTGCTGCCCTTCCACGGCGTGGCGCACGTCGGATACATCCCGGCCGACAGCGGCAAGATCACCGGCCTGTCCAAGCTGGCCCGCCTCGTCGAGGTCTTCGCCCGCCGCCCGCAGGTGCAGGAACGCCTCACCACGCAGATCGCGGACTCCCTGATGCGCATCCTGGAGGCCCGCGGCGCCATCGTGGTGATCGAGGCCGAGCACATGTGCATGTCGGTACGCGGCATACGCAAGCCGGGCGCCAAGACGACCACCTCGGCCGTACGCGGCCAGCTGCGGGACTCCACGACCCGCGCCGAGGCGATGAGCCTGATACTGGCGCGGTGACCGCCGATGGGCGGCCTGGAGCGGCACTGAGGGCCGCCTGAGGGTCTCAGGGGTGCCCCTGGTGCTCTCGGAAAGCGGCCGGACAGGCCGAAGCGGGCGGGGCCCGGTGGAATCCACCGGGCCCCGCCCGCTCCGTACGTCGCCCTTCGGGGCGGTGCTTCCGCTACGCCTTGAGGTGGCCGCCCATCCACTCCAAGGCGGCGGGTATCTCACGGCGCCAGGTGTTGAAGTTGTGGCCGCCGCTGTCGAGGATGATCGACGCGATCCGGCCGGGAGACTTGGTCTGCTGGATGAACTGCAGCGTCTCCTTGTAGTTGTCCTCGCCCTGCTTGCTGGAGGTGACGAGGAGGTTCACCGGTGCCGCGGGCAGGTTCTTCTGCCGCCACAGCAGGTTGTTCTCCCGCTCCAGCTGCTTGTCGCCGCCGAAGAGCGCGCCGGTCGAGGCGTCGAGCGGGGCCTTGTACGCGCCGGAGAGGGCCACGCCGGTGGAGAACGCCTTCGGGTAGCGCATCGGCATCTTCAGGGCGCAGTAGCCGCCGGTGGAGTCCCCTATGACGCCCCAGTTCTTGGCGTCGGTGCCCACCCGGTAGTGGCTGGCTATGTCGTGCCGCACGTCATGGGTGAAGAACGTCTCGGTCTGCGGGCCGTTCGGGATGTCCACGCACTCGGTGTCCCGCGGCGGCGCGACGGTCGGGCGCATCATGACCAGTATCGTCGGCTGCATCTTCTTCTTGCGGACCAGCTCGTGCTGGGTCTGCGGGAAGTGCAGCTTCTTGTAGAGGGCCTGTGCGGTGCCCGGGTAGCCGGTCAGCACCACGGAGGCGGGGAAACGCTTCTGCGCGTACTTCGCCTGGAAGTACTGCGGCGGCAGGTAGACGAACGCCGGACTGTTGATCTTGGACTTCTCGCCCTGGAGCACGACCTTGTCTATCCGGCCGCCCACGTGCGGCTTGGAGCCGCCGGGTACGCCGACGTGCTCGCTGCCCAGCATCTTCAGCTTCGTGCCGTTCGGCCCGGTCTCGTAATTCGTCACCACGCCCGGCTCCTGCTCCTTGCCGAGCAGGTCCGCCCACGACGCGTAGAAACCGAACGAGTTGTTCGCGAAGAGGCCGATCGACGCGAAGATCGACAGCTGGGTCGCCAGCAGCAGGCCGATGCGGCCGAGGATCGCGCGCCAGTTCTGCCGGGACAGGCGCGGCCACAGCCAGATGGTGAGCGCAAAGAGTGCTACCGCGAAAAGGACGGCCAAGAGCAGCACTTTTTTACTGGTGAGACCCATGTGGTGCTTTCTTCCGGGCGGCCGGTCAGCCGGGCCGCAGGTGGAACCCCGGGCCCTGAAACGCCGTCATACAGGGCGCAAAAGTCCAGATGCTGCGACTAAGACTCGCACGTTCTCTCGACCGGGGCGACGGGAAAGTAATGTCTGACAGGCTAGATGGCGAAAAGTCCGGGACGGTTGCGTGGCGTCCGCCACGCTGGCTGAGCGGCCCCCGCCCGGAAAAGGTGCCGCCACTGGTGGGGACGGCCGGAGCGGTCGTCGGACTGCTGAACCTGGTTGCCGGGCTGTTTCCCCGCTTCCGGCACAGCAGGCTCCATGCCCTGGCGGAGGTCCTGCCGGGCGCCGTGAGCGCGCTGGCAGCGGCCTCCTCCATCGTCGTCGGCATCCTGCTGCTGATGCTCGCCCACGGGCTCAAACGGCGTAAGCGCCGGGCCTGGGTGGCGGCCGTGTCGTTGCTGCCCGTGGGCATCGCGGCGCAGCTCGTCTACCGTCACTCGATCGTGGGCGCGGCGCTCTCGCTGGCCCTGCTGGCCTTCCTGGTGTGGCACCGGCGCGCCTTCGAGGCGCTGCCGGACCCGCGCAGCCGGGTCAAGGCCCTGCTGAACTTCGTCGCCCTCGGCGGCATCAGCTTCGGCCTCGGCCTGGTGATCGTGAACTCCCATCCGCACAAGATCATCGGCGATCCGTCGGTGTGGGAGCGGTTCAAGCACGTCATGTGGGGTCTCTTCGGCTTCGAGGGCCCGGTCCGGTACGTGAACAACGTCGACTACACCGTCGGCTACTCGCTCGGCGCGCTCGGCCTGCTGACCGTCGCCACCACCGCCTACCTGGCCTTCCGCCCCGAGCACCCGGCCGCCCGGCTCACCGAGCAGGACGAGGAGCAGCTGCGCGAGCTGCTCGCCAAGCACGGCGGCCGCGACTCCCTCGGCTACTTCGCGCTCCGCCGCGACAAGGGCGTGGTCTTCTCGCCGACCGGCAAGGCCGCCGTCTGCTACCGGGTCATATCCGGCGTGATGCTCGCCAGCGGTGACCCGATCGGCGACGTGGAGGCCTGGCCGGGCGCCATTGAGCGCTTCATGGAGGAGGCGCGGGCGCACTCCTGGACCCCGGCCGTCACCGGTTGCAGCGAGACCGGCGGCCAGGTCTGGACCCGCGAGACGGGCATGGACGCGCTGGAGCTGGGCGACGAGGCGATCGTCGACGTGGCGGACTTCACGCTCACCGGGCGGGCGATGCGCAACGTACGCCAGATGGTCAAGCGCATCGAGCGCAACGGGTACGAGACCCGGGTGCGGCGGGTGCGCGACCTGGCGCCCGAGGAGCTGGCGCGCATCCAGAAGGCGGCCGACGCCTGGCGCGACACCGACACCGAGCGCGGCTTCTCCATGGCGCTGGGCCGGATCGACGCCGAGAAGGACGGGGACGCGGTGATCGCCACCGCGCACCTGGCGCCGGCCGAGGGCGAGGAGCCCGGCCCGTTCGGTGACCTGAAGGCGATGCAGCACTACGTGCCGTGGGGCAAGGACGGCATCTCGCTGGAGCTGATGCGCCGCGACCGCGCCGCCGACCCCGGCATGAACGAGCTGCTGATCGTGGCCTCCCTCCAGGCGGCCCCGGACCTCAAGATCAAGCAGGTCTCGCTGAACTTCGCGGTCTTCCGCTCCTCCCTGGAGCGCGGCGAGAAGCTGGGCGCGGGGCCGGTCATCCGGATCTGGCGCGGCATGCTGATCTTCCTGTCCCGCTGGTACCAGATCGAGTCGCTGTACAAGTTCAACGACAAGTTCCAGCCGCGCTGGGAGCCGCGCTTCGTGGTCTTCCGCAACAGCCGGGACATTCCGCGCATCGGGCTGGCCGCCCTCCAGGCCGAGGGCTACCTGGAGCTGAGCCTGCCCCGCGCGCTGCGCCGCAAGAAGGCCCCCGAGCCGCGGCCGTGCGCGCACACCACCGCGCCGATCAGCGCGGAGCAGGTCGAACCGGCGGCGTAGCGACGCTACGTTCCCGGTGCGCCGTCCGCCCCCCCCGGGGGTGGGCGGCGTCCGTATCGCAGGAGCCTAGGCTGGGGACATGAGTACCTTGCGCGGCCGGGTGGCCGGACTTCCGGACTGGGGCCGCTGCGCGGTGATGGGCGTGGTGAACGTGACGCCCGATTCGTTCTCCGACGGCGGGCAGTGGTTCGACACCGAGCTGGCCGTCAAGCACGGCCTGGACCTGGTGGCGCAGGGCGCCGACCTGGTGGACGTGGGCGGTGAGTCGACGCGGCCGGGCGCGGCCCGGGTGGACGAGGCGGAGGAGCTGCGCCGGGTCGTCCCCGTCGTACGGGAGCTGTGCGCCGCCGGGGTCATGGTCTCCGTGGACACCATGCGGGCCTCGGTCGCCGAGCAGGCCGTGGCGGCCGGCGCGCGGCTGGTCAACGACGTCAGCGCGGGCGCGGCCGATCCGGCGATGGTGCCGGCGGTGGCCGCGGCCGGGGTGCCGTTCGTGGTGATGCACTGGCGCGGCCGGTCGATCGACATGAACAACCGGGCCGTGTACGGGGACGTGGTCACCGAGGTGCTCGGCGAACTGCGCCAGAGCCTGGACCGGGCGGTGGACGGGGGCATCGACCCCGAGCGCATCGTCGTCGACCCCGGGCTGGGCTTCGCCAAGGAGGCCGGGCACGACCTGGCACTGATCGCGCACCTGGCGCGGCTGCGGGAGCTGGGCCGCCCCCTGCTGGTCGCCGCTTCGCGCAAACGTTTCCTGGGCAGGGTGCTGGCAGGGGACGCACAGGCCGCTCCGCCGCCCGCCCGCGAGCGGGACGCGGCGACGGCCGCGGTCTCGGCGATGGTCGCGCGGGAGGGAGCCTGGGCGGTGCGGGTGCACGAGGTGCGCGCGAGCGCGGACGCGGTGCGGGTCGCCCGTGCTGTCGAGGACGCTGCGCGTGAGACGGGCGGTACGAGTGTGACGGGCGCCGCGGGTGCGGCGGACGCGACGGGAGCGGTGTGAGTCCACGTACGGACATCGAGCTGGTCGAGCAGGCGAACACCGACCTGTACGAGGCCATGGAGCGCGGTGACCACGCGGCCATGTCCGAGATGTGGATGGACGGCCAGGTGAGCGTGGTGCACCCGGGCTGGCCGGTGCTGCGCGGACGCGGCGAGGTGCTGCGTTCGTACGCCCTGATCATGGCGAACACCGAGTACATCCAGTTCTTCCTGACGGATGTGGAGATCGACGTCCTCGGTGACACCGCGCTGGTCACCTGCACCGAGAACATCCTCAGCGGCGGCCCCGCGGAGGAGGACGGCTCGGTCGGGCCGCTGATCGGCCAGCTCGTCGTCGCGACCAACGTCTTCCGGCGTACGGAGGAGGGTTGGCGGGTCTGGTCGCACCACGGCTCGCCCGTCCTGGCGGACCAGGACGACGACGCGGACGGTGACGCCGGCGAGAACGACGGGCCGGGCGCCGGAGGCGTGGGCGGCGGAGTCTGAACGTGAAACCCGCGTGAAGTCTTCGCGCGGGTTTGCGGGCGCTGTGTGGCCGTTCCGTGGACGTGCGGTGAGCGTCACCAGGTCGCCGGCCGCCGGCGGCGCCGCCGGATCCGTCAGCGGAAAGCGTCAGCGAGGTCGACTCCGGCGCACCCGTTCGAGCCAAGTGCTGCACGGGTAGGGGTGGGACCGCGGACCCACGGGTAGTGGCCGCGCGGACGACCGCCCGCACGGCCCGGCAGGGCCGCCAGCAGGCGTACGGGGCCCTGTCCATGGCCGTCCATGGCCCCCGTGGGCAAGCACTGTCGGTGCTCGCAGGTAGATTCGATGACGGGGCGGCGTGCCGGACGAGACTCTGGTTCCCGCCCGCAATTCCGACGATCAGTGGTACCAGAGGTGCCAATGGGACCAGTGGGAGTGTGATTCGCGTGGATCGTGTCGCGCTGCGTGGGCTGAAGGCCAGAGGGCACCACGGGGTCTTCCCCCGGGAACGCGAAGAGGGCCAGACCTTCATCGTGGACCTGGTGCTGGGCCTGGACACCCGCCCGGCGGCGGCGACCGACGACCTCGCGAAGACCGTGCATTACGGCGTCGTGGCGGAGGAGGTCGTGGCCGTCGTCGAGGGCGAGCCCGTCGACCTCATCGAGACGCTCGCGGAGCGCATCGCCGGCCAGTGCCTCAAGCATGAGGGGGTGCAGGAGGTGGAGGTGGTCGTCCACAAGCCGGACGCCCCGATCACCGTCCCCTTTGACGACGTGACCATCACCATCACCCGGAGCCGAGTATGACCAGCAGTGACCCGACCGTACAGCCGGTGCCCACGTCCGTGGTGGAGCGGGTGGACGCCGCGGACGTGACGCTCTCCAACCCGAAACGCGCCGTGCTCTCCCTCGGCAGCAACCTCGGCAACCGCCTGGAGACCCTCCAGGGCGCCATCGACGCGCTGGAGGACACCCCGGGGGTCCGCGTCAAGGCCGTCTCGCCGGTGTACGAGACCGAGCCGTGGGGCGTCGACCCGGGCTCGCAGCCGACGTACTTCAACGCGGTGGTGCTCATCAAGACGACGCTGCCGCCCGCCTCGCTGCTGGAGCGCGGCCACGCGATCGAGGAGGCCTTCGAGCGCGTCCGTGACGAGCGCTGGGGGCCGCGCACGATCGACGTGGACATCCTTGCGTACCAGGACGTCGTCTCCGAGGACCCGCTGCTGACCCTGCCCCACCCGCGGGCCCACGAGCGCGCCTTCGTGCTGGTGCCGTGGCACGACGTCGACCCGGAGGCGGAGGTCCCGGGCCGCGGCGCGGTGGTGGAGCTGCTCTCGGCGGTCGGCCGCGAGGGCGTCGTGCCGCGCGTGGACCTGGAACTGCGGCTGCCCGAGTGAGCGTTGGTCCGGTGGGTACGGCGCCGACGTCCGAGGACGCCGGTGCCGCACGGCGTACCGGACCTGCCGTGACGCACGGACTCCGCGGACCGCGCAGGGCCGTGCGCGCACCCGTTATCCGCATCACCCGTACGAGGACGAGGGCACAAGGGGCGAACGCTCGGTGAAGCAGCTACACATCAAGGCGCTGGTCGGGCTGTTCCTGGCAGCCGGGGTGCTGGCGTGGGCCGGCGCCCGGCTGTGGGACTCCTTCGGCACGCTGCCCAGCGTGCCGCTGGCCTCCCCCGTCGTCCTGGCCCTGATCGCCGCCGTACTGGCGGCCACCGCCGTCTCCCTGCGTTCCCGCCTGAAGGCCCAGCGCGAGCGCCGCCCCGACGCCCGCGGCGTCGACCCGCTGGTCGCCGCCCGCGCCGTCGTCTTCGGCCAGGCGAGCGCCCTGGTGGCGTCCCTGGCGGCCGGCGTGTACGGCGGAGTCGGCGTCTTCCTCCTCACCACGGGACTCGATGTCGATCCCCGCCGGGAACAGGCCATCCACGCGGGCTTCTCGGTCCTGGCCGGCGCCGCCGTGGTGGCGGCCGCGCTCTTCCTGGAGCGCGTGTGCAAGCTCCCGGAGGACGATGACGAGGCGGGGGCGAGCGCGGCGTAGCGGCGGGGCGGCCGGACCACCCCGCCGGCCCCTGCGCTACGAGCCGGGAACGCTCTCCACCACGACCTCGTCGCGCGCCGAGCGCCCCGCGTCGGCCGCCGTCGACCGCCGCAGCGCCGCGTGCAGCCCCGCAGGCGTCAGCACACCGAGGAATCGTTCCTCCTCCAGTACCGCGATCCACCCGGCGTCGTGCTGGAGCATCGTGCTGAACGCCTGCTTCAGCGGCGCGCCGAGCGGCAGCCACGCGTCCATGCGCCGCGCGTGGTCCCGGACCTCGGTACCGGACTTGCCGCCCCCGCCGGGCGCTCCGGCCCCACTGGCCCCACCGGTCCCGGCCGCCAGCCGGGCCCCGGAGACCCACCCGTGCAGGTTGCCGTCCGCGTCGAGGACCACGGCCCACGCCGCGCCCTCCTCCGCCAGCCGTGCCGCCGCCCGCGCCGCGTCGTCGTCGAGCCGGACCACCGGCGGCTGCTCCAGGTCGCCGGTCTCGATCGGCGTCACCGACAGCCGCTTGAGGCCGCGGTCGGCGCCGACGAACTCCGCGACGTACGGGGTGGCCGGCGCCCCCAGCACCGTGGCCGGGGTGTCGAACTGCTCGACGCGGCCCGTCCCGTAGACGGCGATGCGGTCACCGAGCCGTACCGCTTCCTCGATGTCGTGGGTGACGAAGAGCACCGTCTTGTGGAGCGTGGACTGCAGCCGCAGGAACTCGGTCTGGAGGTGTTCGCGGACGACCGGGTCGACGGCGCCGAACGGCTCGTCCATCAGCAGGACGGGCGGGTCGGCGGCGAGCGCGCGGGCGACTCCGACGCGCTGGCGCTGCCCGCCGGAGAGCTGGTCGGGGTAGCGGTCCCCGTACTGCGCGGGATCCAGGCCGACCAGGTCGAGGAGTTCGGCGGCGCGGTCCCTGGCCTTCTTGCGCGGCCAGCCGAGCAGGTGCGGGACGGTCGCGGTGTTGTCCAGCACGGTCTTGTGCGGGAAGAGGCCGACCTGCTGGATGACGTAGCCGATGCGGCGGCGCAGTTCGACGGGGTCGATGGTCGATATGTCGGTGCCGTCGAGGAAGATGCGGCCGCCGGTCGGTTCGATGAGCCGGTTGACCATCTTCATCGTGGTGGTCTTGCCGCAGCCCGACGGACCGACGAGCGTGACCAGCTCGCCCTCCGCGACCTCGAACGAGAGGTCGTCGACGGCGGTGGTGCCGTCGGCGTAGCTCTTGGTGACGTGCTCGAATCGGATCATGGTGGTTCCCCAGTGTGGACGGTCGCCGGCCGGGTAGGCGCGCGGTGCTCCTCGCCTCTTACCCGCGGAGTCCGTCCCGTCGCGTGCGTCTTGTTACGACTGGATGGCGGGCCGGTCGGATTGTCAGTGGTGGGGGATAGGGTCGCAGACAGTCACCGAAAATGTGAGCGACAGGGCGGGGGAGGTGACCGCGGGTGAGTGCACAGAGCTGCCTGGAGGCGAACGACTGGATCTGCGGTGAGTATGTCCGGACGCGCAGCCAGGAGTTGCTGGACGCGACCGTCCAGCACGTGGGCATCACGCTGGTGTCCGTCGCCATCGGACTGCTGGTCGCCTTTCCGCTGGCGCTCATAGCGCGGCGCTGGCGAGCCGCCGCCGGGCCGGTCCTCGGGTTGACGACGATTCTGTACACGGTCCCGTCGTTGGCGATGTTCGCCCTGCTGACCCCGGTGTTCGGGGTCTCGGCCGCTGTGGTCGTCACGGGACTGGTGCTGTATTCGCTGACGATCCTGGTGCGCAACATCCTCGCCGGGCTGGAGTCGGTGCCGCAGGAGGTCCGCGAGGCGGCGCGCGGTATGGGGTACGGCCCCGTGAAGCTGCTCTTCGGTGTCGAACTCCCGCTGGCGCTGCCCGCGTTGACGGCGGGCCTGCGCATCGCGACGGTCTCGACGGTGGCCATGACGACGATCGGCGCGGTGGTCGGTTACGGCGGCCTCGGCAACCTCATATCCAGCGGCATGGAGGGCTTCTTCAAGGCGGAGGTGCTGACGGCATCGGTGCTGTGCGTGCTGCTGGCGGTGGTCGCCGACGTGCTGCTGATCGGCCTGCAGCGGCTGCTGACGCCGTGGACCAGGGCGCAGGCGCGGGCGCGGTCCCGCGCACGGCGCGAGCGGCGGACGGCGGGCCGGGCGAAGAAGGCGGTGGTGTGAGGCGATGGACGCGATAACGGGCGCCTGGGACTGGCTGGCGGCCTCGGCCAACTGGGCCGGGGAGAAAGGGGTGTGGCACCGCCTCGGCGAACACGTCTACCTGAGCGCGATGTGCCTGGCGATCTCCTGCCTCATAGCCCTGCCGGTCGCCCTGTACCTGGGCCACATCGGCAAGGGCGGGGCGCTGGCGGTCAACCTCTCCAACGTGGGGCGCGCGGTGCCGACGTTCGCCGTACTGGTCCTGCTGACGCTCAGTCCGCTGGGGACGGCGGGGGACTGGCCGACGATCATCGCGCTGGTGCTCTTCGCGGTGCCGCCGCTGCTGACCAACGCCTACGTGGGCATGCGGGAGGCCGACCGGGACGTGGTCGAGGCGGCACGCGGGATGGGCATGTCCGGGCCGCAGTTGCTGCTGCGGGTCGAGCTGCCGCTCGCATACCCGTTGATCATGACGGGGCTGCGCTCGGCCGGCGTCCAGGTCGTGGCCACGGCCACCCTGGCCGCGCTCGCGGGCGGCGGCGGCCTCGGCCGCATCATCACCGCCGGCTTCGGCAACTACAACACGCCGCAGGTGGTCGCGGGCGCGGTGCTGGTCGCCGCACTGGCGCTGCTGGTGGAAGGGCTGCTGGTGGTGGCGGACCGGGTCTTCGACCCGATGCGCCGGGGTCGGGGTCGGAGTCAGGGCCCGGGTCGGGGTCGGGGTCGGGGCCCGGGTCGGGGTCGGGGTCGGGCGCGGAAGTCCCGTGGGCCGGTGGATGACGCGACGCCGGTTGGTAGTCCTGCGTAGGGCCGGGCGGGGTGAGGGGGGCGGGCTGGAACGGTGCGGGGTGGGGCTCGTGGCCAGGGCTGGGCCGGGTCTGGGCCGGGTCCGGTGCGGGTCTGGTGCGGGTCTGGGGACGAGGCGGCCTCGGGTTCGGGGCTGCGTCTGGGCCGCGTCGGGGCCGCGCCTGGTGCGCGTTTGGGTCGTACCTGGGTGGCAGCTGGACCGCACATGGTTCGCGCCTGGGTCGTACCTGGGTGGCAGCTGGACCGCACATGGTTCGCGCTTAGGCCGTACCCGGGTGGCAGCTGGACCGCACCTGGGCCGCATCTGGGCTGTATCTGGACCGCACAGGAACTTTTTCTCTCCTCCTTGGATGGTGAACCGGAATGAAGCAGGACTCGAACAGCCAGCGCCTCGACCAGCGCCCCGGACAGCGCGTGCGTCCGGGCCGTGGGGCGTCCCGTGCGGCGCGGGCCGCGCTCGCCGCGGGGGCCGTGCTCGCGCTGGCGGGCGGGCTGGTCGCCTGTGGCGGGAAGAGCCTGGAGGAGAAGGGGGGAGCCAAGAGCGCCGGCGGGAAGGGGGACATCGTCATCGGATCGGCCGGTTTCACCGAGTCGAAGGTGCTCGCGGAGATCTATTCCAAGATCCTTTCTGATGCGGGATACCACGCCACCGTCAAGACGCTCGCCAATCGTGAGCTGTACGAGCCGGCGCTGGAGAAGGGCCAGATCGACGTCGTACCGGAATACGCCTCGACCCTCGCCGAATTCCTCAACGCCAAGAAGAACGGGCCGGACGCCAAGCCCGTCGCCTCCAGCGACATCGGCAAGACGGTCACGGCGTTGAAGGCGCTCGCCGAGCCCCGCGGACTGAAGGTGCTGCCGGCCGGGGAGGCGACCGACCAGAACGCGTTCGCGGTGACCAAGGAATTCGCCGACCGGTACCACCTCAAGACGCTCTCGGACCTCGGCCGCTCGCAGCAGAAGATCAAGCTGGCGGCGGGCGAGGAGTGCGAGACGCGGCCGTTCTGCAAGCCGGGCCTGGAGAAGGTGTACGGCATAGCCGTCACGGGCATCGATCCGAAGGGCGTCGGTACCACGCAGGCCAAGCAGGCCGTCAAGGACGGCACGGACCAGATGGTGCTGACCACGACGACGGACGCGACGCTCGACAACTTCGGCCTGGTGCTGCTGAAGGACGACAAGAAGCTGCAGAATGCCGACAATGTGCTGCCCGTGGTGAATGCCAAGAGCGCCGGCGACAAGGAGATCGAGGCGGCTCTCGGCAAGCTCACGGAGAAGCTGACGACCGCCGATCTCATCGAGCTGAACCGCAAGGTCGACGCGGAACGGCAGAAGCCCGCCGATGTCGCGAGCGCTTATCTGGAGTCCAAGGGGTTGGCAAAGAAGTAACCACCGGGAAACGAAGCGGCGGGCGGGGCCCCATAGGTCCCGCACGCACGGTAAGTTTCAGGCCATGCCACGAGGACGCCACCGCCATTCGCCATCCCTGCACCGGCTTCTTCCTCCCGTGACGGTCGCCGGTGTGTCCCTAGCCTGCGCCTCGGGTGTCTGGTTCGCCGGTGATGACCTGGTACAGGGCGCTCTCGCCACGGGCGCGGCGGCTGCCGCGGTCACCGGTTCCGTACTGCTGCGCGCGTGGGACCGTACGGCGGGCAAGAGCGTCGCCGAGCTGAAGAACGCCCGGGTGCGGGACGAGTGGAAGACCGACGAACGCATAGCCGAGCTGGAGACGGACCTGGAGGAGTCCCGCGAGATACGCGGCAAGCTGGACACCAAGCTGCGCTCCAAGCGGGCCGAGCTGGCCCGGCTGCGCAGTGAGCATGCCGAGCTGCTGCGCCGCTACGCCACCGCCGAGACCGAACGGGCCAGCGCCCTGGAGGGCCGCCGGCTGCTCGCCATCGAGGCCGGGGAGCCCGCCGGGGAGCTGACGGCCGGGGCGGCGGACGGCCCGGACGCAAGCATGCCGGGCGCGCTCACCGCGGTGATGTACCACCGGGCGGCGGAAGCTCTGCGGCAGCTGCCGCGGAACGCGGCCCGCCAGGCCGGGTCCGCGCAGGAGCGGGACGGTGAGGACGGCCAGGGGAATTCCGCGGCGGCCACCGAGCGCCCGGCCGCGCGAGGCCGGACCCGTAAGGCCCCCGCCCCGAAGCCGGGCGGTCCGAAGCCGGGGGCACGGATGCCCGCTGCTCCTGGGGGCGCGGGTGCCGCGGGTGCCGCCGGGGCCGGGGCCGCGGGTGGGGCTGCCGCTCGTACGGGCTCCGGGGACGACGGCCGGGACGGAGGGGCCGGCGGGCAGCGGCAGCCGGATTCGGGTGCTGAGCCGGGTGCGGCGGACACGGCCGCGGGTACGGCTGGAGCGGCCACGGATGCGGCCGGTGACTCGGTCATGGACACGGTCGCCGGGCAGCGGGACGGGGGCAAGGCGTCCGGTCTGCGCCCGGTTCCGGCCGCGGCGGCCGTCATCGCACCCGTACGGGCCCAGCGGCTGCCCGCCTCCCGAGTGCAGGGCGGTTTCGACTTCTTCGGTACGGCCACCGGCACCGGCGCCGTGCGCGGCGCGACGCCGGAGACCGGACCGGGCACGGGCACGCCGTCGACCGTGTCCCGGCGGCCGAAGCCGGTCCGGCAACTGGAGGAGGACCTCGCCGACGTGGTCGGGGACGAGGCGGTCGCCGAACAGTCGGCGCTCGGCCGGGCCCGTACGACGGAGGGAGTGACGGGCGGTGGGAGCAAGTCCGGTGCGGCGAAGCCGGCCGGGAGCGCCGACGCGGGGGCCGGTGCGGAGGTGGACGTGGATGCGGACGTGAATGCGGATGCAGACGCGGATGCCGGCAGCGGTGAGGTCATTGATCTGACCGCGCACGACGAGACCGAGCAGATCGACATGGCGGAACTGCGCAGCGCGGTCTCCTCCTGACCAGTGACCAGTGACCAGTGACCAGTGACCAGTGACCAGCGACTCGATGACCAGGAACTCGATGACCCGGTGATGCACTGATCCGGTGACTCACTACTGACCCGGCGCCCGGCGGTGGCCGCCCTGCCCATCGGCAGGTTGTGCACTGCCGGGCGCTTCGTCATGAGCGGTCAGGGAGCCCCGCTCCCGCCCCCGCCCCCACGCCCGCCCCTGTCCGCTCCGCCCGTGGCCGGTGTACGGCCGTCAGTACGGCGGCGGCCAGGGCGAATCCGGCGGCCAGCCACGGCAGCCGGGCCGCGCCCACCGTCTCCAGGCCGACGCCGCCCAGGCCGCCCGCCAGCGACACGGCGAGGTAGATGGCGGCCGCGTTGAGGGAGACGGCCACGGACTGCGCCTGTGGGGCGAGCGCGGCGATCCGGTGCTGCTGCGGTGTGGTCACCGAGAACGAGACCCAGCCGGAGACCGCCACCGCGACCAGCGCGGCGGGCAGCCACTCCCGGCTCAGCGGTACGAGGGCGAAGACCACGGTGAGCGCGAGCGCGGCCCCGAGGACCACCCGCCGCGGGCCGAAGCGGTCGGCCAGGTGTCCGGCGACCAGGTTTCCCGCCGTACCGGTGATGCCGAAGACCAGGAGCAGGACAGCCGTCAGGCCGCCCTCCCCGTGGTCGAGCACGGGCCCGTACACGGCGCTGATGTACTCGAAGGGGATGTAGATCCCCACGAAGACCACGACGGTGACCACGAGCGTGTACAGGACCCCGCGGTCCGCCAGCGGGGCGAGGCGGCGGCGCAGGCCGCGGGGAGTGTCGGTGTGCACGCGCGGCAGGCGGGCGGCGAGCAGCGGTACGACGAGCAGCGGCAGGACGGTGACCAGCCACATGGTGGTGCGCCAGCCGTATGCGCCGCCGATGGCGGTGCCGAGCGGCGCACCGAGGATCAGCGCGGAGGTCAGCCCGGTGTTCACCAGTGCGAAGGCGCGCCCACGGGACGCCGTGCCGGCGAGGGCGGCGGCGGTGGCCGAGGCGTTCGGGGCGTAGAGCGCGGCGCCCGCCGCCGCGACGACGCGGGCGGCCAGGGCCGACGGGTAGCCGGGGGCGAGGGCGGTGGCCGCGTTGCCGAGTGCGAAGACGACCAACGCGGTGAGCAGGACCGTACGCCGGGACCAGCCGGCGGTGAGCGCCGCCAGGAGGGGCGAGAGGACCGCGTAGGCGATGGCGAAGACGGTGACGAGCTGACCGGCGGCGCCGAGCCCGATGTGCAGGTCGGCGGCGATGTCGGGCAGGACGCCGGCGATCACGAAGGCGTCGGTGCCGACGACGAACGTGCCGAGGGCGAGCACGGCTCCATGGAAGCGCCAGTCCGCCGCGCCCGGGGCGGTGGGTGTGGTCGCGGCGTCCGGTGGGGCTGGTGGCACCAGTAGTGCTGGTGGTTTCGCGAGTGGGGGAGGTGACGGAGGCAGTGACGGGGGTGGGGGTGGGGGCGGCGGTTGATCGGGCGCGCTGTTGCGGGGCATGCGGCGGTCTCCGGGCTCCGTGAATGGTACTGATCGGTACCGTCTGCTGGAATGGCGAGACGGTACCGATCGGTTCCGTATGGAGTCAAGGTTGGTTATCGTGGCCGTATGCCGACCAACGCCCGGGAACGCCTCGTCAGGGCAGCCGAAGACCTCTTCTACGCCGAGGGCATCCGCGCCGTCGGCGTGGAGCGGCTGCTGGCCACCTCGGGAGTGGGCCGGGCCTCGTTCTACCGGCACTTCGCGAGCAAGGATGACCTGGTCGTGGCCATGATCGACGGTTACGGCCGGCGCTGGTTCGACTGGCTGCACGCCGCGGTCGCCGAGCGCGGCGGCACGCCGCTCGCCCTCTTCGACGCCCTCGCCGAACGCTTCTCGGCCGACGATTACCGCGGCTGTGCCGCCATCAACACGATGGTCGAGATCGCGGACCCGGCGAGCACCGCGCACCGCGCCGCCGCCGCCCACAAGCTCACGATGATCACGTACGTCGCCGAACTGCTCACCGAGGCGGGGTATGTGCGCGACACGCGGGAACTGGCCGAACAGCTCGTCCTGCTGATCGACGGCGCCCAGGTCACCGCCCTGCGCGAACGCTCGGCGGCGCCCGCCCACCGCGCCAAGGCGGTGGCGACGGCCCTCCTCGCGGCTACCTGACTCGCCGGGCGGCCCGTTACGGGGGGCTGTTTGGCTCGTCGCGTGCCGCGTCACGTACGGCCCGTTACGGGGGCGCGGCCGTCACGTGCGGCCCGTTACGAGGGTGCGGCCAATCACGTACGGCTCACCGGGAGTGGCGGCCGAGGAAGGCGAGGGGCTCCCGCTCCGGCGAGAAGGGGGTGCCCATTTTCCGCGCGCGGTAGTAGATCAGCAGGGACTCGCCCAGGAAGCTGACCCCGATGGTGAGCTGGGTGGGGCGCGCGTACGGGTGCATCCCCATGTGCTCGGCGAGGGCTCCGTACCCGGCCGAGACCAGCAGTGACGCGATGACGACGAGGAACGTGCGGCCGGTGTAGCGCTGCCACAGGGTTCCGTCCTTCTCGAAGAGGTGCACCAGGGTGCCGCGCAGGGCGCCGAGTCCGAGGCCGAGCAGCGCGCCGGGGACCACCCAGGCGATGTCGGTCCCGGTCACGCCGTCGGCCTTGGCGACGAAGAGGATGCCGAGGCCGGTGAGGACGGCCGGGCCGGCGAACAGGTCACGGACGTTGACCGGCTCGCCCATCAGTCGCTTGGCGATCACGATGACGAGTACGGCGACGACGATCGCCGCGAGCAGCCAGCCGTTCACGAATCCCCCTGTGTGCACTGTGGTGGCGGACACGGGCGTTATTTAGCTCACCCGTGCCAAAAATAATTTAGCTCGGGCGTGCCACAATGGCAAGATGCCGAAGATCGTCGACCCCGAAGCCCGCCGCCAGGCCGTCGCCGACGCCGTCCTGCGCGTCATCGCACGGGAAGGGGTGGAGGGCGCCTCCCTGCGCAACGTCGCCGACGAGGCCCGGCTGGCCGTCGGATCGGTGCGGCACTACTTCCGCGACCACGACGAGCTGCTGCTCTTCACCATGCGGGAGCTGAGCGCGCGCATCGACCGGCGGGTACGTACCCACGTGGACCGCCTGCTCGACCCGGCCGCGCGGCGCGAGCGCCCGGCGCGGGTGGAGGAACTGATCGGGGAGTTCCTGGCCCTGGACGGGGAGCGGCGCCAGGAGGCGGTCCTCTGGGCGGCGTTCTGCGGCGCGGCCCGGCTCCGCCCGGAGCTGCGGGCGTGCGCGGTGGAGATGGAGACCGGCCTGCGGGCCCTGCTGGCGCGGGTGCTGCGCGGGGCGCAGGAAGCCGGTGGCCTGCCGGCCGACCTGGACGTGGACCTGGAGTGCCTGCGGCTGTCGGCCCTGCTGGACGGGCTCAATCTGCGGGCGATGCTGGAACCGGAGTACGTCACTCCCGAAGCGCAGCGGGCGGTGCTGCGGCGGCATTTGCAGGGGCTGAAGGCGGGCTGGGGAGGTATTGAAGGCGGGCTGAGGAGGGATTGAAGGCGGGCTGAGGGCGGGCTGAGGGCGGGGCGGAGCCTGCTGAGGTCCAGTCTGAAGGCGGGGCCGAGACGGGGCCGAGGAGGGCCGAGGAGGGCCGAGGCGGGGCGATGAGGGGCGAGGCGGGGCGAGGCGGGGCGAGGCGGGGCGAGGCGGGCCGAAGACGGGCTGATGGCCCCGCGCTCATCCGGTCGACGGACGCGGAGCGCGTTCGGCAGCATTTCTTCATGGAGCAGCCTCACCGACACCACTGGCCCCTCTACGGACTCCGCATCCGGACACCACGCCTCGAACTCCGCCTGCCGGACCTCGCCCTGCTCGACGAGCTGGCCGCGGTCGCCGCCGACGGCGTGCACGACGCGGCCGAGATGCCGTTCACCGTGCCGTGGACGGATGCGGCTCCCGAAGAACGCGGGCGCGCGACGTTCCAGCACGTACTCGCCACGGTCGCGCAGTGGACTCCGGAGAGCTGGACGCTCAGCCTCGCCGTGGCCCGGGAGGACCGGCGGGAGGGCCGACCGGAGAGGCTGCCGGAGGACCAGCCGGAGGACCGGCCGGAGGGGCGGGTGGTGGGGCGCCAGGACATGGTCGGCACCGCGTTCGGGGTGACGAGGGAAGTGGAGACCGGGTCCTGGCTGGGACTGGCCCATCAGGGGCAGGGCATCGGTACGGAGATGCGGGCCGCCGTCCTGCACTTCGCCTGCGAACAGCTCGGGGCGCACACCGTGACCTCCGCCGCGATGACGGACAACGCCCCGTCCCTGGCCGTCTCGCGCAAGCTCGGCTACGTACCGGACGGCGTGCAGGTCGCCGCGGTACGCGGGCAGGTGCGGACGCTGCAGCGGCTGCGGCTGGACCGGGCGGGGTGGGAGGCGCACCGGACGGTGCCGGTCCGGGGGGAGGGGTGGACGGGGGAGTGCCGGGCGCTTTTCGGGGCGTGAGGGGGCCGGGGCGGCGCGAACGTCGCGGCCGGCGCCGTTCCCGTACGGGTACGCTGGCGGCCGACTTGATCAGCGACTGGCGTACGCCGTACGGGGCGGCGCGGGAGCCGGGCCGAACGCGGGGTGGGCAGTGGCCGGAGCAGTCACCACAGGAGCGACCGGACCGGTGACGCGGACGGTACTGGCAGTCGTACTCGGCGTCACGGTGCTCGCCGCGGCCGGCTGTTCGGCCGGCTCCGCGCCGCAGGCCCGGTCGACGGCATCGCCCGAGGCCAAGCCGTCCAGGACCGCGCCCGACTGTCCCGAGGACGGCGTCGCCATCAAGGGCTCCCGAGTGGACGCCGCCATGGGCACCCGCGCGATGGGCATCACCCTGACCAACTGCGGCGAGCGGCCGTACCAGGTCAACGGTTACGCGGGCGTCCAGGTGCTCGACGAGGACCGCAAGCCGTTGGCCGTGAAGATCAGCCACGGCTCGGACATCGTGGACGACGTCGGCCCCGAGCCGCTCACACTCCAGCCGGGTGAGCACGCGAGCGCCGTACTGATGTGGCGCAACCGCGTGACGGACGGGACGGGCCCCGCCGTGAACGGCGCGTTCCTGGCCCTCACTCCGGCCGCGGGCGGCAGCCGTCCGCAGCTGGTCCGCGAGCTGATCGACCTCGGGTCCACCGGCAAGCTGGGCATCACGGCATGGCACCGGAAGGGCCCGAAGCCACGCACGTAGCCCCAGGGCCCGGCTTCCGGCCCCGCCCCGCTACTTGTCGATGTCGCCGACCACGAAGAACAGCGACCCGAGGATGGCGACCATGTCCGCGACGAGCGTCCCCGGCAGCAGTTCGGTCAGCGCCTGGATGTTGTTGTACGACGCCGAGCGGAGTTTGAGGCGGTACGGGGTCTTCTCGCCCTTGGAGACCAGGTAGTAACCGTTGATGCCGAGCGGATTCTCGGTCCAGGCGTAGGTCGCGCCTTCAGGGGCCTTGAGGACCTTCGGGAGGCGCTGGTTGATCGGGCCGGGCGCCAGGCCGGCGATCCGGTCCAGGCAGGCGTCGGCCAGGTCCAGGGAGTTGTGCGTCTGCTCCAGGAGGCACTCGAAGCGGGCCAGGCAGTCGCCCTCCTCCCGGGTGACCACCTTGAGGGTGTCCTGGAGGTCGGCGTACGCCAGGTACGGCTCGTCACGGCGCAGGTCGAAGTCGACACCGGAGGCGCGGGCGATCGGCCCGGAGACGCCGTACGCGTGCACCGCCTCGCGGCTCAGTACGCCGATGCCGCGGGTCCGGCCGCGGAAGATCTCGTTGCCCAGGACCAGCCGGTCGAAGACGTCCATCCGGGAGCGGACCTCGGAGACGGCGTGCCGGGCGCGCCCGAGCCAGCCGGCCGGCAGGTCCTCCTTGAGGCCGCCGACGCGGTTGAACATGTAGTGCATCCGGCCGCCGGAGATCTCCTCCATGACGTTCTGCAGCTCTTCGCGCTCGCGGAAGGCGTGGAAGACGGGCGTGATGCCGCCCAGTTCCAGGGGGTAGGAGCCGAGGAACATCAGGTGGTTGAGGACCCGGTTCAGCTCGGCGAGCAGCGTACGGGTCCACACGGCGCGCTCGGGGACCTCCATGCCGAGCATCCGCTCCACGCCGAGGACCACGCCCAGCTCGTTGGAGAAGGCCGACAGCCAGTCGTGGCGGTTGGCGAGCATGATGATCTGGCGGTAGTCGCGCGCCTCGAAGAGCTTCTCGGCGCCGCGGTGCATGTAGCCGATCACGGGTTCGGCGTGCTGGATGCGCTCGCCGTCCAGGACGAGGCGCAGCCGCAGCACGCCGTGCGTGGAGGGGTGCTGCGGGCCGATGTTCAGCACCATGTCGGTGCTCTCCGCCGCGCCGCCGATGCCGACCGTGGTCTCCGTCATGGGGACAGTCTTGCAGTTCGCCGCGGCGGGTTCGGGCGGCGGTCGGGGAGTACGGGGGCGGACTCTCGACGGGGTGGGCCGACTCTCAACGGGGCCAGAGGGCTCTTGCGGGGCGGGCGGGTTCCTGTGGGGCGAGTGGGTTCTTGCGGGGCGGGCGGGTTCCTGCGGGGCGAGTGGGCTCCTACGGGCCGAGCAGGCCCGTGCAGGTGCCGCCCACCGGTTGCAGCAGCCAGCCGAAGGCGCCCAGGCCCGCCGGGTCGGTCAGCTCCGCCGCCGCGCCCGCCGAGCCGAGGGCCCGTACGTAGGCGGCCGGATCGCTGGACGCCAGGGAGAGCGGCGGGCGGCGGCCGTCGATGCCGAGGGCGTGCAGCGCCTGCCGCTGGGTGAGGTGTTCCGCGCCGGGGCCCGCGCAGGCGTCGAGGGCGACGTGGGCGGTGATGTCACAGGTGCCGTCGGGTACGGGCGGGACCTCGCGGCCCTCGCGGAAGCCGGTCAGGGTGCCGAAGGGCGGGCGGGTGTCGCGGGTGTGCGCGTAATCGGCGGTGGCGGCGAGGCCGGCGCGCAGGGTGCCGACCGCGCGGGCCCAGGCGGTGTCCCGGGGGTGGCCGATCTCGGCGCGCAGTCCGGGGCTCTCGTCCGGTGCGGGCCACCACCGGGCCAGCCACTCGGCGTCCGCGCCGGTCACGGGGTCGCCGAGCCGTTCCGTACCGTCCGCGCGCACCAGTACGCGCCGCGGGACGCCGTCCTCGTCGGTCTCGGCGACGTCGACCGGGACGTTGTCGAGCCACTCGTTGGCGAACAGCAGGCCGGTCAGCGAGCCGGGTGCGGGCAGCTCCGCGAGCCAGGTGACGCGGTGGTCCAGGCCGGCGGGCCGGGGGGCGCGTTCGACGGCGTAGGGGCGCACGCGGGCGCACACCGGCTCGGGGAGGGCCGCCAGCACTCCGGTCAGCAGTTCGCCACGCCCGGCCCCCACATCGATCAGCGCCAGCTCCGCCGGACGGCCCAGAGCCGCGTCGACGCGGCACAGCAGCGTGGCGAGCGCCCGCGCGTACAGGGGAGAGGCGTGTACGGAAGTACGGAAGTGGCCGGCCGGGCCGGGCCCGTCGCCGCTGGTGTAGAAGCCGCCGGGGCCGTACAGGGCCCGCTCCGTGGCGTCCCGCCAGCCGCACCAGTCGTGTGTCACCGCACCACGGTACGCGGCGCGGGCAGCGGCGTACGCCAGGCAGCCGCCGGCCCCGTACCCTGGGCAGTCGCCGGCCGCTTCCCCCGGCAGCCGCCGGCCCGTACGCCGTCGCCGACGGGGCCGCTCCCCCCGGTGGCAGGCCCGTCTCCACCTTGCGGAGTACTCCCGTCCCGAAGGATCGCCCGTCCGGTTGACCCGTACACCTATACGGCCTGCCTACGCTGGGTGACGTGCAGCGTCTCTACGACTTCTTCCGCAGGCATCCGACAGGGGTGGACACCTTCTGGGCCGTCCTCCTGTTCGGTTTCAACTGTCTGATGCTGGCGGCGTCGGCGGAGGTGCAGAGCGACACCGCGACGGGCCTCGAAGCCCTTGTCGTCGCCGCGATGTGCCTGACCCTCGCCCTGCGGCGCAAGGCGCCCGAGAAGATGATGCTGCTGTCCATCCTTGTCGGTCTCTGCCAGATCGCCTTCGACGTACAGCCCAACCCGTCCAACTTGGCGATGCTCGTGACCATTTACACGGTCGCCTCGGGCACCAAGCGCTGGGCCTCGCGCACCGCCCTCGCCGGGGCGCTGACCGGTCCGACGCTCTACGCCGTCCGGTACGGCAACGGCGCGTCCCCGCCCCGCAACCTGTGGGAAGGGCTGTTCGTCATGACCCTGCTCACCGTGCCCTTCGTGCTGGCGTGGGTGCTCGGCGACTCGGTCCGTACCCGCCGCGCGTACTGGGCCCAGCTGGAGGAGAAGGCCGCCCGCCTGGAGAAGGAGCGCGAGACCCAGTCGCGGATCGCGGTGGCCGCCGAGCGCGCCCGCATCGCCCGCGAGCTGCACGACGTGGTCGCGCACAACGTGTCCGTGATGGTCGTCCAGGCCGACGGCGCCGCCTACGTGCTGGACGCCGCGCCCGAGCAGGCCAAGCAGGCGCTGGAGACGATCTCCGGCACCGGCCGGCAGGCGCTCGCCGAGATGCGGCGGCTGCTCGGCGTGCTGCGCACCGGCGAACAGCCCGAGGGCGGCGAGTACGTGCCGCAGCCCGGCGTGGAGCAGCTGGCCGACCTGATCGACCAGGTGCGGGGAGCCGGACTGCCGGTCGACTTCCAGGTGGCGGGCGAACCGCGCCCGCTGCCCAGCGGCGTCGAGCTGACCGCGTACCGCATCGTGCAGGAAGCGCTGACCAACACCCGCAAGCACGGCGGCCCGGACGTCGGCGCCACGGTCCGCCTCACCTACCGGGACGCGGAGCTGGACCTGCTGGTCGAGGACGACGGGCGCGGCGCCCAGCACGAGCTGTACTCGGGCGGCGGGGCGGACGGCCTCGGCCACGGGCTGATCGGCATGCGCGAACGCGTCGGCATGGTCGGCGGCAGCCTGGACGCGGGGCCGCGGCCGGGAGGCGGCTTCCGGATCAGCGCGATCCTGCCGCTCAAGTCGGGGCAGTGAGTCGGGGCAGTGAGACGGGCAGGCGCGCCTGCCCCGCGCCCGTCCGACGCTTCGCGCCCGTCCGACGCCCCCGCGCCCGTCCGGCGGCGCGCTCCCGCCCGTCGCCCCTGCGTCCGCCCGTCGCCCCCGCGCCCGTCCGACGCCCCCGCGCCCGCCCGGCGCCCCACGCCCGTCCATCGCCTCCGCCCCACGCCCGCCCGTCGCCTCCGCCCCCGTACGTACCCTGTTGCCGCGCCCTCGCCGGCCGGCCCTCCCGGCGCCGGAACCACCGGCTCCGCCACCCGCACCGCCGTTGAAAGGGACCTCCTGCCATGACTGTCCGCGTGATGCTCGTCGACGACCAGGTGCTGCTGCGCACCGGTTTCCGTATGGTGCTGGCCGCCCAGCCCGACATGGAGGTCGTCGCCGAGGCCGGTGACGGGGTGGAGGCCCTTGAGGTGCTCCGGTCCACCAAGGTCGACGTCATCCTGATGGACGTGCGGATGCCGCACCTGGACGGGGTGGAGACCACCCGCCGGATCTGCGCGGGCGGGCAGCAGGAGGGCGCGCCGAAGGTGCTCATCCTGACCACCTTCGACCTGGACGAGTACGCTTTCTCCGCACTCAAGGCGGGGGCCAGCGGCTTCATGCTCAAGGACGTGCCGCCGAGCGAACTGCTGGCCGCGATCCGCGCGGTGCAGAGCGGGGACGCGGTGGTCGCGCCCTCGACCACCCGCCGCCTGCTGGACCGGTTCACACCGATGCTGCCGGCGACCGCCGCCGAGCCGGTCCGCCCGGAGATCGGACGGCTCACCGAGCGCGAGCGGGAGGTGCTGCTGCTGGTGGCCCAGGGGCTCTCGAACGGCGAGATCGCGGCGCAGCTGGTGCTGTCGGAGGCCACGGTCAAGACGCATGTGGGCCGCATCCTGACCAAGCTGGAGCTGCGGGACCGGGTGCAGGCGGTGGTGCTCGCCTACGAGACGGGACTCGTACGGGCCGGGGGCGGCGCGGGGGCGTAACGGGGTACGGGCCACGGCGGTGTGATGGCCGGGGCCGACACAAGGACACTGCCGGCCCGGCCGCCGCGCCGGCACCAGGACACTGCCCACCCGGCCGCCGCGCCGGCTCTCAGCGCAGCACGCCCTCCAGGAAGTCGCTGCCCAGGCGCGCCACCACCCGGACGTCCAGCTGGTGCAGTACGTACCGGCCGCGGCGGCGGGTCTGGAGCAGCCCGGCCTTCTTGAGGACGGCGAGGTGCCGGGAGACCTCCGGCGCGGATATGCCGAGCGCGGTGGCCAGTTCACCGGTCGTGTAGGCGGTGCGGGCCAGGTAGCGGCACATCCGTATGCGCATCGGGTGGGCGAGCGCTTCGAGCCGGGACTCGACCAGGGCGACCGAGGCGGGGCCGGCCGGCTCGGGCGCCGCGACCGGGTAGTGGATCACCGGGCGCCAGCCCCGAGCGTGCAGCACGCTCAGGTGCGGCCAGCCGAACGAGGTGGGGACGAAGGTGATCCCGGCCCCGACGGCCGGATCCACGGCCGTGCCGTGACCGTGGGCCAGCTTGTCGACGACGATGCGGGAGCGCGGCTCGTCCAGCGACACCGCGGACGACACCTCGGCCAGCGCCTCGGCCAGCCCCTTGTGGCGCAGCACCTCGGACTTGTGCCGCGCGTCCGCGGCGAGGTGGATCCGTACCCGCTGCCAGACGTCCGCGAAGAACGCCTGCTCGCAGTCCTCCAGCAGGCGGCGGATCCAGGCCCGTACGGCGGGCGGGTCGGCGAGCAGCCGCTGTGCGAAGTCGGCCTGCCGGGGGCCGCGCGCGGTGGCCCGCTCCAGCGCCAGCCGGCGCGCCTCGTCGTCCACCAGCGGCGACGGGCCGCCGCGGCAGTATCCGCTGGTGCAGTTGATCTCCAGCGCGGCGTTCACGAACAGCTCGTCGTCGAGCCGGTCGAGCAGGTCCAGATCCTCGGCGAGCGTCGAGCCCGGCTGTCCGGCGGTGTCCGCGAGCGCGGCGAACGGCATCGACACGTCGGAGAACGTCGGCCCCCACAGGAAGTCCGCCTCGCACAGCCGGTCGGCCAGGTCGGGTTCGAGCGCCCCGGCCGTCGTGGTCGTCCAGCCGTGCAGACCGGGGTGGTGGCCGGGCTCGGCGAGCGCGTGCAGCGCGGAGCCCAGTTCGGCGAGCGGCGAAGGGCTGAACACCAGCCGCTCAGCGGGCAGCCCCGCGATGTCGATCCACACACTCATGTGCCTCTCCCCGTTCCGTGTGCCACAGCCGCCGACCCCAGCCGGCACGCCGGCCGTCCCGCTTCCCTCCCATCATGCGTGCGCCCGTGACCTGCGTCGACGTCGTTTGACGGCTCCCGTCAATCGACGCGCCACCCGGCGTGGGGCGGGCCATCGTGGTGTCCATGAACGCATCCCAGCAGCACATGCTCGACGCCTTCCGCGCCGCCCAGCACGGCGAGAGCGCACCCGTCCTCCCCGGCACCGGTGACGTCCAGGCCATCCGCGAGATCCGCCGGTGGCTGCGCTTCCAGGCCGTGGTCACCGCCCCCGGCGACCGCCCCCTGGCCCGCTGGCGCCGCGCCGTACGCCGGGCCCTCACCCGGCGGCCGGGCCGCCCCGTCCACCCCCGGCAGGCCGCACGCCGCGCCCCGGCCGAGCCGCTGCCCTACCCTCCCCTCGGTCCGTCCTCCGCTTCCTTCTCCACCCCCACCATGCCCGGTCGCACCCGCCTCGGCGACCCCTGTGGATAACCTTGCGCGCCTCCGTCGGCCCTGTGGAAAATTCAAGGGGCGCGGCGGAGGGCGCTCCGGGTAGCAGGCCCGGGAACGCGCCCGGCGACGCACTACGAGACGCCCGTCTCACCCTGCGTACGGCTCCGAAGAGCGCCGGAAACACTCGCGTAGCATGGCGAACGAATCGTCCGGTACCCCCCGCGGACTGGAACGGAAGGCCATCGCCGCGTGAACACAACCCCACCCACCGAGGCCCAGGACCGCCCCGCCCGGCTGACCGTCGGAGTCGTCGGCGCAGGTCGCGTCGGGCCCGCCCTCGCCGCGTCGCTGCAGCTCGCCGGCCACCGGCCGGTCGCCGTGTCCGGTGTCTCCGACGCCTCCGTACGGCGCGCGGCGGCGCTCCTCCCCGACGTGCCGGTCGTCCCGCCGTCGGAGGTCCTGGAGCGCGCCGAACTGGTGCTGCTGACCGTGCCCGACGACGCCCTGCCCGGGCTGGTCGCGGGCCTCGCCGAGACCGGTGCCGTACGGCCGGGCCAGCTGCTCGTCCACACGTCGGGCCGGTTCGGTACGGCCGTCCTCGACCCGGCCACCCGCGCCGGCGCCCTGCCGCTCGCCCTGCACCCCGCCATGACCTTCACCGGTACGCGCGTCGACGTGCAGCGGCTGGCCGGCTGTTCCTTCGGGGTCACCGCGCCCGAACCGCTGCGGATGGCCGCCGAAGCGCTGGTCATCGAGATGGGCGGGGAGCCGGAGTGGATTGCGGAGGACGCCCGTCCGCTCTACCACGCGGCCCTCGCCATCGGCGCGAACCACCTGGTCACCCTGGTGGCCCAGGCCATGGAACTGCTGCGGGA
This sequence comes from Streptomyces sp. NPDC052496, assembly GCF_040679095.1. Taxonomy (NCBI): domain Bacteria; kingdom Bacillati; phylum Actinomycetota; class Actinomycetes; order Kitasatosporales; family Streptomycetaceae; genus Streptomyces; species Streptomyces sp. NPDC052496. Next base: position 279,920 of record NZ_JBFAUH010000005.1, read on the forward strand.
GGCCGGGGTCGGCGCGCCCGACCGGATGCTCGGCCCGCTGTTGGGCGCCGCCTTGGACAACGCGCTGCGCTCCGGGGACGCGGCCCTGACCGGCCCGGTCGCCCGCGGGGACGCGGGCACCGTCGCCGCGCACGTCTCCGAGCTGCGCAAGCGCGCGCCGCAGAGCGTCGCGGGGTACCTCGCCATGGCCCGTACGACGGCCGACCGCGCCCTGGCGCACGGCCTGCTGAAGCCGGAGCTGGCCGAGGACCTGCTGGACGTCCTGGCGAACGTCGGCGACGGCCCTGACCACTCCGAAGAGCCCCCCACCGACCACCCCGAAGAAGGCGGCCGATGAACGCCCCGCGCACGCGTCTGGTGCACACCGCTGCCGAACTGCGTGCCCTGCCGGGCCCCAGCGGGCAGCGGGCCGTCGTCATGACCATGGGAGCCCTGCACGAGGGACACGCGGCCCTGGTCCGCGCCGCCCGTGGCCAGGTCGGCCCGGACGGACAGGTCGTTGTCACCGTCTTCGTCAACCCGCTCCAGTTCGGCGCCGGTGAGGACCTCGACCGCTACCCGCGCACCCTGGAGGCGGACCTCGCGCTGGCCGCCGGGGCCGGAGCGGACGCCGTCTTCGCGCCCTCCGCCGGGGAGGTCTACCCCGGGGGCGCGCCGCAGGTCCGAATAACCGCCGGTCCCATGGGCGGCCTCCTGGAGGGAGCCAGCAGGCCCGGCCACTTCGACGGCGTACTGACCGTCGTCGGCAAGCTGCTCCACCTCACCCGCCCCGACGTGGCCCTGTTCGGGCAGAAGGACGCGCAGCAACTGGCCGTCATCGAGCGGATGGTGGCCGACCTGAACTTCGGCGTACGGATCGTCGGCGTCCCCACCGTCCGCGAGGACGACGGCCTGGCCCTGTCCAGCCGCAACCGCTACCTCTCCGAGGCGGAGCGCCGGACCGCCCTGGCACTGTCCCGGGCCCTGTTCGCGGCCCGCGACCGGCTCGCCGCTGAGGAGACCCTGCGGGACCGCGCCTCGTACGCGTCGCACACCGCCCACCGGGCGCACGACCGTTCCGCGGCGCTCGCCGCCCTCGGTGAGGACCGCGCGGCGGCCGACGCGCACGCCCTCGCGCACGCCGTCGCGACCCCGCTGCGGGGCCCCTCGGTGGCGCGCGCCGCGGCCCGTACCGTCCTGGAGGACGCCGCCCGTCTCGACCCGCCACTGGTGCTCGACTATGTGGCGCTCGTCGATCCGTCCGACTTCACCGAGGTACCGGACGCCTACGAGGGGGAGGCTGTACTCGCGGTCGCCGCCAAGGTCGGCACCACCCGCCTCATCGACAACATCCGCCTCACGTTCGGAGCGCCCCGATGAACGGCACCGACCCCACCGGCCCCGGCACCGACCCCACCGGCCACACCACCCCCGCGGGCCCCGAAAGCCCCATCGGCCCTGAAGCCCCCACCGGCCCTGAAACCCCCACCACCCCCATCCGCCCCACCCTCCGCCTCCAGGCCCCCGCCCCCGGCTGGTCCATCGAGGCCGACGTCGTCGTGGTCGGGTCCGGGGTCGCGGGCCTGACCGCCGCGCTGCGCTGCGCCGCCGCGGGCCGCCGTACCGTCGTGGTGACCAAGGCCCGCCTGGACGACGGCTCGACGCGCTGGGCCCAGGGCGGCATCGCGGCCGCGCTCGGCGAGGGCGACACTCCGGAACAGCATCTGGAGGACACCCTCGTCGCGGGCGCCGGACTGTGCGACGAGGCCGCCGTACGCACCCTGGTCACCGAAGGCCCGGACGCCGTCCGCCGCCTCATCGCCACCGGCGCCCGCTTCGACACCGCGCCCGGCAGCGACGAGATAGCGCTCACCCGGGAAGGCGGGCACCACCGCCGCCGCATAGCGCACGCCGGCGGCGACGCGACCGGCGCCGAGATCTCCCGCGCGCTGGTGGAGGCCGTGCGCTCCCAGGGCCTGCGCACCATCGAGAACGCCCTCGTCCTGGACCTGCTCACGGACGCCGAGGGCCGTACCGCCGGGGTGACCCTGCACGTCATGGGCGAGGGCCAGCACGACGGCGTGGGCGCCGTGCACGCCCCCGCGGTGGTCCTGGCCACCGGCGGCATGGGGCAGGTCTTCTCCGCGACCACCAACCCCGCGGTCTCCACCGGTGACGGCGTCGCCCTCGCGCTGCGCGCCGGCGCCGAGGTCTCCGACCTCGAATTCGTCCAGTTCCACCCGACGGTGCTCTACCTGGGCCCGGACGCGGAGGGCCAGCAGCCGCTGATCTCGGAGGCGGTACGCGGCGAAGGCGCCCACCTGGTGGACGCCGACGGCGTCCGCTTCATGCTCGGGCAGCACGAACTCGCCGAACTGGCGCCGCGCGACATCGTCGCCAAGGCGATCATGCGCCGCGCCCAGGAACAGGGCGCCGAGAACATGTACCTGGACGCCCGGCACTTCGGCGCCGCCATGTGGGAGCAGCGTTTCCCGACCATCCTCGCCGCCTGCCGCGCCCACGGCATCGACCCGGTCACCGAGCCCATCCCGGTCGCGCCCGCCGCGCACTACGCCTCCGGGGGCGTACGGACCGACCTGCACGGCCGGACGACCGTGCCCGGGCTGTACGCGTGCGGCGAGGTCGCGTGCACCGGCGTGCACGGCGCCAACCGGCTGGCCTCCAACTCCCTCCTGGAGGGCCTGGTCTTCGCCGAGCGCATCGCGGACGACATCACGGCCGCGCCCGTCCGGCGGCCCGGCCCCGTCGTCGAGCCCACCGCCGCCCCCGTACCACTGCTCGCCCCCGAGACGCGGCCGGTCATCCAGCGGACCATGACCGCCGGGGCGGGGGTGCTGCGCTCCGCCACGAGCCTCGCCGAGGCCTTCTCCGCGCTGGTCCGCATGCAGCGCGCCGCCGCCGGTCCGGCCCCGGCCGACGGCCCCAAGCCCGCCGAGCCCGGCGTCGAGGCGTGGGAGGCCACCAACCTCCTGATGGTCGCCCGGGTCCTGGTCAGCAGCGCCCGCCACCGCGAGGAGACCCGCGGCTGCCACTGGCGCGAGGACCACGCCGACCGGGACGACGCCGTCTGGCGGCGCCACTTCCTGGTCACCCACCGCCCGCCGCACACCCTGCACTTCCGCACCACCGACACCGCCGCGTTCCCCGCGACGACCGCCGCACCCGCGCCCGAAACGGAGCCGATCCAGTGAGCACCCCCGACGACCTCCCCCTGCACCAGATCGGCCGTCCGGACCAGGCCGCTGACCAGGCCGCCCAGGCCGCGGCCCCGGAAGGCGGCTGCGGCGACTCCTGCGGCTGCGGCGCCGACGACGGCGCGTACGAACTCGACCCGCTCGCCTGCGGGCTGGACCCCGACCTGGCGGCGCTCCTGGTCGCCGCCGGGCTGGACCCCGTACAGGTCGAGGACATCGCCCACATGGCCGTCGAGGAGGACCTCGACCAGGGCGTGGACGTCACCACCGTCGCCACCGTCCCCGAAGACGCGGTCGCCACCGGTGACTTCACCGCCCGTCAGGCGGGCACCGTGGCCGGTCTGCGGATCGCCGAGGCGGTGCTGTCCATCGTGTGCACCGCCGAGTTCGAGGTCGAGCGGCACGTCGACGACGGCGACCGCGTCGAGGCCGGCCAGAAGCTGCTCAGCGTCACCACCCGCACCCGCGACCTGCTGACCGGCGAGCGCAGCGCCCTGAACCTGCTGTGCCGCCTGTCCGGCATCGCCACCGTCACCCGCGCCTGGGCCGACACCCTGGAGGGCACCGGCGCCAAGGTCCGCGACACCCGTAAGACGACGCCCGGGCTGCGCGCCCTGGAGAAGTTCGCGGTGCGCTGCGGCGGCGGCGTCAACCACCGGATGTCGCTGTCGGACGCGGCCCTGATCAAGGACAACCACGTCGTCGCGGCGGGCGGGGTGGCCGCGGCGTTCAAGGCCGTACGGGATGCCTTCCCGGAGGTGCCGATCGAGGTGGAGGTCGACCGGCTGGACCAGATCCCGCCGATCCTCGCCGAGGGCGCCGACCTGATCCTGCTGGACAACTTCACCCCGGAGCAGACCCGCGAGGCGGTGGCGCTGGTGGCCGGGAAGGCGATCCTGGAGTCCTCCGGACGGCTCACCCTCGACAACGCCCGCGCGTACGCCGAGACCGGCGTGGACTTCCTGGCGGTGGGCGCGCTCACCCACTCCTCCCCGATCCTCGACATCGGCCTCGACCTGCGCGAGGAGCGCTGACGGACATGCTGCTCACCATCGACGTAGGCAACACCCACACCGTCCTCGGCCTGTTCGACGGCGAGGAGATCGTCGAGCACTGGCGCATCTCCACCGACGCCCGCCGCACCGCCGACGAACTCGCGGTGCTGCTCCAGGGCCTGATGGGCACCCACCCGCTGCTCGGCGAGGAACTGGGCGACGGCATCGAGGGCATCGCCATCTGCTCCACCGTCCCCTCGGTCCTGCACGAGCTGCGCGAGGTCACCCGGCGCTACTACGGGGACGTGCCGGCCATCCTGGTCGAGCCCGGCGTCAAGACGGGCGTGCCGATCCTCATGGACAACCCGAAGGAGGTCGGCGCCGACCGGATCATCAACGCGCTGGCGGCCGTGGAGCTGTACGGCGGTCCGGCCGTGGTGGTCGACTTCGGTACGGCCACCACGTTCGACGCGGTCAGCGCGCGTGGTGAGTACGTCGGCGGGGTGATCGCGCCCGGCATCGAGATCTCGGTGGACGCGCTCGGCGTGAAGGGCGCGCAGCTCCGCAAGATCGAACTGGCCCGGCCGCGCAGCGTCATCGGCAAGAACACCGTCGAGGCCATGCAGTCCGGCATCCTGTACGGCTTCGCCGGGCAGGTCGACGGCGTGGTCCAGCGCATGGCGCGGGAGCTGGCGGACGATCCGGACGACGTGACGGTGATCGCCACCGGCGGGCTGGCGCCCATGGTGCTCGGCGAGTCCTCGGTCATCGACGAGCACGAGCCGTGGCTGACGCTGATCGGGCTGCGCCTGGTGTACGAGCGCAACGTCACCCGGGGGTGAGCCGGCCGGGGACGGGCGGACCCGGCCTGCCCGGGCTCACCCGTCCTGTCACCGGGCTCACCCGGACTGCCGGGGCTCCCCGCCCGTCCCGCCCGGACTCGTTGGGTGAAATGCCCAGTTGGGGACTGTTGGCCCGACCATTGGCCCCTATGTGGCCTTTATCGTCGAACGTGAGTTACACGACACTTGTGGCGCTCTAATCGTGTTAAGCAGTTTTTGTCCGTCGGCGGCGTAAGGTCGGCCCATGCCTATGCCCTACGGATCCCGCGGCGGTATGGCCTTCAGCGCCGACGAGTTGCGCGTCCTGCGGCGCGCGCTCGCCGCCGCGCTCCAGCCGACGCGTCACACGACCGGTGCCTCTGCGGGCTACGACGCCGACGGCGCCCAGGAGGTCCAGGAGTACCTGCGCCTGGCCGAGGCGGTGGACGAGGCGGCGCGCGAGGGCGGCCGGCTGCGGGCCTTTCTCCTCGCCGACCTCGCCCGCTACCGGGAGGCCCTGCCCGGCTCCGCCCACGGCTACCTGGAGCAGCTCCAGGAGGCCCTGACGGCCGGTTACGACCCCACCCCCGCCGATCTCGCCGCCCTGCGCGCCCTGTGCCTGGAGCAGCAGGGACCGGCCGAACACGCGCGCCGTACCGCCCTGCTGCGCCGCTGCGAGGCCCTCGCCGAACGTTCCGTACGGGCCCGCCTGCGCGCCCTCCCCGGCGGCCGGGTCGCGGACGAGCCGCAGCCTGCGCCGCGCCCGGCTCCGCGGCCCGCGCCGGCCTCGCCGCCGAAGGCGCCCCGCCCGGACCGCCCCGTACCGACCCCGGGCGAGGTCTTCCCGCCGCGCCGCAAGCCCGTGCCGCCCCCCGCGGCCCGGACCGCGTGAGCGCTGCGTACCCTGGAATCCTCACTCCCGAAGGAGGCCCCTGGTCATGGATTACGTCGCAGCGCTGGTACCGCCCGTGGTGATGGCCGTGGCGTTCGTCGCGCTCATCGTGACGATCGTGAAGAGCCAGGGTGGCGAGAACAAGTCCAAGGAGGACGCGGCGGTCGACGCCGCGCTGGCCCGCGCCGAGAGCGCCCGCCAGGAGCCCAAGGCGCACGGCGCCTGACCGGCACCGGCCGGGCCCGTCCCGGCCGCTCCCCTCCCGTACGGCCTGAGATTGCGCATCTCGGGCCGTACTGTCTTTTTCCGGGGTAAATCAACCGGGTAAGAACCGGCATTCGCGACATCTCCCACTATTGTGCTGGTGTGCCACGACGCTTGGGTGATCTGGAAGACGCGGTCATGACGCGGGTGTGGGAGTGGAACCGCCCGGTCACCGTTCGGGAAGTCCTGGAAGATCTGCAGAAGGAACGGTCGATCGCCTACACGACGGTGATGACCGTATTGGACAACCTCCATCAGAAGGGCTGGGTGCGCCGGGAAGCCGAAGGGCGCGCCTATCGATATGAGGCGGTCTCCACTCGTGCCGCCTACTCGGCCGCACTGATGAACGAAGCGTGGTCCGCGAGTGACAACCCCGCGGCGGCCCTGGTCGCCTTCTTCGGGATGATGTCGCCGGAACAGCGCCATGCCCTCAGGGATGCCGTACGCATGGTGCAGGCCGACGAACCGGCGGAACCCGCGCCGGCCCCGCCGCGGACCGACCGTACGGAACGGCCCCCGGAACAGCCCGGAGAGGGGGAAGCGGACACCGGAGAAGTACCCGCAGCGGGATCCGGTGACCCGGGGCGATAGCGTCGCGCCATGCCGCCGCTGACTAATGGACTCACCGTCCGCCGTGCCAGGACCAGCGATGTACCGGCCGTACGCCGGCTCATCGACGCCTACTCCCCGGACGGCATCCTCCTCGACAAAGCCACCGTGACGCTTTACGAGGACATCCAGGAGTTCTGGGTGGCCGAGCGGGACCAGGACGCCGAGGTCGTGGGCTGCGGAGCGCTGCACGTCATGTGGGAAGACCTGGCCGAGGTGCGCACATTGGCGGTGGACCCGCGGCACAAGGGCACCGGAGTCGGCCACCTGGTCCTCGACAAGCTGCTGCGCACCGCGGGCTGGCTCGGAGTACGGCGCATTTTCTGCCTGACCTTCGAAGTGGACTTCTTCGCCAAGCACGGGTTCGTGGAGATCGGCGAGACGCCCGTCGACGGCGATGTCTACAGCGAGCTGCTGCGTTCCTATGACGAGGGCGTTGCCGAGTTCCTCGGTCTCGAACGAGTGAAGCCCAACACCCTGGGCAACAGCCGGATGCTTCTGCACCTGTGATCAGCGTTCTATGTCCGAATCGCGCCCCTATCTCATAGCTGTGGAAGCAAGCGTTCCCCGGCCACCCTGCAACTGAACCCTACCCAGGGGTTTGTGTTTTTCCCGGAAAAGCGGTTTGCTTTCCGTCGTAATCCGCATTCGATGAAAGGGAAACCGGTGGCACAGAAGGTTCAGGTTCTTCTTGTCGACGACCTCAACGGCGGCGAGGCCCATGAGACCGTGACGTTCGCCCTCGACGGCAAGTCCTACGAGATCGACCTGTCCGACGACAACGCGCAGAAGCTGCGTGAGTCGCTGGCCGAGTTCGTGAAGGCGGGCCGCAAGACCGGTGGCCGTTCCGGTGGCCGCGGCAAGGCGCGCGCGACGTCCGGCGGCAGCCCGGACACCGCGAAGATCCGCGCGTGGGCGAAGGAGAACGGCTACAACGTCAATGACCGCGGCCGGGTGCCCGCGGAGATCCGTGAGGCGTTCGAGAAGGCGAACGGCTGACTCCCGTACCCGCGTTCCGTTTGTCTTCGAGCTTGACGACCGCGCAGCAAGCGGGCCCGGTGGCATTCCGTGGCCGCCGCGCTCACGAGTCGTACGAGGTCGGGGGCGCGCCCCTGGCGATCCGCGAGGGGAACTCCGTGGCCCCCGCGCCCTGCCCCTGTCCCCGTGGTGGGCAGAGTCGCCTCGACCTCGCGTCCCGGCTCGGGAGGCCGCACCCATCCGGCGGCCTCCCGTGGACCGGATCCGTGCGGCCACCACGCCTGCCGTGACGGCGGCGGCGGGGCCGGCGCGGGCATCCGGTCCCCGGTGCCGCGTGCGGTCAGATCCAGCCCCAGTGAGCCCCATTCCAGCCATTCCAGAAGCTCCGGCAGCTCCTCCGCGGACCCCGCGGCCACGAGCACGAGCATCCTGGGACCGGCGGAGCCGCTGCGGTCGATCACCACGGGCCCCGTGGGGCCCACCCGCCCCAGCACGGCCCGGCCCGCGTCGGCGGGCAGGTCGAGGGCGTCGAAGCGCACCCCGGTCAGCAGCTCCACCGGCTCCGAACCGGTGGTGGGCCAGCGCAGCTCGTCCTCGTACCACTGCCGTACGGCGGCGAGGGCGGGGCGGGAGCGCGGGAGCGCGACGGGCATACCGGAAGCAACTCGCGAATCCCCGAGAAGTTACGCTGGGTTGACATACGGGTACGTACTGTCGTCGCGGAAGGGGGTGCGCGGGGGTGCGGCGGCGCATCCGACGGCGCGTGGGTGTTCGCCCATAGCGGATGGAACGGGCCCGCGCCGCATGGACTGTCCGTGGCGGCGGGTAAGACATTCCCAGTGGGGAGAGACGGTGCAGCGGCGTGTGCAGCGCTTTTCCGGAGCGGCGGCGGGCTCCGGGCGGGCGTGTCGGTGACGGGTGCGTTCGCCACGGGCGTACTGACCCGGGGCGTATATGCCTGGCCTGCGGGAACATCGTCTCGCACCATCGGGTTGGAGCAGATGTCGGCTGTTCGGCAGCAGATTTCCCCGCCGTCGCGGGGGTGATCCGGACGGATGTCGGCAGTTGGAATGAGCTGTCCCGTCCCACGGGACTAGCATGCGGAAGGACAGGGAGGGGACCGACCCCTAACTGCCTGACCGCTCTGAGGAGCGATTAACGATGTTCGAGAGGTTCACCGACCGTGCGCGGCGGGTTGTCGTCCTGGCTCAGGAAGAAGCCCGGATGCTCAACCACAACTACATCGGCACCGAGCACATCCTCCTGGGCCTGATCCACGAGGGTGAGGGTGTCGCCGCTAAGGCCCTGGAGAGCCTCGGGATTTCGCTCGAGGCGGTCCGCCAGCAGGTGGAGGAGATCATCGGCCAGGGGCAGCAGGCCCCGTCCGGCCACATCCCCTTCACCCCCCGTGCGAAGAAGGTCCTGGAGCTGTCGCTCCGCGAGGCCCTTCAGCTCGGCCACAATTACATCGGTACGGAGCACATCCTGCTCGGCCTGATCCGCGAGGGCGAGGGCGTCGCCGCCCAGGTCCTGGTGAAGCTGGGCGCCGACCTGAACCGGGTGCGGCAGCAGGTCATCCAGCTGCTCTCCGGCTACCAGGGCAAGGAGGCCGCCACCGCCGGCGGCCCGGCCGAGGGCACCCCCTCGACCTCGCTCGTCCTGGACCAGTTCGGCCGCAACCTGACGCAGGCCGCCCGCGAGACCAAGCTCGACCCGGTGATCGGGCGCGAGAAGGAGATCGAGCGGGTCATGCAGGTGCTGTCCCGCCGTACCAAGAACAACCCGGTTCTCATCGGCGAGCCCGGCGTCGGCAAGACGGCGGTCGTCGAGGGCCTGGCCCAGGCCATCGTCAAGGGCGAGGTGCCCGAGACCCTCAAGGACAAGCACCTCTACACCCTGGACCTGGGCGCCCTGGTCGCCGGCTCCCGCTACCGCGGTGACTTCGAGGAGCGCCTGAAGAAGGTGCTCAAGGAGATCCGCACCCGCGGCGACATCATCCTGTTCATCGACGAGCTCCACACCCTGGTGGGTGCGGGCGCCGCCGAGGGCGCGATCGACGCCGCGAGCATCCTCAAGCCGATGCTGGCGCGAGGCGAGCTGCAGACCATCGGTGCGACCACGCTCGACGAGTACCGCAAGTACCTGGAGAAGGACGCGGCCCTGGAGCGCCGCTTCCAGCCCATCCAGGTCGCGGAGCCGTCGCTGCCGCACACCATCGAGATCCTCAAGGGCCTGCGCGACCGTTACGAGGCGCACCACCGCGTCTCCATCACGGACGAGGCCCTGGTCCAGGCCGCCCAGCTGGCCGACCGCTACATCTCCGATCGCTTCCTGCCGGACAAGGCGATCGACCTGATCGACGAGGCCGGCTCCCGGATGCGCATCCGCCGGATGACCGCGCCGCCGGACCTCCGCGAGTTCGACGAGAAGATCGCCGACGTGCGCCGGGAGAAGGAGTCCGCGATCGACTCGCAGGACTTCGAGATGGCCGCGGGCCTGCGCGACAAGGAGAAGCAGCTCCTGGCCGCGAAGGCGAAGCGGGAGAAGGAGTGGAAGGCCGGCGACATGGACGTCGTCGCCGAGGTCGACGGCGAGCTGATCGCCGAGGTCCTGGCCACGGCGACCGGCATCCCGGTCTTCAAGCTCACCGAGGAGGAGTCCTCGCGGCTGCTGCGGATGGAGGACGAGCTCCACAAGCGCGTCATCGGCCAGAAGGACGCCATCAAGGCGCTCTCGCAGGCCATCCGCCGTACCCGGGCCGGTCTGAAGGACCCCAAGCGTCCCGGTGGCTCGTTCATCTTCGCCGGCCCGTCCGGTGTCGGTAAGACCGAGCTGTCCAAGACGCTCGCCGAGTTCCTCTTCGGCGACGAGGACGCGATGATCTCCCTCGACATGTCGGAGTTCAGCGAGAAGCACACGGTCTCCCGGCTCTTCGGTTCGCCTCCCGGCTACGTCGGCTACGAAGAGGGCGGCCAGCTCACCGAGAAGGTGCGCCGCAAGCCGTTCTCGGTCGTGCTGTTCGACGAGGTGGAGAAGGCCCACCCGGACATCTTCAACTCCCTGCTGCAGATCCTGGAGGACGGTCGCCTGACCGACTCCCAGGGCCGGGTCGTGGACTTCAAGAACACGGTTATCATCATGACGACCAACCTCGGTACCCGGGACATCTCCAAGGGCTTCAACCTGGGCTTCGCCGCCCAGGGCGACACCAAGAGCAGCTACGAGCGGATGAAGAACAAGGTCAACGAAGAGCTCAAGCAGCACTTCCGGCCCGAGTTCCTCAACCGTGTCGACGACACGGTGGTCTTCCACCAGCTCACCGAGGAAGACATCATCCAGATCGTCGACCTCATGATCGCCAAGGTGGACGAGCGCCTGAAGGACCGCGACATGGGCATCGAGCTCAGCGGTGAGGCCAAGAAGCTGCTCGCCAAGCGCGGCTACGACCCGGTGCTGGGCGCCCGCCCGCTGCGCCGGACCATCCAGCGCGAGATCGAGGACGCTCTCTCGGAGAAGATCCTCTTCAGCGAGCTGCGCTCCGGCCACATCGTGGTCGTCGACATCGAGGGTGAGGGCGAGAACGCCAAGTTCACCTTCCGCGGCGAGGAGAAGTCGGCGCTGCCCGACGCCCCGCCCGTGGAGTCCGCGGCCGGCGGCCCGGACCTGTCGAAGGACGCGTGACGGCCGGCGGTACGGACCGGGCGCCCAGCGCCTGACCGGCACGGCAATCGACGCCGCGGCCCGGGACCTGTTTCAGGGTTCCGGGCCGCGGCGTCGTCGTGTGCGGTGGTGCCGTTCGTGTGCGGTGGTGCCGTACGCAAGCGCCGACCGTGAGCGGAAGTGTTTTTCCGTACCGGAAGCGCGCCGGGAGGCCCAGCGGGTGCGGCGGATACCGCGTACGGCGGAAATCCGTATCCACCGGGATGCGGCACCTTCCGCTCCGGTGGGGAAGCGGTGCCGGGTATTGCCCCGGGCGGCCCGAACGTAAAGGGAAAAAGTCATTCCGGTTTGCCGGGGCGGTGCCCGCGAATACGGACCGGACTATTCCAGGAGCCCGGGAACTCCAAGGCCGACGGCGGACCCGGGCCCGGAAAGGCAGGCGCGCGGCCCTATAGGGCCGCGATATCACAGCTCGACGACGCGGATACTGTCCGTTACGCCGGTGACGCGCGGCAGTCGGCGGCCGGCCCGCAGCTCCTCCAGCCGGGAGAACGCGGCCAGCCACTCCATCGAGGTCCCGAAGTCGTACGCCGGCCAGAGCCGGACCAAGCCCTCCGCCGGAGCCGGCCCGCCGAACCAGCTCAGCCACCGAGAACGCCCCGGCGACCTGGACGTACGGCCGGCCGCCGAGCGCCCGCGGGGCGTGCGGCAGGAGGCCGGTGCGCTGTTCGCCCCGGAAGCGGAGGAGGAGGGGGCGGTTGCGGGGGCTGGTACCGGCGTGTGGGGCCGTACGAGGCGGAAGCGTCTCCGGGGGCTTTTCCCCACGGGGTCTTTGGTCCCGATACGGACAGGCGGAAGGCCCGCCGGGGAGCGGGGGAGAGCTGCGGCGCGGTGACATGCCGCACAGGCCGTCCGGGGCCTACTACGCGGAATAGCGGGCGCTTTGCGCGGTGGGGCGGGCCGGTGCGGGCGCGGTGCGTGCCGCGGTACGGAACGGGGGCCGCCGGGGCGTTCGGCGACGTCGAACGGTGGGGGAAACCCGCAGGTCGGGGGTGGGGTGCGGGTGGCGGCCGATGGCCGGAAGACGGGGGTGGCCGAGGGGTTTGAGCCCTGGGGGTGAGGGTAAGTGCGGCGCTTTATTTCCCCGGCTTTTGCTACGGGATGGGGTAGTAGGAAGGGGTATTGGCAGCATGTCGGATTCGGGTTACCAAGGTGGGGCGATCCCGGTCGACGGCCGGGACTCACTCTTTCCCGGAGGTAACCCCCGCATGTCGAAGCACCACCCCCTGCACCGCCTGCCGAAGAAGTCCGTTCTCCGTACCCGCGCCTCCGTGCTCGCGGTGGGCCTGGGCATCTCCGCGGCCATGGGCGCCGGGGTGGCCGTGGCGGCCGGGAGCGACGCGCAGTCGATCGCCCTGGACGGGCTGACGTCCGACATCCGCTCCTCGGTGGCCGCGCAGGCCGACGCGCAGAAGAAGGCCGCCGAGGCGGAGCAGCAGGAGGCCGAGAAGGCCAAGAAGGCCGCCGAGGAGAAGGCCCGCTCCTGGGTGAAGCCGGTGGATGACTACCAGCTCGGCATGACCTTCGGGCTGGCCGGCAAGCACTGGTCCCACAACCACAGCGGCCAGGACTTCGTGGTGCCCAGCGGCACCGCCGTGCACGCCGTGCACGGGGGCACCGTGATCAAGGCGGGGCCGAACGGCGGCGGCGACGGTCCCGCGTACGGCAACGCGATCGTGATCAAGCACGACAGCGGTACGTACACCCAGTACGCGCACCTGACCAGCACCGAGGTCAAGCCGGGCCAGACCGTGGAGACCGGCCAGGAGATCGCCAAGTCCGGCAGCACCGGCAACTCGACCGGCCCGCACCTGCACTTCGAGGTCCGCACCGGCCCGAACTACGGCTCCGGCGTCGAGCCGACCGCCTTCCTGAAGGCGCGCGGCGACGGCGTGTGATCCCGGCCGCCGGGCGGACCGGGGGTGACCCCGCAGCGCCTGGCGGTCCCGGACCGCCGGACGGCCCTAACCGAGGGCCGGCGGCTGGGCCGCGGTGACCAGTTCGGTGGCGACCTCCAGGATGGCCTTGCGCTTGTCCTCGGGGTCGCCTTCGAGGTTCTGCATGGCGAACAGGCCCGCGTGCATCGAGAAGATCGCGGTGATGCAGCGGACCTGGTCCGTCAGCTCCGCATCCGGCTCCCTGAGCAGCCCGGTGAGCCGGATCATCCGCTGCTTGAAGGTCTCGCCGATGCTCAGGTCCCGGACGGCCGCCTGGTTCTCCTGCATGAAGCGGAACAGGGGCTCGGCGGAGCGCAGGGCCTCGCTGTAGCGGCGCAGGATCTCCTGCTTGGTCTCCAGGGTGCGCGGCTGCGTACCGGCCCACTCGATCAGGTCGTCGATCGGCCGGGCCAGGTCCTGGAAGAGGCCGATGACGATGTCTTCCTTGGTCTTGAAGTGGTAGTACAGCGCGGCCTTGGTGACCTCCAGCCGCTCGGCGATCTCGCGCAGCGAGGTCTTCTCGTACCCCTGCTCGGCGAACAGCTCCAGGGCGACGTCCTGAATGCGCTGGCGGGTGTTGCCCCTGCGCGGGTGCGGTGTGCCCATGCTGCTGTTCTCCTGCGTCGATCGTCCAGGCCGGGGTCGGAGGGCTCGCAGATTAACTTACTTGACGCCCGGCTAGTTGGTGGCTACCTTACTGCACTGTACTGAACTAGCCGGGCGGCAAGTAAGTGGGAGAAGCAAAAATGGGGATGTCGCAGACGAAAGCGACCCCGACGGGGGAGATACCGAAACCGGCGGACTCCGGGGGGAAGCAGCCGGCCAGCGTCCGCGTGGTGCTGTTCGCGCTGATGATCGCGATGCTGCTCGCGATGCTGGACAACATGATCGTGGGTACGGCGATGCCGACGATCGTGGGCGAACTGGGCGGGCTGAGCCACCTGTCCTGGGTGGTGACCGCGTACACGCTCGCGACCGCCGCCTCGACCCCGATCTGGGGCAAACTGGGCGACCTTTACGGCCGTAAGGGCGTCTTCCTGACGTCCATCGTGATCTTCCTGATCGGTTCGGCGCTGTCCGGCATGGCCCAGGACATGGGCCAGCTGATCGGCTTCCGCGCCGTACAGGGCCTGGGCGCGGGCGGTCTGATGGTCGGCGTCATGGCGATCATCGGTGACCTGATCCCGCCGCGCGAGCGCGGCAAGTACCAGGGCATGATGGCCGGCGTCATGGCCGTCGCGATGATCGGCGGACCGCTGGTCGGCGGCACCATCACCGACCACCTCGGCTGGCGCTGGAGCTTCTACATCAACCTGCCGCTGGGCGCGATCGCCCTGGTCATGGTGACGGCGGTGCTGCACCTGCCCAAGAAGCGGTCGCAGGCCCGCATCGACTACGTGGGCGCCGTCCTGCTCACCGTCGGCATCACCGCGCTGGTCCTGATCACCACCTGGGGCGGCACCGAGTACGACTGGCTGTCGGGCCAGATCATCGGCCTCGGCGCGGTCGGCGTCGTCGCCCTGCTGGCCTTCGTCTTCACCGAGACCAAGGTCCGCGAGCCCGTGCTGCCACTGCACATCTTCCGCAACAGCAACTTCAGCCTCGTCACGGTGATCGGCTTCCTGGTCGGCTTCGTGATGTTCGGCTCGATGACGTTCCTGCCGCTGTTCCAGCAGACCGTGCAGGGCGCCTCGGCCACCAACTCCGGGCTGCTGCTCCTGCCGATGCTGCTCGCCATGATGGCCGTCTCGCTGGTCGCGGGCCGGGTCACCACCAACACCGGCAAGTACAAGATCTTCGTGGTGGGCGGCGGCGCGCTGATCACCGCGGGGCTCGGCCTGCTGTCCCTGATGGACATCGGCACCACCCGCTTCACCTCGGGTCTGTACATGGCGGTGCTCGGCGCCGGCATGGGCTTCCTGATGCAGACCACGATGCTGATCGCGCAGAACAGCGTCGAGATGAAGGACATGGGCGTCGGCTCCTCGTCCGCCACCCTCTTCCGTACGATCGGCGGTTCCTTCGGTGTCGCGATCTTCGGAGCGATCTTCAACAACCGGGTGACGGACGTGATGACCGAGCGGCTCGGCGCCGCGGGTGCCGGTGCGACCGCCGGCGGCGGCCAGATGGACCCGAAGGCCCTGGAAAAGCTGCCCGCCGCGGTCAAGGACGCGTACATGCACGCGGTCTCCGGCGGCACCCACCAGGTCTTCGTGTGGGGCGCGCTGATCAGCGTCATCGGCTTCGCCGCGGCCTGGTTCCTCAAGGAGGTGCCGCTGCGCGGCGGCCCCGCCAAGCCGGCCGAGGGCCCGCAGGACGGCGGCGCGGCTCCGGCGAGCAAGGCTCCCGTGGCGGAAACCGTCTGATCCGAACAGGGAAAACTCCTGCTCAGTGGCCCCCGGCGTACGTGCCGGGGGCCACTGGCGTACGGGGTGCGGCCGCCGGGCGCACGGCCGGGCGGCTGCCGCCCGGCCGTTGTCAGTGGTCCGTGCCAGCATCGGAACATGAACGGCGACGAGGCGGGGGACAGGCGGCAGGGCGGGCGCGCGGGTGGCGGCGCCACGGCCCCGGTGCCGCTCGCGCGGCTGCGGCAGCTGCGGCTGGCGAAGGACGCGATGGACCGCGACTGGGCCGCGCCGCTGGACCTGGACGCGGTGGCGGCACACGCCGGGTATTCGCGCTTCCACTTCATCCGCGCCTTCAAGCAGGTGTACGGCCTGACCCCCGGCCAGTACCTGAGCCGCCGCCGGATCGAGCGGGCCGAGGAGCTGCTGCGTACGGCCGATCTGTCGGTGACCGAGATCTGCTGGCTGGTCGGCTTCGGCAGCCTCGGCACCTTCTCCGCGCGGTTCAAGGAGCGGACCGGACTGACGCCGAGCGCGTACCGGCAGCGGCATGTGGGGCAGGGCGCCGGGCTGATACCGGGCTGCTACGCCCTGCTGTGGTCCGGCGGCTTCAAGTCGTTCGAGACCCGCGACGGGCCGGCCCCGGAGGACCGCAATTCTCAAGAAGGCGGGTAGCGGACGGGCTGCCTACGGTGAAGAGGACCGAGCACGGAGCAACGGAGGCACGCCATGATCAAGGGAATCGCCATCACCACGGTCTGGGTTCTCGACCAGGACCGGGCGAAGGAGTTCTACACGGAGAAGCTCGGGCTGGAAGTCCGCACGGACATGCGGATGGGCGGCGAGGACGGCATGCGCTGGCTGACCGTCGGCGCCAAGGACCAGCCGGAGGTGGAGCTGACCCTGATGGTCCCCGGCCCGCCCGGCATGGACCCGGAGTCCGGCGGGATGCTGCGGCAGCTGGTGAGCAAGGGGCTGATGGGTGCCGGAGTGCTGGCCACGGACGACGTCCTGGCCGATTACGCGGCGCTGAAGGCCAAGGGCGTGGAGTTCCTCCAGGAGCCGCAGGAGCGCCCGTACGGCACCGAGGCGATCTTCCGTGACGACTCCGGCAACTGGTTCTCGCTGACCCAGCGCAACGAACAGCTCGACCTGGGCAAGGACTGGGGGGAGTGCGGGGAGTGACCGCCGCGCCGAGGACGGCGGGCCGGGGCGGCCGGGCGGCCGCCGCCCGTCACCGGTCCGGCAGCTGGATCACCGGGAAGCTGCCCGTGTTCGTCGGCGCGTTCTCCGGCAGCCACAGCACGGACACCGCGCCGGTCGAGCCGTCCGTCAGCTCGTCCGCGTTGCGGAAGGTCAGCCGGGCGCCCAGCACCCGGGCCTGGCCCGCCGCGATGGTCAGGCCGAGCCCGTGCCCGCGCCCGGACCGGTCGCTGCTGCCGGTGCGGAAGCGGCTGGGGCCCTCGCGCAGCAGGGCCTCCGGGAAACCGGTGCCGTGGTCGCGCACGCGCACCACGCGCCCTTCGACGGTGACCTCGATCGGCGGCTTGCCGTGCCGGGCCGCGTTGGCGATCAGGTTGCCCAGGATGCGTTCCAGGCGCCGCGGGTCGGTGGAGACCTCGGCGTCCCGCAGGATCTCCACCTTGATGTCGGAGTTCAGCGCCCGCACCCGCCGGGTGACGAACTCGCCGAGCGGCACGTCCTGGAGCTCGGCCCGCTCCGCGTAACCGTCCAGCCGGGCCACCTCCAGCACGTCCTCGACGAGGGTGCGCATCGCCTGGGCCCGGTCCCGTACCAGCTCCGAGGGGCGGCCCGGCGGCAGCAGCTCGGCCGCGGTGAGCAGCCCGGTGACCGGGGTGCGCAGCTCGTGGGCGATGTCGGCGGTCACCCGGCGCTCCGCCTCGATGCGCTTCTGGAGCGCGTCGGACATCGCGTCCACCGCCCAGGCCAGGTCGTCCGTCTCGTCCCGGATGCGGCCGCCGACCTCGTCGCGGATGCGTACGGAGGTGTCGCCGTCGGCCAGCTTGCCGGCCGCCGCCGCGGCGGCGCGCAGCCGCTTGGACAGCCGTCCGCCGATCAGCACGCCGAGCGCGCAGCCGCCGACCACGACCGCCGTCGAGCCGATCAGCAGCGCCTGGTCAAGGTCGTCCAGGACGGCGAACCGGTCGGGGAAGTAGCCCTGGATGGACAGCACCCGGCCGCCCGCGACCGGCGCCGCGGCCCACACCTTGGGCGTGGTCTGGCCGGTGTCCTCCAGGTAGGTCGCCCGCTTGCCCTTGGTGACCTCGTCCCGCAGCTCCTTGGGCAGTGCCGGGTCGTCCAGCTTGGCGCCGAAGCGCAGCTGGTGGGTGGATTCGTAGATCTTCTGCGTGAAGTTGAGGCGCTCGGTCTGCACGTCGCGGCTGTTGTCCAGCATCGAGCCGCGGGCCGCGTTGTGCACGACAAGGCTCAGCGCGATCGCGACCAGCGCTCCGACGAGCGCGATCGCGGCGCTGAGCTTCCACCTCAGCCCCGTCCGCAGGGCGAGCCTGACCACCGCAGGAGTCAGCCTCTCAGCTTGTAACCGAAGCCGCGGACCGTCTCGATCCGGTCCTGGCCGATCTTGCCGCGCAGCCGCTGGACGTGGACGTCCACGACCCGGGTGTCGCCGCCCCAGCCGTAGTCCCACACCCGCTCCAGCAGCCGGTCGCGGGAGAGGACCGTACCGGGCGAGTTCGAGAACTCCAGCAGCAGGCGCATTTCGGTGGGGGTCAGCGCGACCGGCTGACCGCCTTTGCGCACCTCCATGCCCTCCGTGTCGACCTCCAGGTCACCGAAGCGCAGCACCGCCTCGGCGGACGCGGCCGCCTCCGTGGCGGCGGCGCTCCCGCCGTCCGGCCCCGAGGCGTGCCCGAAGCGGCGCAGCACCGCGCGGATGCGGGCCACCAGCACGGCGCCGTCGAACGGCTTGGTGACGTAATCGTCGGCGCCGGCCTCCAGGCCCAGCACCACGTCGATGGAGTCGGCCCGCGCGGACAGCATGATCACCGGCACGGTCGACTCGTCCCGGATGCGCCGGCACAGGCTGACGCCGTCCAGGCCCGGAACCATCACGTCCAGCAGGGCGATGTCGGGCCGGTCGGCGCGGAACGCCTCCAGCCCCGCCAGGCCGTCGGGCATCGCGGTGACCACGAAGCCGTCCCGCTCCAGGGCGAGCTGGGTCGCCTCGCGGATGACGTCGTCGTCCTCGACGAAGAGCACATGGGTATCGGCCATGCGGTGTTCTCAATCCTCCGGTGCCGGTTCCGGGGACGCGGACTCCGTGTTCCCGGTGTTGCTGTAGTCGGTGTGGTACCGGGCGTACTCGACGAAGCGGCTGCCCGTCCAGCGGTAGGTCATCACATCCTCGCCGGAAGCGCAGCACACCTTGTCGCCGGTGTTGTAGGTCTGCTTGGAGATCTCCAGTTCGCCCTTGTTGACGCCCGCGTACACCGACGGCTGCTCGTCGGCGAAGACGTTCTCGTACGACCCGCCCTGCTTACGGTAGACGTAGGAGCCGATGCCGACCGAGTCCGCGCACGTCATCACGTTCACCACGACGTCGGGGGCCTTGCCGTGGGTGAGCGAGGCGTAGGTGACCTCGACCGGGTACTCCTCGGCCGCGCACGGCTTCCCGAGGGACTTCTTGACGTCGGCGCCGACCTTCGGGTCGTGCTTCATCAGCTCCACCGCGTCGACCTTCTGGTACGAGGCCGACGCCGAGGGGGACGGGGAGGTCGCGCGGGCTGACCGGTTCGTGGGCGCCGGGGTGCTGCTGGCCGTGCCCTCGGTGCGGACGCCCTCGCCGCCGGGATTGCAGCCGGCCAGCAACAGCGAGAGGGCGGCCATCCCCGCGACGGCCGCTCCGCCGCTCGTCCGAAGAGCCCTGGTCCGCCGGGACCGGGCCACGGGTTTGCGCCGTCCCCGCTCGGGGGCCGGGTGATCCGGTCCGGGGCTGCCCGGCCGGGACCGCCGGACGGCGCTCCGCCCGGACCCGGCGCGCCAGCCGGTGGCCCGCCCGATGCCCCGGCGGACGGACCGGGCCGGTGCCGTCCCGGGCACGGCGGCGCCGGCCGGCGGGGGCCCGGCCGGCGTGCTCTGGGCCGGCCTGCTTCCGGCCGGCCTGTTCCTGGTCAAACCGCTCCCGCTCACAGTCCCTCTGGCTAAGCCACCGGTACCGCAGCCGGTCAGGCCGCGCACCGCTCCCGCTCCTGCTCGCCGCGCTCCAGCATCCGCGCGTCGATGTCGCGATTCTCCAGCTCCTGGCGCAGCCGGGCCAGGGCCCGGTGCAGTGTGCTCTTGACCGTACCGGTGGACATGCCCAGCGCCGCCGCGGTCTCCTCCGTGCTCATCTGCTCCCAGTGTCGCAGCACGACGACGCTGCGCTGCTTGGGCGCGAGCACCCCGAGGATGTCCATCAGCAGCGCCCGGTCGGCGCGCTGCTCGGTGCCGTCGTCGACGCTGGCGTCCGGGAGCTGCTCAGTGGGCACCTCCTCCAGCTTGCGGGCGCGCCACCACTCCGTCCGCGTGTTGATCATGACGCGGCGCAGGTAGGCGTCGGCCAGGGACTTGTCGGCGATGCCGTCCCAGCGCCCGTACGTGCGGACCAGGGCCGTCTGGAGCAGGTCCTGGGCGTCGACCGGGTCGGGTACCAGGCGCCGGGCGCTGCGCAGCAGGGCCTCCTGCCGCGTCCGCACGTACTCTTCGAAGTCCAGTACCTTGCCGCCGCTGGTCGCCATCCCGACGCCTCCGATCCGCTTGCGATTCCCCACGTTGACCGTGCCGGCAGTCATCTCCAGCACGAGGAAGACGCTACGGAGGGGGTGTTGCGGCGTAATGTGCGTGGGCCCCACAGGGAGTGCACGGAAAACCGTCGGTTGTGTAACAGCCCGCTGGGGGTCATACCTCCGGCTGACCGGAGCCCCCGAAGGGTCATCCTCCCGAGGGACAGCGGAGGCGGCCGAAAAGCCAGGAGATGTCCCGAAAGCCTGGTGCCGGGGCGCGCGTCGGCACGCTGCTGTCACACGCGGCCGTCGTGCAGCTGTCACATACGGCCGTCACATACGGCCGCACGGCGCCGTTGACCGCGGCCGTCACACACGGCCGTCATGCCGCTGTCACACAAGGCTGTAACGGCCCGCCATCAGAACCGTCAGGACGTGCCGCGGCCGAGCGGCAGGCGGTACATGCCGCCCGGCAGCGGCTCCACCAGGCCGTCGGAGACGAGACCGTCGAGCGCTCGCGCGCGCTGCACCGGCTCGTCCCACACCGTGTCCAGTACGGCCTGCGGCACGGCACCGACGGCTTCCCGCAGTACGGCGAGGAGCTTGCCGCGCACCTGGCGGTCCGTACCGGCGTACGTCTGTCCGCGGCGCGGCGGGCCGTCGTGGGCGGGCGAACCCGCCAGCCGCCAGGCGCACTGCGCGGAGATCGGGCAGCGCACACACTCCGGGCCGCGGGCGGTGCACACCAGCGCGCCCAGCTCCATTGTGGCGGCGGCCCACTTGGCGGCCGTCTCCTCGTCCTGGGGCAGCAGCGCGCGGGCCAGCTTGCGTTCGGCGGCGGTGGTGGCGTTCGGTGGGTACTGCCGGCCGCTGACGGCGCGCGCGAACACCCGGCGGACGTTGGTGTCCAGTACGGCGTGGCGCTGCCCGTACGCGAAGGACGCCACGGCCGCCGCCGTGTACTCCCCGACGCCCGGCAGTGCGAGAAGCTGGGCGTGCTCGCGCGGAACGTCACCGCCGTGACGTTCCTGTATGGCGGAGGCGGCGGCGTGCAGGCGCAGCGCGCGCCGCGGATAACCGAGGCGGCCCCAGGCGCGCACCGCTTCCCCGGGCGGCTCGGCGGCCAGGTCGGCGGGGCGCGGCCAGCGCGCGAGCCACTGTTCGTACACCGGCAGCACTCTGCTGACCGGCGTCTGCTGCAGCATGAACTCGCTCACCATCACGCCCCAGGCGCCCGCCTCGGGGCGGCGCCAGGGCAGATCGCGGGCGTGCTCGTCGAACCAGTCGGTGACGGGGCCGTGCAGCCGGGCCCCTTCGGCGGCTTCGTCGGCGGCGGTGACAGCGGCGGTGCCGGTGGCGGCAGGAGTGGAAGTCATGGCACTGCCGATCCTGGCACGACGGCGCTCCGCCGTGAAACGCACCGGGCGCGCGCCACGACGTGCCCACCCGCTCGCGGGAACGGGAGGCGAGGATGTCCCCATGACCCGTCCCCACGATGTGGATGCCGACGGGACCGACGAGACCGGCGGGAGAGCCGCGATGACCACCGCAGACGACTGCCCGGACGCGATCCGCCGGGCCCTGGCCGCACACACGACGCTGACCCTCGCGTACACCGACGACGAAGGGCCGCAGGCGTGCGCCGTGCTCTACGCCACAGCGGACGGGCCGGCGCCCTCGCTCGTGCTGGTCACTGCCGAGTCGACCCGGCACGGCCGGGCCTTCGCCCGGGCCGCCGACGCCGGAAGCGGCGCCCGCGTCGCCTTCACGGCCCAGCGCGACGGCCAGGAGTGGTCCGCGCTGACGGGGGTGCAGGGCCGGGGCCGCTGCCACCGGCTGGCGGGCGCGGACCGCGCGGCCGGGTGGCGTACGTATCTGGAGCGCTTCCCGTTCGTCGCGGCCGACGACCGGCTCACCGCGGCGCTGGAACGCACCGCGCTCTGGGAAGTCCGCCCGGAATGGCTGCGGTTGATCGACAACGGCCGCGGCTTCGGGCACAAGGAGGAGTGGCACGCGCCGTGACCGAGCGGCACGCGCCGTGACCGCGTGGCACGGGCCGGGCCCGGGGCACCCCGAGGGGCGCCCCTGTCTCCGGGGAGACGGTCAGGCGCGCACCAATATCTTCCAGCGCCCCGCGCCCAGGCGTATGACCAGGGAGGTCAGCGGCCCGGCGAACAGCGTCACGCACAGCGTGGCGGTCAGGGTGCCCAGCGCCAGGCCGGCCACCACGTCGTGCGGGTAGTGCGCACCGACGAAGACCCGCGAGAAGCCGGTCAGCAGGGCGATCGGCAGTACCAGCCAGGCCAGTGCGCGCCAGGCGAACACGATGCCGACGGCCAGCGCCGCCGCGATGGTGGAGTGGTTGCTCGGGAAGGACCAGTCGCCCGGCGGCGGGCACGGGACGATGGAGGCGGCGGCGCCCGCCACGGCCCGGCAGGGCCGCTCCTCGTTCACGAAGCTCTTGACGATCTCACTCACCAGGTACGCGACCGCCGTGGCGATCGGCACCAGGATCGCGAGCGCGACCAGCCGCTCCTCCCCCTTCCGGGAGCGCCACCAGCCCAGTACGGCCAGGGCCATCAGCAGCAGGATGCCGCCTTCGGTACCGCCTGCGGCCAGCGAGTGGACCCAGCCGGGTGTGTCGTGCGCGAAGTCGGTGACGTCGCGATAGAGATCGGTGCTGTACATGAACGCATACGGTACGGACTGTTGCGGGAAAGCCGCATCTGACCATCGTCGCGGAAAACCCCTGACGAAAGTTGTGGTGACCGGGGGGCGCGGACCGGGCGGCGGACCGCCGCGGAGCGTCGCGGCACCACGCGGCCCGTGCCACCGCACCCCCACTCCGGAAAGATGATGTGAAAAGTTGCAGCTTCGTGCGGCGGGTACTGGCCGGTGTGACAGCTGATCTCTCGTAGAGTTTCCACGTGGGATCTCTGCGCAATCCGATCGGGCCGCTTCCCTCCTCCATCTACTGGCGGCGGAGGGCCGTTGCGCTGGCCGTCCTCGTCGTGCTCGTCCTGTTGGTGGTGTGGGCCCTCAACTGGACCGGCAACGGCGGGAAGACCGGCGACGAGGGCAAGGGCCCGGGCGGCCCGGGCCCCGCCACCTCCATCACGCCCGGTCCGAACGCGACGGACACCGGATCCGACCAAAAGCCGGGCGGCCGCGACGAGTCGAGCGGCAGCGGCGGCTCCACCGGCGGCTCCGGCGGAGCGGGCGGCAGCGGCGGCGGTACGGGCGGCGCCGGCGGGGGCACGGGCGGCGGCGCCTCGGGCGCCGGCGGCCCCATAGGGCAGGGCAGCGGCACCGTGGCGGCCGGCTCGGCGCTGGCGAACTGCGCGCCCGCCACCACCGAGTTGAAGCTGCGCAGCCGCAAGGAGAGCTACGCGCCCGGCGAGAAGCCCACGTTCGAGGTCACGATAGAGAACGCGGCCGACAGCGCCTGCAAGGTGGACCTGGGGCGCGGCTACGCGGCCCTCACCATCACCGGCCCCACCGACGACGAGCGGGTCTGGTCCTCCGGCGACTGCCCGCCGGGCAGCGGCGGCACCGCGCCCGTACAGGTGCCGGCGGGCGGCTCGGTCCAGCGGACCGTGGAATGGGACCGCAAGCCCAGCACCTCGGAGTGCGCGACACCGGCCGCCGAAGCCGTCGGCCCCGGTACGTACGAGGTCGAGGCCAAGGTGGGCGGACTGGACGCGGTGCGGACGTCCTTCGTCCTGGCCGAGGACTGACCCGCCGCCAAGTGGTCCGCCCGGTACCGCAGTCCGGGGCCGGGAGGCGGGATTGCGCTATGAGCGTGCAGCCGTTCCGCAGCCACCCATGATCGGGCACAGTCGGCTCCATGAAGCTACTGATTCTGGGCGGAACGGAGTTCGTGGGACGCGCGGTCACCGACGCGGCGCTGGCCCGCGGCTGGCAGGTGACGGTCTTCCACCGCGGACAGCACGAAGCGCCGCCGGGAGCGTCCGTCGTGCGGGGCGACCGTACCGATCCGGCCACCCTCGCCGCGCTCGCCGACGGCACCTGGGACGCCGTGGTGGACACCTGGGCCTGGGCGCCGACCGCGGTGCGCGACGCCGCCCGGCTGCTGGCCGGCCGGGCCGGACGGTATGTGTACGTCTCCACCGGCTCGGTCTACCGGCACCCGGCCGGGCCCGGACACACCGAGGCGAGCCCGCTGGTGGAGGGCTCCCCGGACGCGGACGCGGTGGCGTACGCGGAGGACAAGCGCGGCGGCGAACTGGCCGCGCTGGCGGCCTTCGGCGAGGACCGGACGGTACTGGCCCGCGCCGGGCTGATCCTCGGCCCCTGGGAGAACATCGGCCGGCTCCCCTGGTGGCTGACGCGCATCGCCCGCGGCGGACCGGTGCTCGCGCCCGGCCCGCGCGACCTGGGCCTGCAGTACATCGACGCCCGCGACCTGGCCGAGTGGGTGCTGCACGCCGCGGAGACCGGGCTGTCCGGCCCGTACAACATCATCAGCAGGCCGGGCCACGCCACGATGGGCGAGCTGCTGGAGACGTGTGCCGAGGTCACCGGCTCCGACGCCGAACTGCGCTGGTACGGGCCCGAGGAGATCGCCGCCGCCGGCCTCACGCCGTGGACCGAACTGCCGGTCTGGCTGCCGCCGGGCGAGCTGTACGACGCCATCCACCGCGGCGACGTGACCAAGGCGCACGCGGCGGGGCTGCGCTGCCGGCCGGTCGCTGAGACGGTGGCCGACACCTGGGCGTGGCTCCAGAAGCTGGACGGGCCGCCACCGCTGCGGGCCCGTACCCCGATCGGACTGGCGCCCGAGAAGGAGGAGGCGGTGCTGCGGGGCTGACAGCCGGTGCCGCGGCCCGGCCCCTGAGACGGCAGACGACAGGCGGCGTGCGGGCGTCGGTGCGCCCGCACGCGGCAGGCCGCCTCGCGCCCTGCGCCCCTACACGTACCGTTCGAGGATCGAGGACTCCGCCAGCCGGGACAGGCCCTCGCGTACGGACCGGGCGCGGGCCTCGCCGACCCCGTCCACCGCCTGGAGGTCGTCCACGCTCGCCGCGAGCAGCTTCTGCAGCCCGCCGAAGTGGTCGACCAGCCGGTCGATGACGGCGCCCGGCAGCCGCGGCACCTTCGCCAGCAGCCGGAAGCCGCGCGGCGAGACCGCCGAGTCCAGCGTCTCGGGCGAGCCGCTGTAGCCCAGCGCGCGGGCCACGATGGGCAGTTCCAGCAGCTCGGCGTGGCTGAGCGCGTCCAGCTCGGACAGCGCCTCCGGCACCGTACGGGAACGCTTGGCCGTCGGCTCGGGCACATAGTCACGGGCGACCAGCTCGCGCTCCGGCTCGACGCCCGCGATCAGCTCGTCCAGCTGGAGGGAGAGCAGCCGGCCGTCCGTGCCCAGCTCGACCACGTACTCGGCGATCTCCGTGGCGATCCGGCGCACCATCTCCAGCCGCTGCGCGACCGCGGTGACGTCCCGGACCGTGACCAGGTCCTCGATCTCCAGCGCGGACAGGGTGCCGGCCACCTCGTCCAGGCGCAGCTTGTAGCGCTCCAGCGTCGCCAGCGCCTGGTTGGCGCGGGAGAGGATCGCCGCCGACTCCTCCAGGACGCGGCGCTCACCGTCCACGTACAGCGCGATCAGCCGCATCGACTGGCTGACCGAGACGACCGGGAAACCGGCCTGTATCGAGACGCGCTGGGCGGTGCGGTGCCGGGTGCCGGTCTCCTCGGTGGGGATGGACGCGTCCGGGACCAGCTGCACACCGGCCCGCAGGATCTTGGTGATGTCCTTGTCCAGCACCAGCGCGCCGTCCAGCTTGCACAGCTCGCGCAGCCGGGTCGCCGAGAACTCCACGTCCAGCACGAAGCCGCCGGTGCACATCGACTCGACGGTCTTGTCGAACCCGAGGACGATCAGACCGCCGGTGTTGCCGCGCAGAATGCGCTCCAGGCCGTCCCGCAGCGCCGTGCCGGGCGCCACCGCGCTCAGCGAGGCGCGCATCAGGCCGTCCGTGCCGCCGCTGTCGCCCGACCTCCGGGTGGGCGGCCCCCAACCGGACCTGCCACCAGACGACGATGCCCGGTCGTTGGCTGCCACTGCACTCCTCCGTCGCAAGGTCTGTCGGTGCCGCAGGCCGCCCGGCAGATGCCTTGGTCACGCAGCTCACGGGCTGCGCGGGCCGACGGCACGACTTCATTGACAGGCGAGACCGGGGCAAAGTCTACCGGCGCCCAGGCTAGGGGCTGTCTGCAAAGTCACGTCGTACGCCCGCGAGCCGGGCGCTCGCCCGCGCGCGGACAGCCGCTCACGGAGGTTCAGGCGGCGGGTGCGCCTACGGAGGACCGGGCTCATTCGGCCGCCGCCTTCTCGCGCGGCGGCTCCCGGCGCGGCCGCTTGGGCAGCACCCGCAGCGCCTCGCCGACGTCCGCCACCTCCAGCACCCGCATCCCGTCCGGGATCTTGCCCGGGTCGGCCGGGACCAGGGCATGGGTGAAGCCGAGCCGGGCCGCCTCGGCCAGCCGGCGCTGTACGCCCGTCACCCGCCTGACCTCGCCCGCCAGGCCCACCTCGCCGATCGCGACCAGGTTCTTCGGCAGCGGACTGTCGCTGGCGGCGCTGGCCAGCGCGAGCGCCACGGCGAGGTCGGCGGCCGGTTCGGTCAGCTTCACGCCGCCGACCGTGGCGCTGTAGATGTCGCGCTTGCCGAGGGCCGCGATGCGCCCGCGCTGCTCCAGGACGGCCAGCATCATCGAGACGCGGGAGGTCTCCAGGCCGGAGGTGGTGCGGCGGGGGGAGGGGATCTGCGTGTCGACGGTCAGTGCCTGCACCTCGGCGACCAGCGGGCGGCGGCCCTCCAAGGTGACCGTCAGGCACGTACCGGGCACCGGCTCGTCGCGGCGGGTCAGGAAGAGCCCGGACGGGTCGGCGAGGCCGGTGATCCCCTCGTCGTGCAGCTCGAAGCAGCCGACCTCGTCGGTGGTGCCGTAGCGGTTCTTCACACCGCGGACCAGGCGCAGGCGGGCGTGCCGGTCACCTTCGAAGTTCAGTACGACGTCGACCAGGTGCTCCAGGAGGCGGGGGCCCGCGATGGCGCCGTCCTTGGTCACATGGCCCACCAGCAGCGTCGCCATGCCGCGCTCCTTGGACGCCCGGATCAGGGCCCCGGCGACCTCGCGGACCTGGGCCATACCGCCGGGCGCGCCGTCGATCTCGGGCGAGGCGACGGTCTGGACGGAGTCCACGATCAGCAGCGACGGCTTGACCGAGTCCAGGTGGCCCAGGACGGCGGACAGGTCGGTCTCGGCGGCGAGATACAGGTGGTCGTCGATGGCGCCGATGCGGTCGGCGCGCAGCCGCACCTGGCTGGCGGACTCCTCACCCGTCACGTACAGCGTGCGGTGGTCGTCGCTCGCGGCCTTGGCGGCCACGTCCAGCAGCAGTGTGGACTTGCCGACGCCGGGCTCGCCGGCGAGCAGCACCACGGCGCCCGGCACCAGGCCGCCGCCCAGCACCCGGTCCAGCTCGTCGACGCCGGTCGAGCGGGCGGTCGCCCGGCGGCCGTCCACCTGGCCGATGGGCAGCGCGGCCGTCGTGACGCGGCCGGGCGCGGTCGTCCGGACGGCGGGCGCGCCGCCGAACTCCTCGACCGTGCCCCACGCCTGGCACTCCGGGCAGCGGCCGAGCCACTTCGCGGTGGTCCAGCCGCATTCGGTGCAGCGGTACGAGGGCCGCTCCTTGGCCGAGGATTTACGAGTCGCCATGGTGTTCACCGTA
This sequence comes from Streptomyces sp. NPDC052496, assembly GCF_040679095.1. Classification (NCBI taxonomy): domain Bacteria; kingdom Bacillati; phylum Actinomycetota; class Actinomycetes; order Kitasatosporales; family Streptomycetaceae; genus Streptomyces; species Streptomyces sp. NPDC052496. The sequence continues at coordinate 308,179 of NZ_JBFAUH010000005.1, forward strand.
ACGGCGGGGTGTGACAACGACGGGCGTACGGGGTGTGACAACGCCGGACGTAGGGGGTGGGGCAATGCCGGGCGGGCGGCGCGCCGGAGTGCCGGAAGGGGCCGGTGGGTGGGGTGTGAAGGTCCGTAACGCGCGTGAAACCCCGCTCTGGTGTCCCCTTTTGAGGGAGAACATCACCCGTATGGATTAAAAGTGTCCGTGCGGCGCGATAGTGCCTGCATCATCCGCCTACCGTCGCCGGGTGATGAGCAGCAGGTCCGATCACCCCACGCACGCCACCGGTGCACACCGGGCGCACGACGGCGCTCAGCGCCCCGACCGGGCGCCGTTTCCCGACCGGTACGAGCCCCATCTCGACGGGCTGTTCACCTACTGTCTGTCCGTCCTGTGCGAGCACGACGCGGCGACCGCCGTCCTGGGCGAGGTGCTCGCCGTCGCCGACCGGCACCACGGCCGCCGCCCGCCCGACCCCGGCCTGTACCGCTCCTGGCTGTACGCGCTGGCCCGGTGGGCCTGCCTGCGGCGGCTGGCCGACCGGGCGCAGGACGGCGGCCAGGACGACCACGGGAGCGGCACCACGGCCGGCCCGGGCGGGGCCTCCGGCACCGCCACGCACGGCACCGGCACGACGTACGGCACCGGAGCCTCCCGCGGCCTGGGCACCGCGCCCGGCGGCGGGCCGTCCGGCGAGACCGCCGACGCGGCCCGGCAGCGGCGCGAACTGGCCGGCCTGGCCTGGCCCGAAGCCGCCGGCACGACCCCCGAGCAGCGCGAGGCGCTGGAGCTCTCGGTACGCCACCGCCTGACCCCCGAGGAGGTCGCGGCCGTCCTCGGCGGTGACACCGACGCCACCCGCACCCTCCTGGCCACCGCCGCCTGCGAGGTCGAACGCACCCGTGCCGCGCTCGCGGTCGTCGAGTTCGGCCGCTGCCCGGACGTCGCGCAGCTCGCGGCGGACACCCAGATGCTGCTCGGCGTCGCGCTGCGCCGGGAGCTGGTCCGGCACGTGGACGACTGCGCGGAGTGCCGCCGTACGGCCGAGCGGGCCACCGCCCACGGCCCCTGGCCGGGCACCGCGCCCCTCGATCACGGCGCGCTGCCGTTGGTCGGCGCCCCGCGCGTGGCCGTGCACACGGCCATGGAGGCGGCGCGCGCGTCGCGCTCGGGGCGTGCCGAGGGGGTGGCGGGCGCGGGCGTGCCCGTACGCTCCGGGCGCGCGGGGCGCACGAGTGGCGCAAACGGTTCTCCACGCTACGACCGGCGCGGATTCCCTGTCCGCCCCAAGGATCCGGTGGCCCGCAGACGCCGGCTGCGCACCCGGGCCGTGACCACGACCGTGATCGCCACCGTGCTGGCGGCACCGGTGCTCGCCCTGTGGGCCGCCTACCGGGGCGCACCCCTGACCGGCGAGAGCGAGCACCCGGCGGTGACGGCCGGCGAGCCGGACAGCGGCCCGCTCGACGGTCACCCGTACGAGAACGCCGGCAGCGCCCGCTCGACCGCCGCGCCGTATCTGCTGACGGCGAGCGGCCGGTCCACCGTCTCCGACGTCTCCGTGCAGGTCGTCGGCGCGGACGGCACGCTGCTGCGGCCCGGCGAACCGGACCGCTCCGGTACCGGCCCCGGACGGCTGACCGTCACCGCCGAACCGCGCGGCGGCGTCACGGCCGTCACCCTCACCGCGTCCGGCGGCGCACCGGTCCACTGGTCGGCGCGGGCGGGCGCGCCGTGGCTGCGGCTGAGCGCCGCGGCCGGCGTGCTGCGGCCGGGGGAGTCCAGCACGCTCCTGGTCTCCGTGGACCACGCCCGGGAGCCAGACGGCTACTGGAACGCGCGGGTCACCCTGGCGCCCGGGGGCACGACGGTGACGCTGGAAGGGTGGGGCCAGGGCAGCGGCGGCCACTGGCCGGGGCACCCGAGGCCGACCGGACCCGGCCCCCGGCCCGAGCCGACCGCACCGACCCGGCAGCCGACGAGCGAGCCGCCGGCGTCCCCCACCCCGACACCCACCCCCACGCCCACGGCGCAGGAGCCGACGCAGGGACCGACGACGGGACCGACCACGTCCCCCGGGCCGTCCGGACCGGCGGGATGACCGGGTGATCAGGTGACCAGCGGCTCCGCGGGCCGGCCCGATCCACTCGGCTCCGGCCTACGCCGCTCCGGCCCCTTCCGCTCCGGCCTACTCCGCCCCCGCCTGCTGCGTCACCAGCGGAAGCGTCCTCCGCGAAGCCGCCCCCTGCGGAGCCGTCACCTGCGGGTCCGCCGGATGCGGCGCCATCGGGAGCGCCGCCGCCAGGCGCTCCTCGCAGAGCTCCACGAGGCGGTCATAGCCCTCCTTGCCCATCAGCTCGGTCAGCTCGGGTCCGTAGGACACATAGACCGGCTCGCCCGCGCCGTGTGCGGACGTCGCCGAGGTGCACCACCAGTGCAGGTCGTGGCCGCCGGGGCCCCAGCCGCGGCGGTCGTACTCGCCGATGGTGACCTGGAGGACGCGGGTGTCGTCGGGGCGGTCGATCCAGTCGTAGGTGCGGCGGACCGGCAGCTGCCAGCAGACGTCCGGCTTGGTCTCCAGGGGCTCGCGGCCCTCGCGCAGCGCCAGGATGTGCAGCGAGCAGCCGGCGCCGGCCGGGAAGCCGGGCCGGTTCTGGAAGATGCAGGAGCCCTTCCAGCGCCGGGTCTGCCGGTCGCCGTCCTCGTCCTCCTGGGTCCAGCCGGTGGCCGTACCGACGTCGTGGAACTGCCACAGGTCCGGTGTGAGGCGCGCCACGTGCTCCGCGACCCGCTGCTCGTCCTCCTCGTCGGAGAAGTGCGCGCCGAGGGTGCAGCAGCCGTCGTCCGCGCGGCCCGCCTCGATGCCCTTGCAGCCGCTGCCGAAGATGCACGTCCACCGGGAGGTGAGCCAGGTCAGGTCGCAGCGGAAGACCTGCTCGTCGTCGGCGGGATCGGGGAAGGTGACCCAGGCGCGGGCGAAGTCCAGGCCGCCGACCTCGTCGGCCCGAGCCCCTTGCGCCTCCTGCGCCGCACGCGCCTGCCGAGCGCGCTGCTTTTCCGCCTTCTTCAGGGCTTTTTCCTGCTTCGCCTTGTTCGTCTTAGCCACGACTCCAGCGTACGGCGGACGGTACCCCGCGCCGTTCTCCGGAGGCCGGGGCTCGCCGTCGGTTCCCGGCCGCCCGCAGTAGGTTCGACGGTATGAGACTCGGAGTCCTCGATGTGGGGTCGAACACGGTCCATCTGCTGGTGATGGACGCGCACCCGGGTGCGCGCCCGCTGCCCGCCTACTCGCACAAGGCGGAGCTGCGGCTGGCCGAACTCCTCGACGAGGACGGCGCGATCGGCGACGCGGGCGTACGGCGGCTGGTGACGACGGTACGGACGGCGGTCGAGGTCGCGGAGGACAAGGGCGTCGAGGACGTGCTGCCGTTCGCCACCTCCGCGGTCCGCGAAGCGGCCAACGGCGAGGACGTGCTGCGCCGGGTCGCCCTGGAGACCGGCGTGAAACTGCAGGTGCTGTCCGGCGAGGACGAGGCCCGGCTGACGTTCCTCGCGGCCCGCCGCTGGTTCGGCTGGTCGGCCGGGCGGCTGCTGGTGCTGGACATCGGCGGCGGCTCGCTGGAGATCGCGTACGGGCTGGACGAGGAGCCGGACGCGGCGGTCTCGCTGCCGCTGGGCGCGGGCCGGCTCACCGCGGCGGACCTGCCGGGCGACCCGCCGGAGGCGGAGGACATACGGGCGCTGCGCAAACGGGTACGGGCCGAAATCGCGCGGGTGGTGAGCGATTTCACGCGCTTCGGCACCCCCGACCACGTCGTCGGCACCTCCAAGACCTTCAAGCAGCTGGCCCGTATCGCCGGTGCCGCCCGGTCCGCCGACGGCCTGTACACCCAGCGTGAGCTGGACCGGAAGGCGCTGGAGGAGTGGGTGCCGAAGCTCGCGGGGATGACCGTCGCGGACCGCGTCAAACTGCCCGGCGTCTCCGAGGGGCGCTCGCGCCAGCTGCTCGCCGGGGCGCTGGTGGCGGAGGCCGGAATGGACCTGTTCGGCGTGCGCACGCTGGAGATCTGCCCGTGGGCGCTGCGCGAGGGCGTGATCCTGCGCCACCTCGACCACCTGCCCGCGGGGTAGGGCGCCTCCGCCACCCGTCGGCGGCGGCCCGTACCCTGTCCCTCGTGACGGAGCCAGTGGTGCGCATCCCGGATGCGAAGGTCGCCCTGTCCACGGCCTCGGTGTATCCGGAGTCGACGGCGACGGCCTTCGAGATCGCCGCGCGCCTGGGCTACGACGGCGTCGAGGTCATGGTGTGGACCGACCCGGTCAGCCAGGACATCGAGGCGCTGCGCCGGCTCTCCGACTATCACGGGGTGCCGATCCTGGCCGTGCACGCGCCGTGCCTGCTGATCACGCAGCGGGTGTGGTCCACGGATCCCTGGGTCAAGCTGCAGCGCGCTCGCAACGCCGCGGAGAAGCTCGGGGCCTCGACGGTGGTCGTCCATCCGCCCTTCCGGTGGCAGCGCAACTACGCCCGCGAGTTCGTACGCGGAGTGTGGCGGATGGAGAGCGAGACGGACGTCCGGTTCGCCGTCGAAAACATGTACCCGTGGCGCTACCGGGACCGCGAGATGCTGGCGTACGCGCCGGACTGGGATCCGACCCAGGACGATTACCGGCACTTCACCGTCGACCTCTCGCACACCGCCACCTCGCGCAGCGACGCCCTGCAGATGGTCGACCGGATGGGCGAGCGCCTCGCGCACATCCACCTCGCCGACGGCAACGGCTCCAACAAGGACGAGCACCTGGTGCCGGGCCGCGGCTCGCAGCCCTGCGCCGAACTGCTGGAGCGGCTCGCCGCCACCGGCTTCGGCGGGCACATCGTCGTGGAGGTCAACACCCGGCGGGCGATGTCCGCGGCCGAGCGGGAGGCGGACCTCGCGGAGGCACTGGCCTTCACGCGGCTGCACCTGGCGTCGCCGACGTGGGTGCCCGGCTCGTGACGGACGGCCCCGCCGGGACCGGGGGCGCCCGCAGGCGCGGCCGCCCCTCCCGTACGGACTCGGCGGACGGCCCCGGCGCGCGCGAGCGCATCCTGACGGCGGCGCGCGCCGAGTTCGCCGCGCGCGGTTACGAGAAGGCCTCGATCCGCGGCATCGCCAAGGTGGCGGACGTGGACCCGGCCCTGGTCCACCACTATTACGGCACCAAGGAACAGGTCTTCGAGGCGGCCGTCGAGATGTCCCTCGCGCCCGCCCTGGAGGCGTCCGAAGGCGTGCTCGAAGGCGGCCTGGACGGGGCGGGGGAGCGGCTGACCCGCTTCGTCCTCGGCGTCTGGGAGAACCCGGTCACCCGTGAGCCGCTGCTGGCGATCGTGCGCAGCGCCCTGAACAACGACATCGCCGCGGCGGTCTTCCGCAAGCTCGTCACGCGCCAGCTGCTGCGCCGGATCGCCGCCGAGCCGGCGGTCCCGGACGCCGACCTGCGGGCCGGGCTGGCGGCGGCGCAGCTGGTGGGGACGGTGATGCTGCGCTACGTGATCAAGCTGGAGCCGCTGGCGTCCGCCGCCCCGGAGCGGATCGTCGCCCGGGTGGCGCCGGTGGTGCAGCAGCATCTGACCGGCCCCTGACTGGCCCCTGACCGGCCCGGACTGGCCCCTGACCGGCCCGGACCGGGTGGAAGGGCCCCGGGGCGGGTGTCCGCCCAGCGGGCACCAGTCTCACATTCCGGATCAACTGTCCAGATCTTGGAGCCGGGGCGTAGTCTCGACTGATTCGCTGACGTACGCGCACTGGGCGTACGAGAGACGTACACGCACCCGAGGGAGTGGATCCACGTGCCCGAGCTGAGGTCCCGCACCGTCACCCATGGCCGCAACATGGCCGGCGCCCGCGCGCTCATGCAGGCGTCGGGCGTAGCGCGCGAGGACTTCGGCAAGCCCGTGATCGCCGTAGCGAACAGCTTCACCGAGTTCGTGCCGGGCCACACCCACCTCCAGCCGGTCGGCCGGATCGTCAGCGAGGCGATCAAGAAGGCCGGCGGCATCGCGCGTGAGTTCAACACCATCGCGGTCGACGACGGCATCGCCATGGGCCACGGCGGCATGCTCTACTCCCTGCCGTCCCGCGACCTGATCGCCGACTCCGTGGAGTACATGGCCGAGGCGCACTGCGCGGACGCGCTGATCTGCATCTCCAACTGCGACAAGATCACGCCGGGCATGCTGATGGCCGCGATGCGGCTGAACATCCCCACCGTCTTCGTCTCCGGCGGCCCCATGGAGGCCGGCCGCGCCACCCTCGTCGACGGAACGGTCCGCAAGCTGGACCTGGTCAACGCGATCTCCGACGCGGTCGACGAGAACGTCTCCGACGAGGACATCCTCCGTATCGAGGACAACGCCTGCCCGACCTGCGGCTCCTGTTCCGGCATGTTCACCGCCAACTCGATGAACTGCCTGACCGAGGCCATCGGCCTGTCGCTGCCCGGCAACGGCACGGTGCTGGCCACCCACACCGCCCGCCGGGCGCTGTACGAGAACGCCGGCCGCACGGTCGTGGAGATCACCAAGCGGTACTACGACCAGGACGACGCGACCGTGCTGCCGCGCAGCATCGGCTCCCGCGCCGCCTTCGAGAACGCCATGGCGCTGGACATCGCCATGGGCGGCTCCACCAACACGATCCTGCACCTGCTCGCCGCCGCCCAGGAAGCCGGTCTGGACTACGGCCTGGAGGACATCAACGCGGTCTCGCGCCGGGTGCCCTGCCTGGCCAAGGTCGCACCGAACGTCGCGCCGGGCGGCACGTACTACATGGAAGACGTGCACCGGGCCGGCGGCATCCCCGCCATCCTGGGCGAGCTGTACCGGGCCGGCCTGCTCAACGAGGACGTGCACACCGTGCACAGCTCCTCCATGGCGGACTGGCTGAAGACCTGGGACGTGCGCGGCGGCTCGCCGTCCCCCGAGGCCGTCGAACTGTGGCACGCGGCCCCCGGCTGCAAGCGCTCCGCCACCGCCTTCTCCCAGTCCGAGCGCTGGGACAGCCTCGATGTGGACGCCGCGGGCGGCTGCATCCGCGACCTCGCGCACGCCTACTCCGCCGACGGCGGCCTGGCCGTCCTCAAGGGCAACCTCGCCGAGGACGGCTGTGTGGTGAAGACCGCGGGCGTCGACGAGTCGATCTGGACGTTCGAGGGCCCGGCCGTGGTCTGCGAGTCGCAGGAGGAGGCCGTCGAGAAGATCCTCGGCAAGAAGGTCACGGCGGGCGACGTGGTCGTCATCCGCTACGAGGGCCCCAAGGGCGGCCCCGGCATGCAGGAGATGCTCTACCCGACGTCCTTCCTCAAGGGGCGCGGCCTGGGCAAGACGTGCGCGCTGGTCACCGACGGCCGCTTCTCCGGCGGCACCTCCGGCCTGTCCATCGGCCACGCCTCGCCCGAGGCGGCCTCCGGCGGCACCATCGCCCTCGTCGAGGACGGCGACCGCATCCGGATCGACATCCCGAACCGCACCATCGAACTCCTGGTGCCCGAAGCCGAGCTGACGGCCCGCCGGGAGGCGCTGGGCGGCGTGTACGCGCCCAAGAAGCGCGAGCGCAAGGTCTCGCAGGCCCTGCGCGCCTACGCGGCGATGGCCACCAGCGCCGACAAGGGCGCGGTGCGCGATGTGAGCAAGCTGGGGTGAGACCCCGGCCCGGCTCCGGCCGGGCTTCCGCTTCCGCGCGCCCCGTCCGCTCTCTCACCAGCGGGCGGGGTGCTCCGCGTCCGCGGCGAAGACCGAGCCGTCCGGCGCCGCCGCGTAGATCCGGCCGCGCCGCGGGTCCGGCAGCGGCGCGGGCAGCGTCTCCAGGTAGCCGCTGCGGCCGGTGGCCAGCCGGGGCGGCGTCTGGCCGAGCAGCGCGCCGCGCCGGGTGTCCACGGCCAGCAGCCGGCCGTCGGCGCCGGTGAAGTACAGCCGCTCGGCCTTCGGGTCGAGCACCGGCACCGACCCCCGGCTCACCGAGGTCTCCACGCTCCACCGCCGGTCGCCGACGGCCTGGAGCGTGCCGCCGGTGGTGGCGAGGACGTAGACCGTCTCGCCGCGCACCACGCCCGCCGCGTCGTCGACCGGCGCGTCCAGCGGCAGCCGCCGGACGCGGTGCGTCGCCGGGTCGTAGCGCACGACGGCCGAGGTGCGGGTGACGAGCAGCGGATCGGCGGCGGTCAGGTAGACCGAGCCGGACGCGCCCGTACCGGCCAGGGTGAGGGATCCGGGCAGCCGCCGTTCCCAGCGCAGCGTGCCGCGCACCGGGTCGATCGCGGTGACCACGGTGGAGGCCCCGTCGGCCGCCACGGTGGCCGCGTACGCCGTACGGCCGTCCCCGTACGCGGTGAACTGGCCCAGCGGCTGCGCCGGGAACCGGTGGTGCCAGCGCTCTTCGTGGGTGGCGCTGTCCAGCGCCGTGATCATGCCGTCCGGCGCGGTCAGCAGAATCGTCCCGCCCACGATCCGCACCTCGGCGGCGTACCCGGTCAGGTCCTTGCTCCAGCGTGTCGCGCCCTTCGCGCCGGCCGACGGATCCAGCGCCTCCAGACGCTTGCCGTCAGGAGACCGTACGTACACCAGCCCGCCGGAGAACACCGGCACGCCCGGCGGCATGTCCCCCTTGCGGACCGGTTCGCTCGCCCGCCGCCACGTCACCGCGCCGCCCTCCGTGTCCACCCGCGCGGCCTTCAGCCCCCGCTCGACGCAGAACAGGGCGGCAGCGCCGTGCGCGCAGAACGGCATCTCGGCCGGGTGCCCGGCGGGCCGCTGCACCACCTGCGTGTGCCACGGGCGGAAGGCCGCGGCGGTGCCGTCGGCGGTGTGCGTCTGGAGCGCCGGGGCGTCCTCGGCCCCCAGCACCCGTACGCCCGCGAAGATGCCCGCACCGGCGAGCACGGCCGCCGCGGCCGCCACGGCGGACCAGATGATCCAGCGGGGGCGGGGCGGGGTTTTGGGTGGGGTGGGTTCCGGTTCGGGTTCCGGTTCCGCTGTGAGTCCCGGTTCGGGTTCCGGTTCGGGTTCCGCTTTTGCTTCCGCTCGTCCTCCCGCTGCCGCGTCCGGCCGCCGGGCCCGTACGTGCGTCTCCTCACCCGGGTCCGGCGCAGCGGACGGCGCGGGGGCCGGGACGATCCGTACGGGCTCCCACTGAGCCGGAACGAGGCCGTCCGCCGCGCCGGCAGGACTCTCCGGCCCGGCAGGACTCTTGGGTCCGGCAGGACTCTCCGGCCCTGAAGAGTCCTCCCGTAGGACCGACCCCTCACGTAGGGCCGAACCCGGCGGCACGGCAGCCCCCGCCGACTCCGGGCCGCCCGCGAGCAGATCCTCGTAAGTCTCGGTAGGGGCCTCCGTGTGCAGCATCCGCATCAGCACGTCCGGAGTCGGCCGGTCGGACGGCCGCTTCGCCAGGCACGTACGGATCAGCGGCGCCAGGTCCTCCGGAACACCCGTCAGGTCCGCCTCGTCGTGCACCACCTGGTACGCGACGATGTACGGGCTCTCCGAGTCGAACGGCCCCCGCCCGGTCGCCGCGTGCACCAGCACCGACCCCAGCGCGAACACGTCGGCCGCCGGGCCCACCTCACGCGGCCGCTGGAACTGCTCGGGCGCCATGAACGGCGGCGTGCCGATCAGCTTGCCGGTCTCGGTGCGCATCTCGCTGTCCGCGGGACGCGAGATACCGAAGTCGATGACCTTGGGGCCGTCGGCGGCGAGCAGTACGTTGCCCGGCTTCAGGTCGCGGTGCACCACGCCCGCCCGGTGGATGTCGCGCAGCGCCTCGGCGAGCCCGGCGGCCAGTCTGCGCAGCTCGTCGGGCGCGAGCGGCCCGTTGCGCTTCACATGCTGGCCGAGGGTCGGCCCGGGTATGTAGAGGGTGGCCATCCAGGGCCGGTCGGCGTCCGGGTCGGCGTCCACGACCGGCGCGGTGAACGCGCCGCTCACCCGCCGCGCCGCGGTCACCTCCTGCCGGAACCGGCCGCGGAACTCGGGGTCCTGGGCGAACTCGGCGTGCACGACCTTGACCGCCAGGCGCAGCCCGGACGACGACCGCGCCAGGTGCACCACGCCCATTCCGCCGGAGCCCAGGCGCGCGTCCAGGCGGTACCGTCCCGCGTACAGCGGACGTTCCGCTTCCGGGTCCACCCCGGAACCGCGCAGCGGCGGCATCTCCCCACCCCCGTGTCCATGGGCCGCAGATGCGACGCACGGAGCCTAGTCGATGGTGCGTACGGGACAGGTGAGGCTTGCTAGCGTGCCGGTGAACCGGCCGCGGCCCGCGGACCGGTCCAGCACACCGGGACCATTCAACGGGGGAGTGACGCATGACCAGCACACCGGAGAACACCGTCGGCACGGCCGCGGAGACCGGCACGGACATCGGCGTGGAGGCGGCCGCGGTGGTCGCGGAGGCGGAGGCGGTCACCGAGGCCGAGGGCGTCGCCGTCGAGGCGATGGCGGCGACCGCGGCCACCTACCCGGTCGCCCCGGGCTACCGCCTCAACGTCCGCAGCGGCCCGAGCAGCCGCAGCGCCCTCGTCCGGCAGCTCCCGTACGGTGCCCGGGTCGCCATCCGCTGCCAGCGCAACGGCGAGCGGGTCAGCGGCCCGTACGGCACCAACGACATCTGGGACTGCATCGCGCCCGGCCAGTACGTCTCGGACACGTACGTCCACACCGGCAGCGACGGCTTCGTGGCCCCGCGCTGCGCGAACTGAGCCGCCTGAGTCAGGGGCCGGGGCCGGGCGCGGGGCCCGGCCCGGGTCATCCGGCGGCCTGCCGCAGCTTCTCCGCCGCCTGGGCGGTGACGGACTCCACCAGCCGGCCGTCGTCACCGACGGTCCCGGCGAACGTGACGATGGTGAGACCGGTACCGACCCGGATCACGATCTCGTCGAACCGGTTGCCGCCCACCCGCAGACGGACGCCCACCGACTCGTCCCCCTGCCGCGGCGCGCCCAGCACCCCGTAGCTCACCGCGTACGGCCCCGCCGTGGCCGTCGCGCACTTCTGCCGCAGCTGTCCGACCTCCTCGACGGCCTGCCGGGCACCCGTGACGTCCGGGAAGATCTTCACCTCGAACATCAGGGAGCGCCGGAGCATGGCGTTCTCCATCGTCCGGCTGACCACGGCGCTCGCCCGGACGTGCTGGAACGATTCGGCGACCACGCGGTTGCACGCGGCGTCACCTTTCAGGTCGCGAATGCCGTGGTCGTCCTCCTCCACCGCGGGTGACAGGTCCTCTTCCGCCACCGCCCAGCCCGCGGGCAGATCGGCGGTCGAAAGCATCGCCCGGGCCGTCTGCGCGCCCGTCAGGGGACGCGGTGCCGCGGAGGCCCCGGCGGTTCCGGGAGCCCCGGCGGATTCGGCGGCCCCGGCGGGTGCGGGACGGCCGCCGGCGGCCGCGGTGCTGTCGCCCGAGGGCCCGGAGGCCGGGTCACCACACCCCGCGACGGTGACCGCCAGCAGGGACAGCGTCCCGATCGCCGTACCCCATCGCCCGTATCGCCTGCGCATACTGAACCTTCCCCCGGTTGGCATGTACAGGCGGATGCTAGCGGGGCGCGCGGGCCCGGCCGCTCCGGCCTACCGGGATAATCGACCCCATGAGCGACGAGACACCGCCCGCCCCGGATCCGGCCGGCCCCGAGCCGGCCCCGATCCGCTTCTTCGGGACGACCTGGGTGCACCACGACGGCGGCTACGGCCTGCGCCGCGCCGGGGTCGCCATCGGCTCCCTGGCGCTCGCCGCCGCCGGCGCGGTGGTGCTGCGCTTCGCCTTCGAGGGCCTGGAGATCGCCGCCGTCGGCTCCTTCCTGAACGCGCTGATCGTGGCCTGCTTCGCGGTGTGCAGCGCGGTCGCCTTCCGCCGCACCTGGGACCGCCTGACCCGCCCCGCCACCGACGCGGCCACCGACCGCCCGGTCGACCGCTCCGCACAGAGCATGCTGCTCATCGGCTTCATCGGCTCGCTGCTCGCCTACTTCTGCCGCAGCCTCGTCGAGGCCCCGGGCGAGGGCGTACGGCGCGCCGAGTACGCGGCCGAACGCGAACGCTACGAGCGCCGCCGAAAGGCCCGCACGGGCAATCCGGCGGCCAAGAAGCCCACAAAGCCGAAGAAGAAGCGCGCCACCTAGCAGGAGGCAGCGCCTGCCTCCTGCCTTCCGTCTCCTGCCTGCCGCTTCCTGGTTCGCGCTTCCCGTTCCCGGTCTCCCGCCTCACTCCCCGGGCGTGCAGGCCGCGGCGATCGCCAGGCTGTCCTCGTACACGTGGTGCCGCACGATCTCGCCGCCCGCGACGGTGAACCGCAGCGCGAACGGCGACCGGAAGGACTTCCCGGTGGCCCGCACCGTCCCCCAGAGGTACCCGGTCAGCACCACCTCCGGCCCCGAGGCCACGACCGCGTCGACCGAAGCGCCGCCCGCGCCCGCCACGGTGTGCTCACGCAGCTCCCGCCAGTGCGCCGCGACGTCGGCCCGGGTCGCGCGCGGCCGCAGCCACGGCACCACCGGGTTGTCGGCGCACATCCAGTCGACCCGCTCCGCATAGTGCGCGGCGATGCGCTCGGGAGTCGCTTCCGGGTCGGCGACCGTGGCGAGATAGGCATCGACGACTTCGGTGGCTTCGGTTGCTTGGGTTGCTTGGGTTGCTTCGGTTGCTTGGGCTGCTTCGGGAACTTCGACGGTAACTGCGGAATCAGTGCTGTTCATGCCACCGATGCTGCTGGCCGCCACGGCCCCCGTCGATTACTTCCGAGGTAATGCCGGCCGCCGGCCAGGCTGCCCGGACCTGCCGCGGCCCGCGACATGCCCGTTCGCCTCGCCTGAGTACTCCTGAGTACTCCTCAGTACTCCCAGTCCGGCTTCCCGTCCCCGTACAGCCAGTCGTCGAAGAGGTCCGTCAGGTCTTCGTCCGTACGGTCTTCGCAGAAGTCGATGAACTGCTGGGTGTCGGCGCTGCCGTGGCGGTGTTCGGCGGGCCAGTCCTTGAGGATCGCGAAGAAGGTCTGGTCGCCGACGGCCTTGCGGAGCTGTTGGAGGACCATGCCGCCGCGCTTGTAGACGGGGTCGCCGGTGACGTTCTCCGCCGTGCCGGGGTCGCCGGGCGGGAAGCCCCAGAGGTCCTCGTCGTCCTCGTCGGTCTTGTACAGCGCGTCGAACTGCTGCTGCGCCGTACGGCCGCCCTTGTCCTCCTCCCACAGCCACTCCGCGTACTGCGCGAAGCCCTCGTTGAGCCAGATGTCCTTCCAGGTCTTCGGTGTCACGGAGTTGCCGAACCACTGGTGCGCGGTCTCGTGCACGACCGTGCCCTCGTCCGGGGCCCCGACGTAGATCGGTTTCGTCTGGGTCTCCAGCGCGCCCCAGTCGACCCGCTCGGGCGTGTGGTCGACGACCGCGCCGGCGGAGGAGAACGGATACGGGCCGAATCGTTTCACCGACCAGTCCAGGATCTCGTCCAGCCGGCCCAGCGGCCCCGCGCTCTCCTTCGCCTCCGCCGGGTCCACGGCCGTGTAGACGGGCAGGCCGCCCTTCGTCCGGGACTCCTCGACGGTGAACTTCCCGATCGTCGCGGTGGCGAGGTAGGAGGCCATCGGCTCGGCGTTGTGCCACTCGAAGGTGGTGCGGCCCTTGGTGCTCTTACGGCTGCGCAGCTCACCGTTGGCGACGGCGGTGTACCCGTCCGGCACGGTGATCTTGAAGTCGTACGCGGCCTTGTCACCGGGGTGGTTGTTGCCGGGGAACCACGTCATCGACCCGGCCGGCTGGCCCGCCACGAAGGCCCCGTCCTCCGTACGCACCCAGCCCTCGGTCGCACCGTCCGCGTCCGTCATCTCCTCGGGCTCACCGTCGTACTCGACCGTCGTACGGAACGCCGCGCCCTTCTTGACGGTCTCCCGCGGCCGGACCGTCAGCTTGTGGCCCTTGCGGGAGAACTCGGCGTCCTTGCCGTCCACCCGCACGCCGTGCACCTTCAGCCCCTGGAGATCCAGCTTGAAGGAGGCGAGGTCGGCCTGCGCGGTGGCGCTGATCTCGGCGGTGGCGTCCAGCTTGCCGCCGCGTACGTCGTAGGCGAGGTCGAGGCCGTAGTGCCCCACCTCGTACCCGCCGTTTCCGAGGGCGGGGAAGAGCGGGTCGTGCACACTGCCCGCGCCCTGCGTGCCGTCCAGCCGGGTCGCACTCGTACAGGAGGACAGCAGCAGGGCGACGGAGAGCGCGGCGGTCGCACCGCAGGAGCGGAGAGGCCGGCGGATCACGGGGCTCCTAGGGTCGTGGGACGGGTGGATCAAGCTCCCCGACCCTACGGCCCTTTGGCCCGCAACGCCGCTCCCTTCCGCTTAATGGCGCTTATGGGCCTTTATGCCCGGATGGTGGGGTGGAGGTAGGGGCGGGGGTGGTGAGGGTGGCGGCCCCGGCGCCGGCAATCCCTGCCCCGGCAACCCCTGCCCCGGCAACCCCGGCACCGATACCAGCCCCACTGGCCCTACCGGCCCCACCGGCCCCACCGGACTCACAGGCCGTACCGGACCTACCGACCGCACCGACCCCGCCGACCGCACCGACCCCGCCGACCGCATCGAACCCGGCGACCGCATCGACCCCACTGCCCCCTCCACCCCCCACCTCACCATCCGGCCGCCGCCGCTCCGCCCAGTTCCCCAGCGCCGCCGCGCAGGCGCGGTCGAGGTGGCGCAGCCCGGAGAGGTCCAGGATCACGGCACGGTCGTGCGGCAGCGCCTCCAACTGGTCCAGCAGCCTGGGCAGCCGCAGAAAGGTGGCGTTCCCCAGGGCGCGTACGCGCAGCGGCCCGGTCCCGGAGCCGTCGCCCTCCGCCCCCGACACCTCCAGATGCGCGTGCGAGGTCTCCCACGCGGACTTCGCGACCGCCATCAACAGCCCGATGACGACGCCCTCGAACATGTTGGTCACCACGATCGCCACGGCCGTCCCGACGAGCACCACCACCTCACCGCGGTACTCACGCCACAGCGACACCAGATCCCGTACGGGAATGAGCTTGCAGCCCGCGTGCACCAGCACGCCCGCCAGTGCCGCCGGCGGCACGACGCCCAGCGCCGCCGGGAACGCCGCCGCGAACAGCAGCAGCCACCCGCCGTGCAGCACCCGCGACGTCTTCGTACGGGCCCCGGCCCGCACGTTCGCGGCGCTGCGCACGATCACCGCGGTCATCGGCAGCGCGCCGAGCAGCCCGCACACCGCGTTGCCCGCGCCCTGCGCCATCAGCTCCTTGTCGTAGTCCGTCCGCGCTCCGTCGTGCAGCCGGTCCACGGCCGCCGCGCTGAACAGGGACTCGGCGGACGCGATGAGCGCGAAGGCCAGGACGGTGCCGACCGCGCCGACCTCCGCCAACTGCGCGAAGTCCGGCCCGCCCGGCGGCTGGACGGCGGACAGCAGCCCGGTGACTTCCAGCCGTGCCACCGGCAGACCGAGGGCCGTGACGGTGACGGTGGCCAGCGCCACGGCCGCCAGCGGCGCCGGCAGCATCCGTGCGGCGGGCTTCCACCGGGGCCACAGCACCAGTACGGCGATGGTGCCCAGGCCGATCGCCGCCGCGGTCAGCGCCTGGTCCGACCAGATCGTGTCGGACACCAGCTCCGGCAGGCCACCGAGGTTGGCGAGCCCGGTGCCCGGCGGGTCGGCGTCCGTGAGCGCGTACACCTGCCCCGAGATCAGGACGAGCCCGATGCCCGCCAGCATCCCCTGCACGACCGCGACCGAAATGGCCCGGAACCAGCGACCCAGCCGCAGCGCACCCATGACCAGCTGCAACACCCCGGCCGCGAGCACCAGCGCCCCGAGCGCACTCAGCCCGAATTCCTGGACCGCCTCGTACACGAGCACGGTCAGCCCGGCGGCCGGGCCGCTGACCTGGAGGCTGCTGCCGGGCAGGAGGCCGGTGAGCAGGCCGCCGACGATGCCGGTGATCAGTCCCAGCTCGGCGGGTACGCCGGAGGCGACGGCCACGCCGACGCACAGCGGCACGGCGACCAGGAAGACGACGAGGGAAGCGGCGAAGTCCGCACGTATGACCATGGCCTGCCGCCCGGACACTTTCTGCACGATTGCGTTCTGCACGATTGCTTTCTGTACGGATCCCTTTCGTGCGGATCCCTTTCGTGCGGATCCCTTTCGTGCGGACCCCTTTCGTACGCATGACTTACGTACGGACCCCTTTTGCATGAGCGTTTTCCGCATGACGTTGCCTCCAGCGCATTGCGGCGGACCGCGCGGCGCGGACGTGCGCCGGGCGGCGGGAACGGATGTGGGTATCGATCCGTGAACGGTGAACTGCGCGGGCAGGGAAACCGGCCGCGCTGATCTGCGGGGGGCGGAGAGAGGGCGGAGAGAGATCGCCTGAAGGAAGTGATCGCCGCTCAGCAGCGGAAGACGCGATGGCTGATCGGAAGCTGGCCCGAACTCTTCAGCGGCACGGCGCGGCGCCCGGTGACCGGGGCCGCCGGAGCCGGGCCGGCGGCCGGTGGAACGGTGGGGTCGCTCGCGCTCCTGACCTGGTCGCCGGGGTGGAAGGCGGGGATGCCGGTCGCCGAACGCGCGGCGCGGCCGGTCGGACAGTGTCCGGCCGCGGAGTCCGCCGGGCCGCCGTCCTCGTACGGAGCGGCCACCTCGGCGGCCGACGCCCCGGACCGGCCCTCGGCCGTCCGCCCGTACGGACTCCCGGCCGTCCGCCCGTAAGCGCCCTCGGTGTCCCGCCCGTAGGCGCCCTCGGTGCCGACCGGGAACGCCAGCAGCGCTGCCAGGAGAAACAGCAGCACGCGGCGCATGGCGTCGGCCCCCTCCTCCGGCTGGCTGGACACTCACCTTGAGTGTGTCCAGTGCGGCCCGGCTTCGATCGAATCCCTGTGTAACCGTCAGGTAAACGCTGAGTCATCGCCCAGGAGTGGTCGGACCCGTGCCGTCCGACGACCGCCGGAGCGCGCCCCGGCCCTTGACGCACCGGGCCCCGCACGCAATATTCAACACATGAAGAATTACGGTCACGGTCAGCCCGCCCCGGCCACCCGGACCGCGCCCGAAGGGGCCGCCACCACCGGAACGACCGCCGTCCGGGCCCGCGCCCTCACGGTCGTACGCGGCCGCCGCACCGTCCTGGACGACCTCAGTTTCGACGTCCCGCCCGGCCGGATCACCGGCCTCCTCGGCCCGTCCGGCTGCGGCAAAACCACCCTGATGCGCGCCGTCGTCGGCACCCAGGCCAAGGTGACCGGCACCCTCGACGTCCTCGGCCACCCCGCCGGCCACACCCGCCTGCGCCCCCGCATCGGGTACGTCACCCAGTCACCCGCGGTCTACGACGACCTCACCGTCCGCCAGAACCTCGCCTACTTCGCCGCGGTGCTGCGCCCGGGCCGCGCCGCCCGCGCCGAGCGCCGGGAGAGCGTGCGTCGCGTCATCGAGGACGTCGACCTCGCTCCGCACGCCGACGCCCTCGCCGGCCGGCTCTCCGGCGGCCAGCGCAGCCGCGTCTCCCTGGCCGTCGCCCTGCTCGGCACCCCGGAACTGCTCGTCCTCGACGAACCGACCGTCGGCCTGGACCCCGTACTCCGCCGCGACCTGTGGCAGCTCTTCCACCGCCTCGCCGCCGGCCGCGGCACCACCCTCCTCGTCTCCTCCCACGTCATGGACGAGGCCGAACGCTGCCACCGGCTGCTCCTGATGCGCGAGGGCCGCATCCTCGCCGAGGACACCCCCGAAGCGCTGCGCGTCCGTACGCGTACCGCCACCGTCGAGGAGGCCTTCCTCCACCTGGTCGACAAAGCCACCGCCACCGACCGCGCCCGTTCCACCCCAGCACCCCGCTCCCCAGAACCCCGCCCCTCGGAGCCCCGCTCCCCAGAACTCCGCCCCTCGGAGCCCCGCCCCCCGGAGCCCACCCCATGACCACACCCCGCACCCCCTCACCTCTCCCCCTCCCCCTCCCCGTCTCCGGAGCACGGGTCCTGGCCACCGCCGCCCGGGTGCTGCGCCAACTGCGCCACGACCCGCGCACCATCGCCCTGATGCTGCTCGTCCCGTGCGTGATGATCGCGCTGCTCCGCTACGTCTTCGACGCGCATCCCCGCACGTTCGACAGCGTCGGCGCCTCGCTCCTCGGCATCTTCCCGATGATCACCATGTTCCTGGTGACCTCGATCGCCACCCTCCGCGAACGGACCTCGGGCACCCTCGAACGCCTCCTGGCGATGCCCCTGTCCAAGGCGGACCTCCTCGGCGGCTACGCCCTCGCCTTCAGTACCCTCGCCGTCGTCCAGTCCGCCCTCGCCACCGCGCTCTCCGTCTGGCTGCTGGACCTGGACATCACGGGCTCGCCCTGGCTGCTCCTCCTGGTCGCCGTCCTGGACGCCCTCCTCGGCACCGCCCTCGGCCTGTTCGTCTCGGCCTTCGCCTCGTCCGAGTTCCAGGCCGTCCAGTTCATGCCGGCCGTACTGATGCCGCAGCTCCTCCTGTGCGGCCTCTTCGCCCCACGCGACACCATGCACCCGGTGCTGGAGGCGATCTCCGACGTCCTCCCGATGTCCTACGCGGTCGACGCCATGACCGAAGTCCTCACCCACCCCACCCCCACACCCACCTTCTTCCGCGACGCCCTCATAGTCACCCTCTGCACCCTCCTCACCCTCACCCTCACCACCCCCACCCTCCCCCGCCGCACCCCCTAGCTCCCCACCCCCTCAAACCCCACCCAACACCCGAGGCCGCCCCTTCGCCCACCACCAACCCCGCCCCACCCAAGCCACCAAACATCCCACCCACCCCAGCCCACTCAAGCCCGTCCGGCGTTTGAGGACGAGCCTTCGGGCGATTCTGCCCTCGGCCCACTCAAGCCGCTCCGCTGTCTGAGGAGGAGCTTTCGGTCGCTCTCGGCCCCGGCCAAATCAAGCCCGTCCCGCGTTTGAGGACGAGCCAGCCGGGCGACTCGGCCCCCGGCCCACTCAAGCCGCTCCGCCGTCTGAGGAGGAGTCTTCGGTCGCCCTCGCCCCCGGCCAAATCAAGCCCGTCCGGCATTTGAGGATGAGCCAGCCGGGCGATTCTGCCCTCGGCCCACTCAAGCCGCTCCGCTGTCTGAGGAGGAGTCTTCGGTCGCTCTCGGCCCCGGCCAAATCAAGCCCGTCCGGCGATTGAGGACGAGCCCGCCGGGCGATCACGGCGTCCCATACCGCCCCGCCCACACCCCCTCCGCCCACAACGTGAACGCCCCCACCCCCCAAACCCCCACGATGCGAGGATGAGCCCAGAACCAACACCACCCCACCCACCCCACCCACCCACCCCCAATTCAGCCCCACCGGCGAGGTGAACCGCACCATGACCCAAAAGGTCGCCGTACTCGGCACCGGAAAAATCGGCGAAGCCCTCCTCAGCGGCATGATCCGAGGCGGCTGGACCCCCACCGACCTCATGGTCACCGCCCGCCGCCCCGAACGCGCCGACCAGCTCCGCACCCGTTACGGCGTCACCCCTGTGACCAACGCCGAGGCCGCCAAGTCCGCGGACACCCTGATCCTCACCGTGAAGCCGCAGGACATGGGCGCCCTCCTCACGGAGCTGGCCCCGCACACCCCCGCCGACCGCCTGGTCATCAGCGGCGCCGCCGGCATTCCCACGGCCTTCTTCGAGGAGCGGCTGCCGGACACCACTCCCGTCGTACGGGTCATGACGAACACCCCCGCCCTCGTGGACGAGGCGATGTCCGTCATCTCGGCCGGCACGCACGCCACCGCCGCCCACCTCACCCGCGCCGAGGAAATCTTCGCCACCGTCGGCAAGACGCTGCGCGTCCCGGAGTCCCAGCAGGACGCCGCGACCGCGCTCTCCGGCTCCGGCCCGGCGTATTTCTATTTCCTCGTCGAGGCGATGACCGACGCCGGCATCCTGCTGGGCCTGCCGCGCGACAAGGCCCATGATCTGATCGTGCAGGCGGCGATCGGCGCGGCGACCATGCTGCGGGACAGCGGCGAGCACCCGGTCACCCTCCGCGAGAACGTGACCTCTCCCGCCGGCACCACCATCAACGCCATCCGCGAGCTGGAGAACCACGGCGTACGGGCGGCCCTGATCGCCGCTCTCGAAGCGGCCCGTGACCGCAGCCGCGAACTCGCCTCCGGCAACGGCTGACCCCAGGCCCGACCACCGCCCGCTCTCAGCTCAAGCAGGGCCGTGGCCACCACCGCGCCCCGGGACGCTCCCACGCCCCAGAACGCTCCCGCCCCCCCAGGCGCACCGCGCCCCCCCCGCACACCGGTGGCCACGCCCCCACCCCCCACCTCACACCACCCGCACCTCACACCGCCGGCATCAACCCCACCGCCTGATACGCCGCATCCACCCGGGGCCGCGCGACCGCCCGGGCCCGCTCGGCCCCGTCCCGCAGGACGGAGTCCACGTACTCCGGATCCCGCACCAGCTCCGCGTGCCGTTCCCGCACCGGCCGCAGGAGTTCCACCACCGCCTCGGCCGTGTCCTTCTTCAGCGCGCCGTACGAGTCGTACTCGGCCGCCAGCTCCGCCGGCTCACCCGCACCGCACGCCGCCAGGATGTCCAGCAGGTTGGCCACCCCGGGCCGCTCGGCCCGGTCGTACACGACGTCCGTTCCGGTGTCCGTGACGGCCCGCATGACCTTCTTGCGCACCACGTCCGCCTCGTCGAGCAGGTAGACGATCCCGGAGGTGCGGGCGTGCGACTTCCCCATCTTCGACGTCGGTTCCTGAAGGTCCATGACCCGCGCGGCCACCTTCGGCAGCGTCGCCTTCGGTACGACGAACGTCTGCCCGTACCGCTGGTTGAACCGCACCGCCAGGTCCCGGGTCAGCTCGACGTGCTGCGCCTGGTCCTCACCCACCGGCACCTCGTCGGCCCCGTACGCGAGGATGTCGGCGGCCATCAGTGCCGGGTACGTCAGCAGGGACAGCCGTACGCTGCCGCCCCGGGCCCGTTCCCGCTCGGTCTTCTCCTTGTACTGGATCATGCGCCGCATCTCGCCGTCGGACGCGGTGCACTCCATCAGGTACGACAGCCGCGCGTGCTCGTCGACATGGCTCTGCACGAAGACCGTGCACTGCCGTGGATCGAGCCCCACCGCCAGCAGCAGCGTGGCGGCCTGACGACTGAGCCTTCGCACCCGTGCCGGATCGTGCTCGACGGTCAGCGCGTGCAGGTCGACGACGCAGAACAGCGCGTCCGCCCGGTGCTGGTCCTCGTCCGCCCAGCCGCGCAGGGCCCCGAGGTAGTTCCCCAGGGTCAGGTGCCCCGTCGGCTTCACACCACTGAAGATCCGCGTCATCTCTCTCGTCTCCCGAACTACTGGTCCCGGGACCGCCGCGCCCACCGGCCGCTGCAAGGAGATACGCAAAACGGCCGCCGGGTCCGGCGGCCGTCTGTCTGCATGCACTGGGGGCGGCCGCCGTCAGGCGGGCCACCACTGCTGTACGAGTGCACGCGTCGTCATGCGGACCACGGTACGCCAGGATCCGTGCCCTGGCACGGGTTTGAAGCGCCCCAACCGCTCGTGTAGTGTTCTCCGAGTTGCCACGGAGCCGACAGGCATCCACGGCAGCCCCTCACGCCAGACCGGCGGCACCACCACTACTGCACGACTCCCGAACGGGACGGATTTCGGCATGCCGAAATTCTGACCAGTGACCCGATTATGTGTCACAGGGGAAAGGCACTAAAGTAGTGAGCACGCCGGAAGGCGCGAACAAACCCCCTCCGACGGGGAATCGGATTCACTTTCGAAACCGAAAGCTTCCTGAACCGGAAGCCCGGAACGAAAAACGGATCTGATAGAGTCGGAAAGACCGAAAAGCGAAAGCCGGACGGTCACCCCGCTCCAACAGGGGCCGGATACGGAAAGCGGAAACGCGGAACGGATCTGGTAAGGTTGGAACCGCGCAGAAGCCGAAAGGCCGAAACGCACCGGCGAAAATCGGGACCGCGAGGATCTGATAGAGTCGGAAACGCAAGACCGAAGGGAAGCGCCCGGAGAGCCTGGTGAAACAGGCACAAAGGAAGCGTCCGTTCCTTGAGAACTCAACAGCGTGCCAAAAGTCAACGCCAGATATGTTGATACCCCGTCCACCGGCACCACGCCGGAGGATGAGGTTCCTTTGAAAAGCCCACCGGCACCCATGCGGTGCGGGTGGCACACACAGCGAGGACGCTGTGAACGGGAAGCCTATTCCGCTTCCTGTTCCGCTCTCGTGTGTGTTACCGGGAGAACCCGGAAA